>JALYWI010000198.1 GCA_030852785.1 Actinomycetota bacterium
CGAGATGGTCGCCGACGGGCTCGACCTCGTCCGATGGTGCCTCCGCCAGGACCGGCCCGGTCCGTACCAGCTGCATGCAGCCGTCAACGCCGTGCACGCGAGCGCCCCGTCGTCCGCCCGGACCGACTGGCGGCAGATCCTGGCGCTCCATGATCAGCTGCGGATCGTCCAACCGACACCGGTGGTCGAGCTCAACCGTGCGGTCGCGGTGGCAGAGGTGCACGGACCGGCGGCGGCACTCGAGCTGGTCGAGCAGCACCCGCTCGGGGAGTACTACCTGTGGCACGCGACGCGCGCCGACCTGCTGCGGAGGAGCGGTCGCGCGGCAGATGCCGGCCTCGCGTACCAGCAGGCGCTGGACCGTTGCGGCAACCCCGCCGAGCAACGCTTCCTCCGACGTCGCATCACCGAGTGCGCCGAGGAGCGCCACGCCACGACACCGGGCCGGTGACCGGCGTCGGGCTCAGTGGTTCAGATGTGGTCCTCGAGATCGACGACCCGCGACGGGCGCTGACCCAGCAGCACTCGACCGACGACCCGCATGTGGGTCCGCCAGTGCGTCTCGGCGCCGTCGACGTCGCCCGCGGCGATCAGGTCGGCGAGCCGCCGCTGCGACCGCAGTCCTCGCTGCCGGGTTCGCCCGGCCTGCGGGAACGAGTCGCCCTGGCTGGCCTCGGTGACGGCACGGGCGACGACCTCGTTGAGCATCTCGGCGACGATGGTCAGCGTCTGGTTGCCGGCCAGGGCCACCAGCTCGACGTGGAAAAGTGCGTTCGCGGCGGCGAACTCGACCGGGTGGTCGAGCCACGCCGTCTCGTCGTCGATGAGCGAGCGCAACGCATCGGCCGACCGGCGACGTTGCCGGCTGCCGGCGATGAGCCGCACGGCGGTGGGCTCGATGATGGTCCGGGCCTGGAACACGTCGGCCACGCTCACGTTGCGGGACTGGAGCACGAGCGCCGCGGTGCGGGCGGTCTGCCGTTGGTCCGGACGGTGCGCGACGACCCCGCCGTGCACACCCCGCAGCACCGTGACGAGCCCCTCGGCCTCGAGGATGCGCAGCGCCTCGCGCAACGACGGGCGCGACACACCGAACCTCTCGATGAGATCCGACTCGTGGCCGAGGGAGTCCCCCTCGTCGAGGTCACCCGACACGATGGCGCGCCGCAGCTCGTCCGCGATCAGCTGCGGTTTCTCCCTCGGCGGACCGCCCTCCGTCCCGGCCGGCGCCTTCGGGCCCATGGCGGTCCTCAGCGCCCGAGGGTCACTTCGGCGCGAAGTGCTGGCCGGCGTCGAGGCGGATGCAGGAACCGTTGAGCATCGGCGTCTCGACGATCGCGAGGACGAGCCGCCCGTACTCCTCGGGCCGGCCGAGGCGCTTCGGGAAGGCGGCGTCGCGGGTCAGCGCCGCGGCGAACTCGTCCGGGATGCCCTCGGTGAGTCCGGTCGCGAACAAGCTGGGCGCGATCGCCATCGAGCGGATGCCGAGGCTGCCCAGGTCACGAGCGATCGTCAGCATCATCCCCGCGATGCCCGCCTTGGCCGCGGTGTAGGCGACCTGTCCGATCTGCCCCTCGAACGCCGCGATCGACGCGGTGCTGATGATGACCCCGCGCTCCTCGTCCTCCGGTTCGTTGCGGGCCATGTGCGCAGCGGCCAGACGCGCGACGTTGAAGCTGCTGATCAGGTTCAACTCGATGGTCGCCCGGAACGCGTCCAGCGGATGGGGGCCGTCCTTCGACAGCGTGCGTCGGGCGCCGCCGCCACCGGCGGTGTTCACCGAGATGTGGACCGACCCGCCGAGCGCCTCGACCGCGGCGTCGATCGCCGCCTCGGTGCCGGCGTCGTCGGTGACGTCACAGGGGTGGAACGTGCCCGAGAGCGACTCCGCGACCTCTGCGCCCGCGGACTGCGGACGGTCGAGGATCGCGACGGTCGCGCCGCGCTCGACCAGCATCTCCGCTGCGGACCTGGCCATGCCGGAGGCTCCTCCGACGATGATCGCTCGCTTGCCCTGTGGGTCCATCTGTGACGCCCTTCCGTCTCGGTGGTGGTGGTGCGGCGTCACGATACCTCTAGAGGTTTCGGCGTGATCCGATTCTCGCGATCGACGGACCCGACCCCGCTCGTCGCCCGAGCACTACAACGAGAACGAGTAGCCGCCGTTGAGCGGATACGTCTGACCGGTGATCCACCGGGCGTGCTCCGAGGCCAGATAGACCACCAGGCTCGCCACGTCGTCGGGCTCACCGGGTCGCCGGACGGCGTAGCTCCGCATGATCTCCTTCGCGATCGGGCCGTCGGGATCCGCCCACACGCCTTCGGTCGCCGCGGTCCGCATCGTGCCCAACGAGATGTTGTTCGCCGTGATCCCGTGCCGCCCGTTCTCGAGCGCGAGCGACCGGGTCAGCCCCGCAGCACCCGCCTTCGCCGCGCCGTAGACCGCTCCGCCCGGGTCGCCGGTCCGGGCGGCGTCCGACACGATCGTGATGAGCCGCCCCCACTGCCGGTCGATCATGCCCGGCAGCACCGCACGGCAGCAGTGCAGCGTCCCGTACAGGTTGACCCGCAGGAACGGCTCCCAGTCGGCGGGGTCGCTCTCGGCGAACGCACCTCGGGCGCCGAAGCCGCTGGCCCCTGCGTTGCCCGCGTTGTTCACCAGCACGTCCACCGCGTCGAGGGAGCGAACCGCCCGCTCGACGGCGTCGTGGTCGGCGACGTCGAACGCCGACGGGGTGCCCACCACACCGACGGCCTGCACCTCGGCGGCGACCTGTTCGGCGCGGTCCGGGTCCAGGTCGTTCACGACCACGTCGGCACCGGCGTGCGCGCACACCAGCGCGACGGCGCGACCGATGCCCTGACCCGCTCCGGTCACCAGCACTCGACGTCCGCCGAGATCCAACGTCACTGCCAACGTGGCACCCTCCCGCCGACGCCCACGGGTGGCGACTCTAACCACCACCCACCCGACCATGGAGCGGTTCTGCGTCGCCGGGTGAGGCGGGACCCGGGACGACCGACTCCACCACTACGGTCGTCGTCGAGACCGGACCCGACTCCGATCCGGCCGAGGAGCGACATGAGCACCTTCCTGCTGCCACACGATCCGATCACCTCGCTCGAGGACTACCTCGACACCGAGACCGGGGGCGCAGGCATCGAGGCCGCACGACGGCTCGGCGCCGCGGCCACCATCGAGGTCATCACGGCGGCCGGGCTGCGCGGCCGCGGTGGAGGTGGGTTCCCCACCGGACGGAAGTGGGCCGGCATCGCCGGGCAGACCGCGTCGCGCCGCTACCTGGTCTGCAACGGCGCCGAGGGCGAGCCGGGCACGTTCAAGGACCGCGCGCTGCTGCGGGCGAATCCGTACCAGGTGGTCGAGGGCATGGTCATTGCCGGGTTCGCGATCGGTGCCGCCGAGCTGTTCATCGGCATCAAGGGGTCCTTCGAACGTGAGATCGAGGCCTTCACCCGGGCCGTCCAGGAGTTCCAGTCGGCCGGCCTCTGCAGCGACTGCACCGTCAACGTCGTCGCGGGTCCCGACGAGTACCTCTTCGGCGAGGAGAAGGCGATGCTCGAGGTGATCGAGGGCAAGCCGCCGTTGCCGCGCTGGTTCCCGCCGTACGAACAGGGTCTGTTCGCCGCATCACCCCAGGCGGGTTGGGAGGCCGGGCCGCACGGTCCCCACGACCGCACCGACGAACCGAACCCGACGCTCGTCAACAACGTCGAGACGCTCGCCAACGTGCCGCACATCCTCGCTCGGGGTGCGGAGTGGTTCCGCTCGATGGGCACCGACGAGTCGCCCGGCACCGTCGTCGTCACCGTCGTCGGTGACGTCATCGCACCGGATGTCGGCGAGGTCGAGCTCGGTTCGCCCCTGCGAGCGGTCATCGACGCCGTCGGCAGCGGCGTGGGGGCGGGCCGTGAGATCAAGGCGGTGTTCTCCGGGGTCGCCAACCCCGTGGTGACCGCGGAGCAGCTCGATGCGCCACTCAGCTACGAAGGCCTCGCCGCGATCGGCAGCGGCATGGGCTCGGCAGGGTTCATCGTCTACGACGACACCGCCTGCATGGTCGACGTGGCGCACCAGATCTCGCGGTTCCTGGCGATCGAGTCGTGTGGCCAGTGCCCGCCGTGCAAGATCGGCTCCGGGGAGATCACGACGCTGCTCGAGCGCGTCGAGTCCGGCGCGGGCACCGACGGTGACATCAGGGCGATCGGCGGATGGCTCGAGCGGGTCACCGACGGGAGCCGGTGCTACCTCGCGGTCGAGGAGCAGCGGGTCGTCGCCAGCGTGCTCCAGGCCTTCCCCGAGGAGTTCGTCGAGCACCTCGAACAGCATCGTTGCCCACGCCCGGGCGGCCGCATGTTGCCGAAGCTCGTGGACCTCGTCGACGGCCGTGCGACCTACGACGAGACGCACCTGCGCAAGCGCCCCGACTGGACCTACGACCCGGCCTGAGCAGCGTCGCTCGCCCCGGTCGCCGATCGGGGATCAGGTCACCGGCGCGCAGATCTCCAGGTCCATGCCGTCGGGATCTCGGAAGAAGAGCGACCACTCGTCGCCGAGCTGCTGGATGTCGCCGACCTCGAGCGCGCCGGCCGCGGCGAGACGTGCTCGCAGCGTCTCGATCGTCGGACGTGAGTCGACCCCGATGCCGAAGTGGTCGATGGCGCCACGCCCGCCGATGCGGGTGCGCTCCCCCACGATGCTGTCGGCGGGCACCTCGAACACGTTCAGGAACGAGCCGCCGCCCAGGTCGACGATCTTCATCCACGGATGGTCGTCGCTCGGTTCGATCTCGCGCACGACGGTCGCGTCGAAGACCGTGCGGTAGAAGCCGACCGTCACGTCCATGTCGGAGGTGAGGGTGGCGATGTGGTTGATGCCCGTGATCATGGCGACCTCCCGCTGAGCAGATTGACTGGAATGCCGTTCAATTGATTTGAACAGTACTCTAATGGAATGCCCGAGAAGGTCAAGCGTCCGTACCAGTCGGAGCTCCGGTCGACCGCGGCCGAGCAGACCCGCCGACAGATCATCGACGTGGCACGGGAGCTGTTCATCGAGGACGGCTACGCGACGACGTCGGTGCGCCAGCTCGCCGAAGCGAGCGGGGTGGCACCCCAGACGATCTACAACGCCTTCGGCTCGAAGTTCGGGCTGTTCTCCGCGGTGATCGACACCGTCGTCGCCGGCGACCACGAGCCCATCGCGGTCGCGGACCGCCCGGGGTTCGCGACGCTCGCCGAGATGGACGACCCGGTCGCCATCGTCGAGGCGCTCGTGGCCGCCTCGACCGAGGTGCTCGGCCGGCTCTCGGCGATCTATCCGACCCTGCGGGCCGCCGAGTCCGACCCGGCGGTCGCGGACGCGTACCGACGGTTCGCACTCCTCGGGCGATGGGAGGACTGCCGCCGCGCGGTCGAGCCGCTCGCACGTCTCGATGCGCTGGTCGACGGCCTCGGCGCCGACGAGGCGACCGACATCGTGTGGGCGACGCTCAGTCCCGACGCCTTCCAGCTGCTGGTGGTCGAGCGAGGGTGGACCCCGGAGCGCTTCGCCGACCATGCGGCGAGTGCGCTCTCGGCGACGCTGCTCGGTCGGCTCGCGCCCCGCTGAACTGCCGCGACGCTCGCGTCAGGAGGCGACCATCGTCGAGAGCACGTTCACCATGTCGGGGTCGCGGTGGTCGAAGAACATGGACTCGCGACGGTCGAGACCGGCGATGCGCTCCATGTCGTCGGCCGACAACTCGAAGTCGAAGACGTCGAAGTTCTCGACCATGCGCTCGCGGCGGACCGACTTGGGGATCACGAGCACGTCACGCTGGATCAACCAGCGCAGCACCACCTGGGCGACCGACTTGCCGTAGGGCTCACCGATCGCGGTCAGGGTCGGATCGGCGAACAGGTCGTTGCGGCCCTCGGCGAAGGGTCCCCAGGACTCGATCTGCACGCCGCGCTCGGCCATCAGCTCCTGGTCGACCCGACGCTGGTGGTACGGGTTCGTCTCGATCTGGTTGACCGCCGGCACGACGTCGTTGTGGATGATGAGGTCGATGAGACGGTCGGGATGGAAGTTCGACACGCCGATCGCCCGGGCGCGCCCGTCCGCGT
>JALYWI010000003.1 GCA_030852785.1 Actinomycetota bacterium
CCACACGCAGGGTCGTCGGTGATCTGCAGGTCGAACCGCAGGTCACCTGCGAGGCGGCGGACGGCACGATCGGTCCGTGCGTGGCGGGCACCGCGCCCCGTCGCATCACCTTGAGGGTCTCACGGACCTCGAGCTTCGGCTTCGAGCTGGACGGGTCCCGTCGGCTGACCGACGGCAACAGCCCGGACCCGCCGCTCGAGGTGCCGACGTTCGTCGCGCTCGGCGGCGACACTCCCTTCGAGGCGGGCGGCAACAGCCAGCTCCAGGTCATCGGCAACGCCCTAATCAACCGGCCGTCGTCGGGACCCGCGGCCGTCCGTCTCTCGGGCGGGCCCGGTTCGCCCGGCAACCCCGCGTCGTACCGCCTGCGCGTGACCGGCGACTTCGAGCTGCAGGAAGGTGCGACCTGCGTCGGCTGCCCCACGCACTCGGAGTCGCAACCCGGCAGCTACCAGACGCGACTGCTGGACCCGCTGCGGTTCCTGCCGACGCCGGACGTGGCGTCGGCGACCCCACGCACGAACTGCCCGGTCGACAGCGGGGTGCGGGTCTGCCAGCCGGGCATCTACACCACCGAGTTCCCTCCGGCGCTGGGTGGTGGCGGCGTGCGGGACTTCGAGCTACGGCCGGGGATCTACGTGCTGCGTGACGGCATGCGGGTCAACAACGGCTCGGTCGCCGGCTCCGACGTCATGATCTACAACGAGGTCGGCCAGGTGCGGGTCACCGGTGCGGACCTGAACCTGTCACCGCCGAGCTCGGGCACCTACAGCGGCATCATGTTCTTCCAGGCGCGCTCGAACGTCGCCGAGTTCCACATCCTCGGGAACGCCCAGCTCGCGTCGCTCACCGGGACGATCTACGCGCCGGCGTCGGCCAACGTCGTGCTCGGCGGCGGCGGCGGCGAGATGCGTGTCGGCAGGGTGATCGGCCAGAACCTCCAGACCTCCGGTGGAGGGACGGTGATCATCGATGGCAGCTGACCGCCGACCGGGTCGTCGTGGTCGGAGCCAACTGGGCGAGACGCTGCTCGAGTCGTTGCTCGCGATCATGATCCTCAGCATCGTGACCATCGCCGCGTACGCGGGCCTGCGCACCGCCATGGCGCTGAGCGTCCGGCACAAGGAGTCAGCGGTCGCCGAGACGCTCCTGCGCACCGCGGCCGAGCGTGTCCAGGACCCCACCTCGCCCTACGTCCCCCGAGCGGGCTGTCCGGGCTCTGGCAGCTACACCGGGCTGCCGACCAGGTCGGGGTACGGCCCGATCGACGTCGACGTCCGCTTCTGGAACCCGCCGAGCAACGTGGCGGTGCCGACGGTGCCGACCCAGTTCGCTGCAACCGGGGCCTGTCCGACCACCGATCCCGGATTGCAGGCACTCGAACTGAGCATCACCACGCCGTCGGGCCACACCGAGCACCTCGAGATCGTGAAGCGCGAATCATGAGCCGCCGGCGAACCGGTCAGCGGGGTGCCTCACTCGTCCTGGTGCTCGCGCTCATGGTGTTCCTCGGCCTGATCGTGCCCGCCATCCTCGGTCTGGTCGCGCTCGGACCACGCATCACCCGACCCGTGGTCGAGGACCGTCGCGAGCTCTACGCGGCCAGCAGTGCGATCGACGCGGCGGTGGAACTGGGCCGGTCCAACCCCGATGTCGCCGTTCCCGGTGGACCGTGCCCCACGCAGACGCTCGAGATCGACTCGCTCGAGGTGACCGTGACGTGCTCCCAGCACGCCTTCCCGGATGACGGCTGCCTGTACCTCGACCGGTTCGCCACCTACGAGGCCGAAGTGCGCGAACCCGGCGACACCGCGGTGATCGCCCGCACGTCGGCCGAAGTGGTCTACCGATTCCATCTGGACTCGCCGCCCACCGTCGAGGTGCGTCAGTGGAACCCCGATGCTGTCGACGCGGTCCCGACCACCGCGTTGCCGGACTGCAGCACGGTGTCGACGACGACGGCGTCGACCACCACGACCAGCACGGCCTCCACGACGACGACCACCGCATCGACCACGACGATCGCTCCGACCACGACGGTGAACCCCGGCGCTGCGCTCTTCACACGCTGGCTGGTGCCGAGCACCTCGACGAGTGGCAACGACTGGCGCGCGAACGCGCCGATGGACGTCACCCGTTCCGTCGCGGTGCCGGTCGACGACGCCCAGGTGACCGTCGCGGTGGAGTACCTGGTGAACGGCTCCACGACCTGGGTGCGCGACGCCGACATCCTCGGGGAGTCGACCCCGACCGGTTCGGTCACCTTCCACTCGTCGCCCTACCGGCGGTCCGGCAACAACCGGATCGTGCAGGTTCGCTTCACCGTGCTCCAGGCGACGTTCCTCGGCCTGGTGTGGCAGTCGGCGGCCAACCCCTTGACGGTCACGGTCACGGCCCCCTGACCGCGGCGAGGCGCAGCCCGAGAGGGTGGAAACGCAGGAGCAGTGGGTCGGACGGTGCACACGGGGTAGGGACGCGCGACGGTGGAGTGCACCGCCACGAGAGCCGAGGTCGATGATGTCGAACCCACCACTCGAAGCGCCCGCCCCGGACCGGTTCCAGGGCACGGCGGACCGACCGGCAGTCGGTCGGGGACCCAATCGCGAGGGTCCGTTCGCGCAGGCCGACGACACCTCGGCGACGGCGGGGTGGGGAGCCGCCGCGAGCGTCGCACGCGTGGTGATCGGACGCCGCGAGCCGGTCGCCGCAGCCCGATCCCTGCAGCTGATGAACCACGAGGACGGCGGCTTCGACTGCCCCGGGTGCGCCTGGCCCGACGATCGCCACGGCCTGCACCTGGACGTCTGCGAGAACGGGCTCAAGCACGTCACGTGGGAGATGACCCATGAGCGGACCGGGCGGGACTTCTTCGCGGCCCACACCGTCGAGGAGCTGCGCACCTGGCCCGACCACGCCCTCGAGGCGCAGGGCCGCCTGACCGAGTCGTTCCGCTACGACCCCGACACCGACCACTACGTGCCGGTGTCGTGGGACGAGGCGAACGAGCTCGTGGGCTCGACGCTCCGGTCGCTCACGAGCCCCGACGAGGCGGCGTTCTACACCTCCGGTCGCCTCAGCAACGAGGCGACGTTCCTCTACCAGCTCTGGGTCCGTGAATTCGGGACGAACAACCTCCCGGACTGCTCGAACATGTGCCACGAGGCCAGCGGACGGGCGCTCACCGCGGCCATCGGCACCGGCAAGGGCACCGTGTCCTTGGACGACTGGGAGACCGCCGACCTGGTCGTCGTGATGGGAGTCAACGCCGCGTCGAACGCACCGCGGATGCTCACCGCGCTGGCCACGGCGACCCGACGCGGCGCGCAGGTCATCCACGTGAACCCGTTGGTCGAGGCCGCGTCGCGCGAGACGATCATCCCCCACGAGATCCGTTCGATGGTCACCCGTCGCACCACCTCGACGGGCACGATGAACATCCAGCCACGCGTCGGTGGTGACCTGGCGCTCCTCCGTGGCGTGGCCAAGGCGATGTTCGAGCGGGGGGCAACCGATCCCGGCGTGATCGACGCCAACTTCCTCGACCGCTTCACGACGGGCCTCGAGGAGTACCGGGCGCTCGTCGAGGCGACGCCATGGGACGAACTGGTCCGGCAGTCGGGAGTCGGCCGGGCCGACATCGACGCGTTCGCCGACGCGTACATCGCGTCGGGGCGCACGATCATCAGCTGGTGCCTCGGCCTCACCCAGCAGGACCACGGCGTCGACACGGTGCGCGAGATCATGAACGTGCTGCTCCTGCGCGGCAACATCGGCAGGGAGGGCGCCGGGCCCTGCCCGATCCGTGGGCACAGCAACGTCCAGGGGAACCGCACCTGCGGCGTGGACAACCGCCCGAGCTCCTCGTTGCTCGACCGCCTCGATGCCGTCTACGACTTCGAGTCACCACGGGACGACGGCTACGGCACGGTCGACGCGATCCGGGCGATGGCGAGCGGCGCGCTGAAGGTGTTCGTCGCCCTCGGCGGGAACTTCGCGCTGGCCGCACCGGACACACCGGTCACCGCCGCGGCGCTGCGCAACACCGAGCTCACCGTCCAGGTCAGCACCAAGTTGAACCGGAGCCACCTGGAGCACGGCCGCGACGCGCTGATCCTGCCCTGCCTCGCTCGTTCCGAGGCCGACGTGCAGGCGACCGGCCCGCAGTCGATCAGCGTCGAGGACTCGATGAGCATGGTGCACCTGTCGCGGGGCATGAAGGAGCCGGCCTCGGAGCACCTGCGGAGCGAACCGGCGATCATCGCCGGCATGGCCGCCGCGACGCTGCCCGACTCGTCGACGCCGTGGGCGCGTTACGTCGACGACTACGACACGATCCGTGACGACATGGCGAAGGTCCTCGACGGTTTCGAGGACTTCAACCGGCGGGTGCGTCAACCGCTCGGCTTCCGCCTCACCCAGCCCGCCCGTGAGCGGGTGTTCCTCACGTCGTCGGGGGCCGCGGAGTTCGGCGTCGCCGAGCTGCCCGACGTGGTGCCACCGGAGGGCCGCCTCGTGTTGTCGACGATCCGGTCGCACGACCAGTGGAACACGACGATCTACTCCGACGACGACCGCTACCGGGGGATCACCAACCTGCGGACCGTCGTGTTCATGAACGCGGCCGACATGGCCTCACGTGGACTCGAGCGATTCGACCTGGTCGACGTGACCAGCTTCGCCCGTGACGGCAGCAGCCGCGTGCTCCGGGGCTACCGGGCCCTCGACTACGACACACCGGTCGGGACCGCGGCGGGGTACATGCCGGAGATGAACGTGTTGTGCACGCTCAGCGAC
>JALYWI010000013.1 GCA_030852785.1 Actinomycetota bacterium
AGCCTGACCCAGTCGCCATAACCATCCGTGTGAATCCGTGTTTATCCGTGGCCCAAACCGAAAATGCCGCGGATCCCACACGAGCACCAAGCCAGTCGCCCCGAAGCGCAGAAATGCCGCCCGAAAAGAAAAAGGCCGGGTACCCCTCGCGGAGCACCCGGCCAGTCGGTACAAGGAGATTTCTAGTAGCGGTAGTGGTCCGCCTTGTACGGGCCTTCGACCGGGATGCCGAGGTAGGAGGACTGCTCGGGGGTGAGCGTCGTGAGGCGCACTCCGAGTGCGTCCAGGTGGAAGCGGGCGACCATCTCGTCGAGCGCCTTCGGCAGGACCCAGACACCCAGTGCGTAGTTGTCGAGCTTGGTGAACAGCTCGATCTGCGCGAGCACCTGGTTGGCGAACGAGCAGCTCATCACGAAGCTCGGGTGGCCGGTCGCGCAGCCCAGGTTCAGGAGGCGACCCTCGGCGAGCACGATCACGGAGTGACCGTCGGGGAACACGAACTCGTCGACCTGCGGCTTGATGTTGACCCGCTGGATGTCGCTCTGGCGGAACAGGCCCGCCATGTCGATCTCGTTGTCGAAGTGGCCGATGTTGCCGACGATCGCGTTGTGCTTCATCCGCGACATGTGCTCGGCGGTGATGATGTCCTTGTTGCCGGTGGTCGTGATGAAGATGTCGGCGGTGTCGACGACGTCCTCGAGGCGCACGACCTGGTAGCCCTCCATCGCCGCCTGCAGCGCGCAGATCGGGTCGATCTCGGTCACCACGACACGGGCGCCCTGGCCGCGCAGCGACTGCGCGCTGCCCTTGCCGACGTCACCGAAACCGCACACGACGGCGGTCTTGCCACCGATCATCACGTCGGTCGCACGGTTGATGCCGTCGACGAGCGAGTGGCGGCAGCCGTAGAGGTTGTCGAACTTCGACTTGGTGGTGGAGTCGTTGACGTTGATGGCGGGGAACAACAGCTCGCCGGCCTCCATCATCTGCTGGAGGCGGTGCACGCCGGTCGTCGTCTCCTCGGTGACGCCCATGATGCCGGCGCCGACGTTGGTCCAGCGCTGCGGATCCTCGGTGAGGGTGCGGCGCAGCGTCGCCAGCACGACCTTCCACTCCTCGGAGTCGTCGTCGGAGTCCGCGGGGACCGCGCCCGCTGCCTCGTACTCGGTGCCCTTGTGGACCAGCATCGTGGCGTCGCCGCCGTCGTCGAGGATCATGTTCGGGCCCGTGGTGCGGTCCTCGGACCATGCCAGGGCCTGCTCGGTGCACCACCAGTACTCCTCGAGCGTCTCGCCCTTCCAGGCGAAGACCGGGACGCCGCGGGGGTTCTCGCTGGTGCCCTCGGGACCGACGACGATGGCCGCGGCGGCCTCGTCCTGGGTCGAGAAGATGTTGCAGCTGCACCAGCGCACGTCGGCACCGAGCGCGGTCAGCGTCTCGATGAGGACCGCGGTCTGGACGGTCATGTGCAACGAGCCCGTGATGCGGGAACCGGCGAGCGGCTGCGCGTCGGCGTACTCGGCACGGATGGCCATCAGGCCCGGCATCTCGTGTTCGGCGAGCTGGATCTGCTTGCGCCCGAGCGGCGCGAGCGACAGGTCGGCGACCTTGAAATCGGTGAAGTTCATGGGGTTCCTCCTGCGCGCCGGTCCCGATCGGGAGCCAACGGCGCGCGCGTGACGAGCAAGGGTTTCAGTCGGTGCGTCGGGCTGGGGTCGTCTGACACCGGTTCGGGCAGCCCTTGCAGCTCATCAGGCTACAACGCCCGGCTCGACAGCACCGGGTGGCGCCCGATCGGCGCGGCCGACGGTGCACCACCGGGAGGGGGCGAGCGGCGAAACTGTGCGCCACATGTTCACCAAGGGAGATCAGATGACCAGGACACGACAGCTCTTCGCTGCGCTCGGACTCGTCGCACTCGTCGCGACCGCCGGCGCGTGCTCGAGCGACGACAAGGACGACGACAAGGCGACGACGACGACCGAAGCCGCCGGCGACACCACGGTCCCGAAGGAGTCGGCGGCGACGATCCGCTTCGACAAGGCGATCCAGGAAGAGCTCGCAGAGGTGGGCTGCCATCCCGGTGCGGCGGACGGCGTGATCGGCCCGAAGACCGACGCGGCGATCCTCGCGTTCCAGACCGCGGACGGCATCGAGGCCGACGGCGAGCTCGGCCCGGAGACCGAAGCCGCGCTCAAGAAGGCCGTCTCGGAAGGCCGCACGGTCTGCGGCGAGAACGTCACGACCACCACCAGTGCGACCACCACCACCGCTGCCGGCGGCACCGCTCCCTGCACCGCGAGCGCGCTGCTCGGCGGTCTGCCCGACGAGGGCGAGTCCATCGGCAGCTACGTCTGCTCCGAGGGATGGGCCGCCGGCACGCTGAGCGACGGCACGACCAAGTTCATCCTGCAGTCGGACAACGGCAAGTGGTACGCCCCGTCGCAGGACCCCTGTGGCTCGGCGAGCGCCGGACTGCCGCCCGTCATCCTCGAGGACGGCTGCCCCGCCTGATCATCTCGATCGTGCACGCCGGCGTCGTCGACAGCACCCGCTGTCGGCGGCGCCGGTGTCGCGTCCGGGGCGATGCAGTCGCGGTCAGGACTGGCGCAGTCGCGCGGTCAGGACTGGCGCAGTCGTGCTTTGAAGTCGTCCAGGATCGGGACGGGACCCGGGTCGAGGCCTTCGTCCTGGGCCATGTGCAGGGTGACCATGTCACCGAAGAAGATCAGGTCGAACAGCTGGGCGAGGGGGCCCTCGCCGGCGGCCTGCACGGTGTGCACACCGGAGACGACCTCTTCGCAGGCCTCGGTGACCAGGTCGAAGCGCCGAGCGACCTGGCGGTGCTCGAAGTTGTGGCGGAGCAGGAGCAGCGAGAACACCTGACGGGTCACGTCGCCGTGCTGACCCCAGCCGCAGACCTCGTTGTGGGTCAGCTCGGGGATGCGGTTCGCGAACGCCGCGACCTTCGGGTTCTCGTTGACCTGGCCCTTCCAGCGCCACGCGGCGGTCTCGCCGAGTGCGCCGCCGCCGTAGATGATCGGCATCGTGCGGCCGATCGACCGGGCGAGCCGTGCCGCCGGGCTGTCGGGGGTCGCCAGCTCCTGGCGTCTCGTCCGCAGCTGTGCGACGGCCTGTGCCAGCTGGGCCGATGCACCGTCGAACAGACCGAGGCGCTCCATGGTCGTCAACAGCGGCACGGTGACCGCTCCGATGCCGGCACGCGGCATGGGGATGCTCGCGTCCACCGGCACCACGGGGGCGCCCCACTCGTCCGCGATCCGCGCCAGGTGACCACCGGCGGACACGACCACCAGGCGCGCACCGGCGCCGACGGCCTCGTGGGTCGCGGCGATGGTCTCCTCGGTGTCACCCGAGAAGGACACGGCGAAGACGAGCGTGTCCGGACCGACGAAGCTCGGGCACTCGTACTGCTTCGAGACCACGACCGGCACCGGGCTGACCGGGCCGGCGACCGCGGCGAGCACGTCGCCGGAGATGCCGCTGCCGCCCATGCCGAGCACCACCACCGAGGAGATCCCCTCGGCCGGCGGCAGTCCCGCGACCCCTGCGGCGGCGTTCGCAGCGAGCTCGAGCTGCTCGGGCAGTTCGAGGGTCGCCTCGAACATGCCGAGGGTGTCGATCATGACTCGCTGAAGGTGGGCTCGATGCCCTCGGACTCGGCGAGTGCCAGCAGGCGGGTGTGCTCCGCGTCGTCGACCGCGGTGGCCTCTTCGATCAGCATCACGGGAATGCCGTCGCGCACGGCGTAGCTGCGGTGCAGCCGCGGGTTGTAGAGCAGCTGCTCACCGGCGAAGTAGAGCAGGGGGCCTTTGTCCTCGGGGCAGGCGAGGATCTCGAGCAGTCGCGGGTCGAGGTGGTCTGAGGTACTCATGAGGTCGCTCCTCGGTGGAGTGGTCGGATGCCCAACGGACCGCGGTCGTGGGCGGGGACGTGGCGACGAGGTCGCCGGGTCGGTCAGGCCTCGATGATCGCCCGGACCTCGGCGACGTGCGCGGCGCAGCGTTCGGCGTCGGGGGCCTCGAGGTTCAGGCGCAGCAGCGGCTCGGTGTTCGAGGCACGCAGGTTGAACCACCAGTCCCCCAGGTCGACGGTGAGACCGTCGAGCCGGTCCTGGTCGGCGTCGCCGTAGTGCGCGGCGACCCGTTCGATGACGACGTCGGTGTCCTCGACCCGGGTGTTGATCTCACCGGAGTCCGCGTAGCGCTCGAACGGCTTGCGCAGCTCGGACAGCGGCAGTCCGGTCACCGACATCTGCTCGAGCACGACCAGCGCGGCGATCAGGCCCGAGTCCGCGCGGTAGTTGTCGCGGAAGTAGTAGTGCGCGGAGTGCTCACCGCCGAACACCGCCCCGGTCTCTGCCATGACCTCCTTGATGAAGGAGTGTCCGACACGGGTGCGGATCGGCGTGCCGCCGTGCTCACGCACGACCTCGGGCACGGTCTTGGAGCAGATCAGGTTGTGGATGACCGTCTCGCCCGGGTGGTGGTCGAGGATGCCCGCAGCGATGACCGCGGTGGTCGTCGAGCCGGAGAGGCCGATGCCCTTCTCGTCGACGAGGAAGACCCGGTCGGCGTCGCCGTCGAACGCGAGGCCGATGTCGGCGCCGACCTCGAGCACCCGGGCACGCAGGTCGGCCTGGTTCTCCGGCTGGATCGGGTCGGCGGGGTGGTTCGGGAAGGTGCCGTCGAGCTCGCCGTACATGACCTCGAGGTCGAACGGAAGCGTCGAGAACACCGCGGGCACCACGAGCCCGCCCATGCCGTTGGCGGTGTCGGCGACGACCTTGAGCGGAGCGAGCGTCGAGACGTCGACGAAGGACCGCACGTGGTCGGCGAAGGCGTCGAGCAGATCACGCTGCTCCTCCGTGCCGGCCGGGGCGACGTCGGGCACCTCGCCGGCGGCAGAGGCCTCGGCGACCTCTCGGATGCGGCGCAGTCCGCTGTCCTCGCCGACGGGGCGAGCACCGGAACGGCAGAACTTGATGCCGTTGTACTGCGCCGGGTTGTGCGAGGCGGTGAACATCGCTCCGGGCGCGTCGAGCGAGCCGGCCGCGAAGTACAGGAGGTCGGTGGATCCGAGACCGAGGTCGATGACGTCGAGCCCCTGGGAGCGGACACCCTCGCTGAACGCCGCCACCAGGTCGACGCCGGAGGGCCGCATGTCGCGGGCGACCAGCACCGTGCCGGCCGGGTCGGGCTGGTCCGCGACGAACCGGGCGAACCCCACGCCGATCGCCCGTGCGGTCGGGGCGTCGAACTGCTCGGGGACCAGGCCGCGGACGTCGTAGGCCTTGAAGATGACGTCGAGTGGCTTCACGGGGGTGCACCCTAGCGGGGCACGGTGGCACAGCCCGTCCCTCGGGGCGGGCCGCTGGGCCGGTGCGCTCAGGGCAGGTCGCGGGGCACGAGCACCGCGTCGACGTCGGCCTCGTAGAGCCCGAGTCGGCCCCATCGCCGGATCCGGAACAGGTCACGGACGAGGCGGGCGGCGTCACGTGCGACGTTGACCGTGGAGCGTGAGGAGTTGACCACGTCGACGGGGACCTCGAGCAGGGTCAGGCGGTAGCGCTCGACCAGGTGGAACACCTCGACGTCGAACGCGAAGCCGTCGATCCGGCTGTGCGAGAAGATCAGCTCGCCCACGTCGGACCGCATGGCCTTGAGGCCGCACTGGGTGTCGCGGTAGCGCCCGAGCAGCACCAGGGCCGTCAGCGTGTTGATGATCCGACCGCCGACCTCACGCAGGCGTCCGGCGCGGACCACCGTGCGCGTGTCGACGTGCTGGCGGCTGCCGACGACGACGTCCCATCCCGCCTCGACGCCGTCGAGCAGCCGGAGCACCTGCGTCGGCGCGTACGACAGGTCCGCGTCGGTGAACGCGACGGTCCGCCCCTTCGCTGCGAGCACCCCCGCACGGACCGCGGCCCCCTTGCCGGCGTTCGGGCGCTGCCGCAGGACCTGGTCGGCCCCGGCGAGCTCTGCACGGTCCGCGGTGTCGTCGTCGGAGCCGTCGTCGACGACGACGATCTCGAGTCCGCCGTCCGCGCCGACCTCGGCGAGCTCGCCGCGGATGCGGGCCACGGTGTCACCGATGCGGTCCTCTTCTCGGTACGCCGGCACGACGACGCTCAACCGGTACGACCCCGGCGCGAGAGGGCGGCCGACCGGCTCGGCCTGCTTGCCCCGGACCGTCTGGAACATGGCGAGGCGGTAGTTGAGCATCCGTGTGAGGAAGGCAGCGACGAGCGCCGGCACCTTGATCACCAACAGCGCTCCCCACCAACCCGGGTGGAGCGCCGCGTCGAGCAGGCTGACGATCGCCACGTCGACGACGAGTGCGAGACCCGCGGTCCGCAGGTACATCCCGAGCTGACGAAACCACGCCCTGGTCGGGTCGTCGGGGAAGGTCACCAGACCGTGCAGGCACCACGACACCGCGGTCGCTGCCACCACCGCAGCGGTGTCCGCGAGCCACGCCGGCCAGTGGGCCAGCTCGAAGAGCAGGATCAGCGCGACGACGTCGACGATCGTCGCCGTGGTTCCGACCAGGGTGAAGCGCCGGAGCAGGTTCACGGCTCAGCTCGGCGCGGCGGCCGGCTCGTCCGGGGACTCCTCGCGCGCGCCGCCCGGAACGAGCTGGTCAGCAACTCCGCCCGGAACGGGCTGGTCCTCGAGTGCATCACCCTCGGGCGCGTCGGGATCGTCACCTCGTCGTCGGCGGTCGCGGACGTCCCAGGCACCGAGGACACCGAGCAGGCCCAGGCCCACGACGGTGAGGAACCAGCCCAACAGGTCCGAGGGCCGGTTCCCGTAGGACAGCACCACGTCGTGCTCGGTCGGCACGACGACCATGAAGTTCGGGCTGACCCGGTACGGACCGTCGGCGCCGCTGACGGTCCAGTTCGGGAAGTACGACACCTTGACCAGGACCGGGACGCCGACCTCGTCGACCGAGAACGACACGCTGTCCGAGGTCATCTCGATGTCGGAGACGGTGGCCTCGGCGGTCGCCTGCCGCGGTGGATCGAGATCCGTCGAGGGAGCCCGGGGCCAGTCCTCGGGGCCCGAGGTGGCGAGCAGCACGTCCCAGCGGGTCGGGTCGTTGTACCAGAGCACGGCAGGACCGGGGTCCTTCGGCGGCTTCGGCATCCCCTCGACCGCCGGCGCGTGCTCGGCGGCGTAGACCCACCCGTCGATGTGGTCATCCGCGTCGGAGAGCACGACCGGGTCGTACGCCAGCGGCGTGACCAGCTCGGCGTCCGCGACCTCGAACACCGCCCAGGTGTGCTCCACGGGCAGGCCGTCGGTCCCGGTCGTCACGAAGGTCTCCGCCGCGAGCTCGGTGAGGTCCTCGTGGCCACGGGCGGCGGTGACCGCGGCCTCGGTCGTGGCCATGTAGTACTTCACGCCCATCAGCTGCAGGTGCTGCACACCCTTGTCGATGTCGAACGCGCTGTAGGGCAGGTCGCGCTGGGCTCGCGACGGTCCGACCGAGAGCTCGGACTGGTTCAGGAAGTGGAACGGCGTGGTCGAGGACGCCTCGAAGTAGAGGCCTTCCATCGAGCCGATGCAGCCGTCGGTGAAGTACGGCAACAACATGAGCGCCATCGGCGTGCCGAAGCGCTGCAGGTCGCCCTCGTACTCCCACATGGCCCGACCGCAGCCGTGCTCCTCGCCCACGTCGGACATCATGTCGACGATGCCGGAGAACTCGCCGTACGCCGGCTTGCCCTCGAGGCCCTCGTAGTTCCACCGGGCCCAGTCCCGCACGATGCTCGACTCGAAGTGCAGGCCCGCCCACTTGAACACCGTCGATGACGGATCTCCCGGGTCGGGCACCGACTGACCACCCGGCAGGGCGCGCATGCCGCCGAGCAGCACGACGGCCAGGGCCAGCACGACCACGCCGGTGCCGATCAGGCCGACGGCCAGGGGCTCGTCGCGGCGCGACGTCAGGTCCTGGACGGCGATCACCAACGATCGGATCACCAGCGCGATCGCCAACCCGGCCAGCAGGTAGATCGCCAGGTAGAGGAACGGCAGCAGCCGTGCGTTCCAGAGGCGGTACTGCGGGAAGTACCGGAAGATCCACGCGAAGACCATGACGGTCAGGGCCAGGAACCAGCCGAGGCGGACCCGGTGCAGCAGCGAGAGGATCACGCCCAGACCGGCGAGGGCGAAGACGATGTTGCGGTACGGCATGCCCGACAACGACATCTCGGTGATGTCGCGGGCGAGCAGGTGGTCGGAGTACTTGGTGTACTTCTCCCAGCCCATGTCGTTCATCCAGGTGCTGCTGGACAGGAACGGCAGGAACCAGAACGC
>JALYWI010000035.1 GCA_030852785.1 Actinomycetota bacterium
CGGCCACACCGACGACGTCCCCACCGGCGACGTCCCCACCGGCGACGTCCCCACCGGCGACGTCCACACCGCTATCGGCCGACCCGACGCGCACCTCGCCGCCCACCACCGCACCGGCCTCCACCGCACCGGCCTCCACCACGACCTCTGCGTCGTCCGGCGCCAGCAGCTCGTGTGCCGGACCGGCGGTGGACGTCGACGGGGACGGCTGCGACGACACCGTGGTGCTCGACGGCGAGATCGTCGAGGTGGGTGGCACCCGGTACGCCCTCGGCATCCCGGGTGACACCGCCGTGGTCGGCGATTGGGACTGCGACGGCTTGGCCACCGCACGGGTGCTGCGGGCGACCTCGGGCGAGGTGTTCGAGTTCGACGTCTGGGCGACCGCCGACGCTGATGCGGTCGGCCGGCTCGTCGGGACCGTCGACGGAGCGGTCGGGATCGTTCGCGGCGACGATCCGACCGAGATCGGATGCGACGTGTTGCACGTCGTCGCCGCCGACGGCTCCGAGGAGGAGCTCTGACCATGCGACGACGACCACCGATCCTCCCGCCGCTCCTGTGGAGCATCGCTTCGCTCGGAGCGCTGGCTGCGCTGAGTCGGGTGGAGCGTGGCGACCCCCGCTTCGACGTGCCCGCCGATCTTGCGACCTGGCCCGAGTGGTGGTCGAGCCACGACCCGCTCGACGCCGGGGCGGCACTCGGTCGCTGGCTGGCGCTCGTGCTGCTCGGTTACCTGACGGTGGTGTCGCTCTTGCACCTTGCTGCTGCGCTCGCGCCTCGGGGACGCATCCGTCGCGTCGCGACCGCGTCGACGCCACGATTCCTCACGGGCCTGCTCGCCGGGGCGGTCGTGGTCGCCGGGACCTCCACCGTGGGCGCTGCTGCGCCCGACCCCACGGTGACGCCGTCGACGTCCGGATCGAACCCGCCGGTGATGCGGGTCCTCGACCCGCCTGCGACGAGCGACGCGGCACCCTCCGAGACAACGACACCGATCCCTGAACGGACCGCGACCACCTCGACACCGGGCCCTCCGACGACACCGACCACTACGGCTCCCCCGCCGGTCGAGCCCCGCGCTGCGACGGACGCACCACTCGCCGACGAACAAAGGACCGGGCAGGCCGTCGTCCCGAACACGATGTCGCCCGACGAAGTCGTCGTCGCGCCCGGCGATCACCTGTGGGCGATCGCCCGACGTGCGCTGAGCCAACGCCTCGGTGGCGATCCCTCGGACATGGAGACCGCCGACTACTGGCGCCGCCTCATCGACACCAACCGCGACCGACTCGTCGACCCACACGACCCGAGCCTGATCCACCCCGGCCAGCGACTCGTCCTCCCGGCCTGAGCACATCAGGCGGACGCGCATGCCCAGGCTCTGCCTGCTCGACGGCATCATCATCTGGATCAATACGCGGGACCACCTCCCTCCGCACTTCCACGCGAGGTACAGCGGTGACGAGGTCCGCATCAGGCTGGACGACCTCTCGGTGATGACGGGCCGGCTCTCGCCCGCCAAGCAACGACTGCTGTTGACCTGGGCGGCGCTCCACGTGGAAGAGCTTGCGCGAAACTGGGACCTGGCCCGCATGGGACTCCCGCACGAGCCGATCGAACCGACCGTCGAGGAGGATTCCTGATGGCGCACGACACGGTGAGCATCACCGCCCTCGAGCTGCTCGGCGGCCACCGAGTGGCAGTGACGTTCGACGACGGAGCTCGCACCGAACGAGATCTGTCACCTCTGCTGACGGGGCCGGTGTTCGACGCCATCCGGTCGGAGCCCGCCCGCTTCGCACAGGCCAGCATCGACCCCGAACTCGGTGTGCTCTGCTGGCCGAACGGCGTCGACATCGACGCCGAACTGCTGCGCTACGACGACCTCTGGAACGACGCCGTCGGGCTCGCGCCCAGCGCCCGGGGCGAGTGAGCGATCGTCGTCATCCGCTCACTCAGGCCCAGGAGACCTTGGTGTCCTCGACCTGGAAGCGCAGCACCGCCACCACGGCGAACCCGACGGTGAACCCGGCGAGCACGAGCAAGGGCACCGCCACGTCAGCGAGACCGCCGGGGGCCAACGTGACCTCCCGGAACCCCTGCATCGCCCAGTAGGCCGGCGTGAACGGTGCGATCGCCTGCGCCCAACCGGGCAGGAACTCCACCGGCGTGATCGCCCCACCGAGGCCGCCGAAGAGCATCGCCCCGGCGTTCGACAGCGCGTTGAGCTGCAGGACCGACCGGCACAGCGACAACAACATGAACCCGAGCGCGACCTCCATCAGCACCAGCGCGGCGGCCACCGCGACGAACGCGACGAGCGAGCCGCGCAGCTCGAGTCCGAAGAGCAGGAACCCCGCCCCGAGCAGCACCGAGATCTGCAGCGAGATGGTCAGGATCGGCACGACGCTCTTGCCCGCCATCAACTCACCGGTGGTCAGCGGCGAGGCGCGGAGTCGCTCCCAGGTGTGCCAGCCGTGCTCCCGGAACACCCCGAAGCCGAGGTTGCCCACCAGGAACCCGCTGAAGAGCACCGTGGCCCCCGGCACGATGAACGCGGCGCCGTTGCCCTCGAAGTCCGGGAACCGCAGGCTCAACGCGGCGCCGACGGCGGCCTCGTTGAAGGCCATGAACAGCAGCGGCATGACGGTGAAGATGATCAGGAACGCGGGGTCGCGCTTGAGCACCCGCAGGTCGTGACGGGCGATCGCTCCGAGGCGGTTCACGGCACCAGCTCCTCGTCGACGTCGCTCGCATAGACCCGACCGGTGACGGCCAGGAAGACCGTCTCGAGGCTTGGACGCGACAGGTCCACCGACACCAGTCGGTCGGCGGCGTCGCCCAGCCCTCCGACCAGCGCAGCGGCGGTCGGCCCCGGCCGGTCGGTGGCGACGCGGGCCACGGACCCGACGACCGTCGCGCCCGGGACGTCGGGGGCAGGACCGTCGAAGGTCAGCTCCACCAGACCCGAACCGTGTGCGTCGATCAGCTCGTCCAAGCGCCCGCGGGCGAGGATGCGGCCGTGATCGAGGATCGCGACCGACGCCCCGAGCTCCTCGACCTCGGGCAGGTAGTGGGTGGAGTACAACACCGCGCACTCCTCATCCGCGGTCAGCGTGGCGATCGCCTCGAGCAGGCGGGAGCGGGTGGCGATGTCGACACCCGTGGTCGGTTCGTCGAGCATCAGCACCTTCGGGCGGTGCACCAGCGCCATCGCGGTGTGCAGCCGGCGTTGCTCGCCGCCAGAGAGGTTGCGCGCCTGGCGCTCGAGGAAGTCGGTGAGCTCCACCACCTCGGCCACCTCCTCGAGGCGCTTCGCCACGCCGGCACCGGAGTACCCGGCCAGACGGGTGAACAGCTCGAGGTTCTCGCGCACGGTGACCGTCGGGTAGACCGCGGTCTCCTGCGACGCGAGGCCGACGGCCTGGCGGGCGGCCCGAGGATGCTCCGCGATGTCGAGACCGTCGACGAAGACCCTGCCTCGGTCCGGTGTGCGCAATCCGGCGATGATCGACACCAGGGTCGTCTTGCCGGCGCCGTTGGGGCCGAGCAGTCCGCACACCTCGCCCGCTCGGACCGACAGGCTCACGCCGTGCAGCGCGTCGTGGTCGCCGTAGCGCTTGGCCACGTCCACCACCTCGAGCATCGCCGTGTCCCCCACGGCGCAGAGTCTGCCGCGTGCGTCGTTGCGGTGGGCAGTGAGTTTCGGATCACCACCCGGATCACCGCACGCGAGGCGGGCCGGCGACCCGATCGATCAGCGGAAGATGACGGCGTCGGTCGGTGAACCGTCGGCGCCGAGCAGGTGGCTCGTGAGGGTCGCGTCGCCGGTCCAGTCCGACAGCTCGACGTCGAGCACGGCGCCTTCGGGCACCGCGACCTTTCGGGCGGCGACCGAGGTCTCGGTGCCGTCGGGCGCGTAACGGACAACCTCGACGTCGACTGTGGTGTCCTCGCTCACCACGACGTACACGTCGGTCTCGCCGTCCGGGCTCACGAGCCCGAACCGGCCCGGAGCGGCCATCTTCGTGGCCCTGACGCGCAGCTCGTAGTGGTGGACCTGCCCGTCGTCGACGACGAGCTCGGTGGCGACCTCGATCCACGGCACCCTGGCCGCGTGCGACACGTAGGTGAGCCGGGTGCCGTCCTGGGACAGCTCGATGCGGTCCTCGTGACCCGCGGCGATGTCGATGCCACGGACCACTGCGTCGTAGCCCGCGCCGACCAGCGCGAAGACCATGTCGTCGGCGTCGGCGTCGCCTGCCGCGATGGTGACCGTCGAGGAGAACCCGGCGGGCACGCCGAGGAACGGTGCCGGGTCGTCCTCTAGCCCGGTCAGGAACGGGGTGACGGTGCCGCCGTCGATCTCGCTGAGCGACACACCGCCGCGGCGGCCGAACGCCCGTCCGCTCGGATCGGTCACGTAGAAGTCCGTCGAGCCGAGACGCGCCCCGGGACCGGTCAGCGTCAGCTGGTTGAGCTCGGCCACGTCGTCGTCGAGCTCGCCGGCGCAGAACGGGCAGGTCTGCGGCTCCAGGCGGGCGGCGAGGGGCGCCAGCTCGAGTGTGAGGGTCGTCGCGTCGCCTTCGTAGAGGCTGGAGTCGTCGGTCGGGTTCGTCGCAGCCTCGTAGGACCACGTGTCCGCGTCGGTGTCGACCTCGATCGCGCGTGGGATGCCGGGATGGTTGTTGTCGTAGATCAGGATCCACTTCACGCCCTCGCCGCGGTCCTCGATGGCGTAGGGCGTCACGGCGTGACCGCCGCTGCGGTCGGCCTGGAAGATGGCGATCGTGTAGGTGTTCTCCGGCGTTCGTGGGCCGGGCAACGTGCGCTCGAGCTGCTCCACGACCTCTGCGGGGGTCAGGCCCTCGAGGTTCGCACCCATGGTCGGCTCGGTCGCCTGCATCGCGAACCAGCGGGCGATCGCCGGGTACACCTCGAGGTCGACCGAGGGATCGATCTGGAAGGTCTGCTCGGCACCGAAGTCGGTGGGGCGCTTCGCGCCGGTGTGCAGGATCTGGCTCATCACCGCCATGCCCTCGCAGTGGCCGCCGTCCATCGCGGCGTTGACCTGGTCCATCCAGGTGACCGCCGGTGAGCTCAAGCGGCACTCCGGCCCGGTGCCCGAGGCGCAGACGTCGTCGCCGAACAACGCGTGTATGTCCTGGGCGCGCATGTTCACGACGTCGCCGTCGTTGCCGTAGTTCTCGAACGAGAAGCCGTCGACCGTCGGCCGGAAGCCGCTGTCGGCGATGTACTCCCCGGACGTCGGCGCAGCGGCGGAAGCACCGACGAGCGCGGTCGAGGCGACCGGCTCGCCCAGATCCTCGACTGCGGAGTCCTGACGATCGGCGGTGCAACCGACGAGGAGCAGCGCGACGGCGGACGCGGCGATGAGCCGCCGGACGGTCCGGGGAGCAAACGAATTCATGGTCATTCATTTCGGTCGGTGCTGACCGAACTTGAGGAGCGACGATCACGCCCCGGCGCCGCCGGCCGACCGAGAAGCGCTGAGAATGACCCGAAAGGGTGTTGTCCGGGCGATCGGCGATTTGGTATCTGAACCTCAGTGGCCGCGGCCACGGCGGTGCGGCCACCTGTCAGCCATTTCACCAAGTTCCGCAAGGAGGTAGTTGGAATGTTGATTCGCACCGACCCGTTCCGGGACCTCGACCGGATCGCCCAGCAGATGACAGGAACGCTGGCACGGCCGTCCATGATGCCGATGGACGCCTGGCAGGACGGCGAGGAGTTCGTGGTGGAGCTCGACCTCCCCGGCGTCGATCCCGACCACATCGACCTCGACGTCGAACGCAACGTCGTCACCGTCCGCGCCGAACGGGCGGACCGGTCCGAGGCGAGCGACCTGGTGATCTCCGAGCGACCGCGCGGTGTCTTCAGCCGGCAGCTCGTCCTCGGCGACTCACTCGACACCGCCAGGATCAGGGCCGGCTACGACGCAGGCGTCCTGGTCCTGCGCATCCCGATCAGCGAGCGCGCGAAGCCGCGGAAGATCGAGGTCGCCTCCGGGGGCGAGTTCCCGAAGAGCATCTCGTCGTCCGGTCGCGAGGACGCGCACGACGCGACGTCCGAGGAGAAGGCGGACGAGAAGGCCACGGCGTGACGGCCGGTGCCGGGCGGGCCGATGTCCGCCCGGCACCGGCGGCGTCGAGCGGACCGGCAGGTTCAGATGGGCGCGATCCTCCGACCGCTGAGCTCCTGCACCGTCATCCGGATCCACTCGATCCGCAGGTCGGGTCGGGACCACGGCACGACCGGTAGTCGTTCCATGCTCGCCAGGCCCTCCTCGTCGAGCACATGGTCCGCCGTGCCCTTGGCGAGCACGCTCCAACCGGTGTGCGCCATGGCGTCCCACTGGTCGATCTCGAAGCAGACGGGCCGATTCATGACCGCTGCGTCGAGCTTCGAACCGGCGGCGCTGCGGAACGCGATCGAATGACCGTCGACCGCGAAGTTCACGGGCAGGATCACCGGCGAACCCTCGTCGAAGAAGCCGACCCTCCCCACCGGCGCGGCGGCGAGCAGTCGCCAGCACTCCTCGGGTGACAGGACCTCCTGTCCGGACCAGTCGACGTTGACATCACTGTGCTGGGTCATCGGACCTCCTCGTCGGTTCGAACTCACCACGGGCGGCTCGCTGTCGACCGAGCACGCTCGCCGCTGATCGGACTCGCCCCCGAGCTCGTCGGCGCACCGGCGGAGCTGGTCCTCCGGGACGCCGATCCACGCAGTTCCACGTTCGATCGTCGTCCTCGGAACCGACTGCGGATAGGGCACAAGGTCCCGGTCCGGTGCGGGGCACCGGGTGCGGTCGGCGCGCTGCGGGGCGGCGCGGCGCTCGCCGATGACCCGGACCGGACCGTCGGCCGGAGGAGACATCGACGGCGATCACCACGGCGTCGGCTAAGAACGGGCCGTGAGTGAGGAACCCGAGCAGCACCCGGACGACGAGGTCGTCCCGGACGATGACGCCGTCGGACGTCCCGGCGGACCGGATGGACCTGACGGACCGGACGGACCGGACGGACCCGACGAGCCGGGTGGCGATGAGCCCGGAGTCGGTGGATCCTCGTCGCGACGGAGATGGCTGATCCTCGGCGGTGCCGTCGCAGTGGTCGCGGCGGTCGTACTCGCACTCGCCCTGCGCGGCGGCGAGCGCGCACCGGCCGATGACGCCGATGCCACGACGACCACACGGGACGTGCCGACGCGCGTGCTCGACCCCGACGAGGCCGAGATCGCGACGGTGAAGTCGTCGGTCGAGCTCATCGAGGTGCTCGCCGATGCACCCGCCGGCTGGCACGACTCGACCGAGGCCGTGCGCATCGACGACGCGGCGGTCGTCGTCGGCGAGCCCGGGCCCCACGCGACGGATCCGCTGCCCACGATCGAGGAGCCGATCATCGGCCGCTACGAGGTCGAGACCGGCTGGGAGTTCACCAACCCCGGCCCGTACCTGCCGCAGCAACCGATGACGTTCCTGATCGTCGAGCGGCGTGACGAGTGGGCCAAGGTGCTGCTGCCGGTGCGGCCCAACCACACCGAGGGTTACGTGCGCCTCGCCGATGTCGACGTCACGACCACCGAGTACCGCATCGAGGTGTCGCTGTCGGCCACGTCGTTGACCGCGTACGACGGCGACGAGGTCATCGCCGAGACCGAGGTCGTGATCGGCACACCGTTCTCGCAGACACCGACGGGCCTGTTCTACGTGACCGACGTCGTGCCCTACGAGAACCCCCAGGGGGCCTACGGTCCGATCGCCCTCGCGACGAACGGCTACAGCGAGTGGATGGACGAGTTCGACACGGGCGTGCCGGTCGTCGCGATGCACGGCACGAACCGGCCCGACCAGGTCGGCCAGGCGATCTCGAACGGCTGCATCCGGGTGCCGAACGACATCATCGCGATGCTCTCCGAGACGGTGCCGCGAGGGACACCCGTGCTCATCACGCCCTGATCGCGGGCCGCCCTCCGCCACCGGACACTGCTACCCACCAGACGCCGCTGCCCGACATCCGTCTCGTTTCCTAGCTGATGGGCCGGAATCGAAGACCGATGTCGGGAGAGGTCCGGCGATCAGCCCAGGCGGAGGCCCATCTCTTCGAGGCGCACGTCGGCGCCCTCTTCGCCGACGCCGAGGATGCAGGCGATGGCCCGCATGTCGTCGCGGCGGATGGTCAGCACCCGACCGTTGAAGTCCTGGCGCTGCACCTGGATCATCCGCAGGTAGCGGGACAGCATCTCGGACTCGGCGCCGGGCATCTGCTCGAGCCGGGTCAGGTCGATGCGTGCACCCGCGACCTCGGGGTCACGACGTGCCGGTGCTTCGTGCTCGGTCTCGCCCTCACCACCGGGCAGCAGCTGATCGACGGGCACCCGGTAGAAGCGGGCCAGCCGCTGCAACCGCGGCACCGAGATCGCACGCTCGCCCCGCTCGTAGGCCCCGAGCACCGACGCCTTGAACTCCTGGGTCGAGATCGCCTCGACCTCCTGGAGCGACAACCGCTTCTGGCGCCGGATGTGACGGAGCCGTTCCCCGACGGCCTTGCTGTAGTCGTCGCGCACCTCGGTGTCGTCGACCGCATCGCCACCGGACACGTCGGTGTCCATGTCGTCGCCGTGCGTCGTGATCATCGTGATGGCCCTCTCGTCTGCCCCGGACCGGCGCTCCGAAGAATCACCGGTGACTGCCGCTGCACCACTCTGCGTCAACCTGTACCCCCACTCCAATGAGAAGAAGTGCCCATCTCAACACTCACGGTGATGATTCCTTCGACTCACCGACCGCGCCAAGTCGGAGCGCGGCGCTCAACGCGCCCGCCGTGATCGCCGCGGTCTCCGCCCGCAGGACGTGCGCGCCGAGCGTCACGGTGTCGGCCCCGTCGAGCTCGTCGTCGCTCCACCCGCCCTCGGGACCGACCGCGATCACGGTGTCCCCGCGTCGCAGCGGACGCCCGCCCACGTGCGCGAGCACCGCGCCCTCGGCTCGGAGCGCTGCGACGGAGCGCACCTCGTCGACCTCGGGCACCCAGAGGCGGCGGCACTGCGAGCACGCCTCGCGAGCGACGCGCCGCAGGCGCTCCAGGTGCTTGCGGGCCCGCTCCTCGTCCCAGCGCACGACCGAGTGGCGTGCGTCGACCGGGACGATCCTGTCCACACCGAGCTCGGTGAGCTTCTGCACCACCAGCTCGGGTTTCTCACCCTTGACCAGCGCGAACGCGACGGTCAGCGGTGGACTCGGTCGCGGTTCGACACCGACATCACCGAGGGGCACCAGTCGTGCGGTGCCGTCGAAGGTGGCGCGGCGCCAACCGCCGGCGCCGTCGGTCGCGCACAGCTCGACGCCGGGTCGGAGCCGCAGCACCCGCGCCAGGTGGTGATGGTCGGCCTCGGCGAGCACCGGGGTCTCGAGCGAGTCGACGAACACCAGGGCGGCCGCGTCGCGCCACGGCGCCTCGATGCGGTCGGGCAACGGTCCCTCAGCCCTTGAAGGCCGTCTTGAACCGGGAGAAGAAGCCCTCTTCGGCGGGGGCGACCTCTTCGCCACGGACCGTCGCGTAGTTGCGCAACAGCGCCTCGGACTCCTCGTCGAGCTTCGTGGGGATCTCGACGCCGACGCGGACCAGCAGGTCGCCGCGTCCTCGCCCGTCGAGCCGTGGCACTCCCCTGCCCTTGAGCTTGAAGACCTTGCCGGCCTGGGTGCCGCGGGGAACGATCAGGTCCTCGGTGCCGTCGAGCGTCTCGAGCTCGAGGTGGGCGCCGAGCGCCGCCTGGGCCATGGTGATGTCGAGCTCCTCGACGAGGTCCTCGCCGTGGCGCACGAACCGGTCGTGCGCCTTGACCCGCAGGCGCACGTACAGGTCACCCGGCGGCCCGCCTCGCACACCGACGGCGCCGCGACCGGTGAGCCGCAGCGTGGAGCCCTCGTCGACCCCGGCGGGCACGTCGACGGTGTAGGTCTTCTCCTCGATCAGACGACCGGCGCCGCTGCACTCGTGGCAGGGCGACTCGATGATCATCCCCTGGCCGCTGCAGCGCGGGCAGGCCGACGCCGACACGATCTGGCCGAGCACGGTCTGGCGCACGACACGGACCTCGCCGCCGCCACCGCAGTCCGGGCACGTCATGGCCGAGGTGCCCGGTTCGGCGCCGGTCGACTCACACGCTTCACAGCGCACCGCGGTGCGGACCGAGACGTCGCACTGGCAACCGAACACTGCGTCGGTGAACTCGAGGATCGCCTGCGCGTCGAGGTCCTCGCCACGGGGCGGGCCCGACGGGCCACGCCCTCGGCCTCCGCCGCCGAAGGGGTTGTTGCCGCCGAAGAACGAGTCGAACAGGTCGCCCAGTCCGCCGGCACCGGAGCCGAACGGGTCGGCGAAGTCGAACCCGTTGGAGTTGCCGAAGCGGTCGTAGCGATCCCGCTTGGTCGGGTCCGACAGCACCTCGTACGCGGCCGACAGCTCCTTGAAGCGGGTCTCGGCGGTGTGGTCGTCGGGGTTGGCGTCGGGATGGGATTCCCGGGCCAGCTTCCGGTATGCCTTCTTGATCTCGTCCTGGGTGGCGTCGCGTTCGACTCCGAGGATCTCGTACAGATCTGTCACGACCTCAGCCTTCGCTCAACAGGTTGCTCAACCGCTGGCTGACCACGGCCACCGCGGACAGCGTCTCGGGGTAGTTCATCCGGGTCGGGCCCAGCACGGCGATCGCGCCGGCCGGCTCTCCGCCCGCGGCGTAGGGGGCGACGACCAGCGAGCACTCGGCGAGCGGCGCGACACCGCTCTCGGAGCCGATCGACACCGCGAGCCCGCCGTCGACGAGCTCCTTGAGCAGGCTCACCACGACGAACTGCTGCTCGAGCAGGCCGAGCACCGACTCGATGGTCTCGCGTGCGTCGAACGACCCGGCGATGCGGGAGCGGCCGTCGACGAAGACGTGCTGACCCTCGGCCTCGACCGCGTCGGCCAACGCCGACGCCGCGGATGCCGCCAGCGCTGCGCCACGCACACCCTCGGAGGGCGCCCACGTGGCGAGCGACGATGCCGTGGCGCCGACCAGACCGCCCGCCAGCACGAGGTTCGCATCGGCGAGCAGCTCGACGTCGACATCGGCATCGAGATCGATGGTGCGCTTGAGGATCACGCCGTTGCTCATCACCATGATCGCCAGCACCGTGCGTGTGGCCAGATCGATCAGCTGCACCGACCGGATCGTCGAGACGTCGTGCGATTCGCTGACGACCACCGCGGCGGTGCCGGTCATGTCGGAGAGCAGCCGGCTGGTCTCGGCGAGCATCTGCTCGATCTCGCCATGCGCGGTCGCGAAGAACTCGCGCACCATCCGCACGCTCGTCGGGTTCATCGGGCCGGGGCCGGTCAGGTTGTCGACGAAGAAGCGGTAGCCCTTCTCGGTCGGGATGCGCCCCGCGCTCGTGTGGGGCTGCACCAGGTAGCCCTCACGTTCGAGCAGCGTCATGTCGTTGCGCACGGTGGCGGAGGACACGGCGACGTCGGTGCGCGCAGACACCGTGGACGAGCCCACGGGTTGGGCTGTCTCGATGTACTGCTGGACCACGGCGCTCAGGATCGCCGCCTTGCGCTGATCCAGTTGTCGGTCGTCGAGCATTGGCACTCATTCTACGCGAGTGCCAGCCCGATCCCTTGATCAGGCCGACGGTGGCGGGTCCGGCCGCCGGCGCCCGGTTCCTTCGCGAAGGCGGCGGACGTGTCACCGGTCCATGCCCTTCGCGAAGGCTGCGATCTGACCAGCTGGGCCCGGCGCCCGGGCGACGCCCTCAGCGACCCACCTGCGTGGCGGCGAGGGCCCGGTACAACGGATCGCCGGTCGCCTGCTCCTCGAGCATCGAGGCGTAGACCAGCTTCACGACGTGCGGATCGTTGCTGTCGAGCGCGGCGCGGGCCAAGCCCTGCCACTCCGCGGGTGCTGCCGCCCGCCGCGCCGCCGTCTCGTCGGCCGGGGGCAGCGACGCCCCGAAGCTCACCATCGCGGCGGCGACCGACTGCGCGGTCCGCAGCGCCAACTCCCGCTGGTCGTCGGGCCCGAGGTACGGCGCCAACGCCCGCACCGCCCGGGTGCCGGTCACCAGGTGCAGCGTGCCGAAGTGCCGGGGCTCGACGTGGCTCGCCGCGGCGATCGCCGCCAGTTCGTCCAGCGTGCGGTCGTCGACGCGCAGCCCGTCCATCTCGGCGACGAACCAGTCCTGCGCCGCCACGCCGTGCACGTCGAGCGATGAACCCGGCCCGGCCGACGGGTGTGCCAGCACACGACGCACGACCTCGGTGATCCCCAGGTCGCCGTCGCCGTCGGGGCGCTCGGGCAGAGGCGTGTCGTGCGCCTCCCAGTTCTCGAGCGCGTTGGCGACCTGCGCCGCATGACCGGCGTCGATCGCCAGCTCCAACCGGATCGGTGCGTGGAAGAACTGCGACTCGGGTGCCACGATCACCGCCGGGATGCGTCGACGCACCTCTCGCTCGATGCCGCCGCCGTCGATGCCGTCGCGCCGCATGCGCTCGATCGGGTCGGCCAGCGACGTGGGTCGTGTTCTCGGGATGAGGAAGTCGCCGCTGGTCTGCGCGTCGTACCAGCCCTGCAGCTCGTCGGCGCTCGCCCCGAGCCGGGCGGCGGCGACCAGGCTCATCGCCAGGTGGCTGATGAAACCCGAGCGGGCGCCGGGCCGGTAGTCGAGCTCGGCATCGAGCAGCCGCTCGAGGGTCTCGTCGATGTCGGACTGCTCCCGCCCGGTGGCGGGGGTCGTGACAACGGCTGGGGTGGCGGTCGCGGTCGGAGCGGTTGTCGTGGTCGTGGTGGTGTCCATGGACTCGACCGTAAGAGTTCAAGTGAACGTGAGGTCAAGGACCAATTCGGGAGATCGTCAGTCGTCCTCGAGCACGAACCGCGGACCGGAGCCACGCTCCCCCGCCTCGTCGCCGGGGTTCAGCAGGCGGCACGACTTCATCGACAGGCAGCCGCACCCGATGCAGCCGTCGAGGCGGTCCCGGAGCCGTTCGATCATCGCGATCTGTGCATCGAGGCGGGGCCGCCACGAGGCCGACAGCCGGGCCCAGTCCCGGTCGCTCGGCGCATGGTCGGTCGGCAGCGACGCGAGCGCCTCGCCGATCTCGTCGAGCGACAACCCGACCTGCTGCGCGGCCCGCACGAACGACACCCGTCGGATCGTGGCGCGGGTGTAACGACGCTGACCCGTGGGCGTGCGGTCCGCCGTGATGAGCCCGAGCTCCTCGTAGTACCGCAACGCGGACGGCGCGACGCCCGTGCGTTGGCTCAACGCGCCGATGGTGAGCAGTCCGTCCATCAGCGAGCGTCCATCAGTGATGCACGAGCCTCAGTCGTCGAGCTTCAACGCCGAGGTGAAGGCCTCGGAGGGCACCTCGACCCGGCCCAGGCTCTTCATGCGCTTCTTGCCCTTCTTCTGCTTCTCGAGCAGCTTGCGCTTGCGGGACACGTCGCCGCCGTACAACTTGGCCGTCACGTCCTTGCGGTACGCCTTGACCGTCTGCCGGCTCAGGATCTTGGAGCCGATGGCCGCCTGGATCGGCACGTCGAACTGCTGCCGGGGGATCAGCTCCTTGAGCTTGTCGACCATCTTCTTGCCGTAGTCGTACGACTTGTCCTTGTGCACGATCGAGCTGAACGCGTCGACCGGCTCGCCCGCGATGAGGATGTCGACCTTCACCAGGCTGGCGGCCTCGTAGCCCATGGGCTCGTAGTCGAGGCTCGCGTAGCCCTGCGAGCGGCTCTTCATCTGGTCGAAGAAGTCGGTGACGACCTCGGCGAGCGGCATCCGGTAGTGGATCTCGAGACGCTCCGGCGACAAGTACTCCATCTTCATCATCTCGCCGCGGCGGGTCTGGCACAGGTCCATGAGGGTGCCGGTGAACGTCGACGGGGTGATGACGGTGACCCGGAGGTACGGCTCGAGCACCTGGTCGATCGCCGAGGGATCGGGCAGGTCCGCAGGGTTGTCGATGGCCAGCTCAACGCCGTCGGAGCGGATGATCTTGTACTCGACCGACGGGGCGGTCGCGATCAGGTTGAGGTCGTACTCGCGCTCGAGGCGCTCCCGGACGATCTCCATGTGCAGCAACCCGAGGAACCCGCAGCGGAACCCGAAGCCCAGCGCACCCGAGGTCTCGGGCTCGTAGGTGAAGGAGCTGTCGTTCAGCCGCAGCTTCTCGAGCGACTCACGCAGGTGCTCGAAGTCGTCGCCGTCGACCGGGTAGAGGCCGCAGAACACCATCGGCTTCTGGTCCTGGTAGCCGTCGAGCGGCTCGGCGGCACCCCGGGAGGCGTCGGTGACGGTCTCGCCCGATCGGGCCTCGCCGACGTCCTTGATGCCGGCGATGAGGTAGCCCACCTCGCCCGGACCGAGTGCGTCGACCGGGTTGTTGTCCGGCGTGCGCACCCCGACCTCAAGCGCCTCGTAGGTGGAGCCGGCCTGCATGAAGCGCAGCTTCGCCCCGGTGCGGAGGCGGCCGTTCATCACGCGGATCGAGCTCACCACACCGCGGTACTGATCGAAGTGCGAGTCGAAGATCAGGCCCTGCAGCGGTGCGTCCGCGTCGCCGGTCGGCGCGGGGATGCGTTCGACGACCGCGTCGAGGACGTCGACGACGCCTTCGCCGGTCTTCGCCGAGATGCGCAGGATCTCGTCCGCGGGGATGCCCAGCACCTGCTCGATCTCGGCGGCGTAGGTATCCGGGTCGGCGGCCGGCAGGTCGATCTTGTTGAGCACCGCAACGATCTCGAGGTCGTTCTCGAGGGCGAGGTAGCAGTTGGCGAGCGTCTGGGCCTCGATGCCCTGCGACGCATCCACGACGAGGATCACGCCCTCGCACGCCGCCAGCGACCGGGAGACCTCGTAGCCGAAGTCGACGTGACCGGGCGTGTCGATCAGGTTGATGACGTGCCCACCGTGGTCGAGCCGGACGGACTGCAGCTTGATGGTGATGCCGCGCTCCCGCTCGATGTCCATCGAGTCGAGGTACTGCGCCCGCATGTCGCGCGCGTCGACCGCCCCGCACAGCTCGAGCATGCGGTCCGCCAGCGTCGACTTGCCGTGGTCGATGTGGGCGATGATGGAGATGTTGCGGAAGCGGGAGAGATCGGTCACGGTGACCGCCATTCTGCCCGCGTCGCAGGCCGTTGCCAGCATCGGCCCCGCGGGGCCGTGGAGTGCGGACCTGACGTCCCGGGGACGACCGGCTATCCTCGAACGGCCGACGTCTGAGAAGTCGCGTTTCCCGTTCACCACAGAATCGAACAGAGAACTCACACCCATGGCGAACATCAAGAGCCAGATCAAGCGCAACCGCACCAACGAGGCGGCCCGTGAGCGCAACAAGGCCGTGCGGTCCGCGGTGAAGACCCGGACCAAGCACGCCGAGCGAGCGATCGCCGACGGCGCGGACGACGCCGCCGCGCTGACGCAGGCCGCCATCAAGTCGATCGACAAGGCCGCCACCAAGGGCGTGTTCCACAAGAACGCCGCGGCCCGCCGCAAGGCGCGCCTGATGCGCGACCTCAACGCCGCGAACGCCTGAACCGACCGTTCTCCGACCGATGCCGCTCCCCGGTGGAGCGGCATCGTCGCGTCCGGAAGCGTCGGCTCGCTCAGCGGTCAGGGATCAGTTGCAGCCTGAGCTCAGCGGTGCGAGCTCAGGGGACCGTGGGCGCGACGCTGTCGAGCAGTCGCTGCTGCAGGTCGTAGAACTCGTCGACCGGTGCCTCGTCGATCCACCAGCTGTCCGGGCGGATCACCACCGCGGCTCGTGACGACGCATCGACGCCGAACAGGCCCGGCACGGTGTCGAGCCCGAAGCGCTCCGAGCGCAACAGATCACCCTCGGTCGAACACGGGCACAGGGGCACGAGACCGAGGCCGTAGTAGCTCTGGTCCGGATCGCTCGAGAACGAGGTCATCCGTTCCAGCCCCTCGTCGTCGACGCCCTCGGCGAAGAGCCACTGCACGAACCGGGCGGCGTCGTCGAGCTCGCTGACGAGCCCGCCGCTGGACCACGCGCCGCCTCGGTAGCCGTGACCGTCGGGGTCGGTGACCGGCCCGGCGGGGTCCTCGTCGGTGCCGATGTGCACCCCCGCCCGCTCCGCCATGTCGCGCACCGCGTCCGTGTACGGCACACCCGAGGCCCGCTCCAGGGCGAGCGCCAACAGGTAGTAGCCGATCCGCGAGTAGCCGTAGCCCTCACCGGGTTCGTAGGCGAGCTCGCCGCGGTCGACGAACTCCTGGATCTCCTCGGTGGGGTTCGCCAGGAAGATGTGACGGCTCAGGCCCTCGGGGATGCCCGCGGAGTGCCGGGCGAGCTGCTCGAGGGTCATGTCGTCGGACCTCGGCACCTCGGGCACCCATCGTCCGAGCGGGTCGTCGAGGGCGACGACACCCTCGTCAATCAGGCGGGCGAACCACGTGGTCGTCACCGCCTTGCTCATCGACCACCAGGCGAGCCCGTCGGGTTCACGGGCGCCGTCGTCGGACCACAGCGCGTGCTGCAGCTCGCCGTCGCCGTCGACGAGCGCGACGTCGACCCACCGGGTGCCGACCGTCGCCAGCAGGTCGCGGTGCTCGGCGACCCAGTCGTCGAGCACCTGTTGCGCCGCGACACCCGCCACGATCGCGGCGGGCACGTCCTCCGCTGCCTCACCCGAGAGGTCCGCCTCGACCCGAGCCGCCCGCTCGACGACCGCCCGGCCCGACAGCGGCACGTGAGGTGACGCGCCGAGGGGCAGCGGCAGCACCAGCGCCGCGGCGACCAGGGCCACGCCGGGGACCGCCCACGCGCGGTGCAGCACACGTCGCGGCGACCGGCGAGCGGCGACGTCCTCGATGCCGCCGAACATCGTGACCGCCGCAGCGATCACCAGCGCCACCACCAGCAGCGACAGCGGGATGCGCAACGCGGCGGATCCGACCCGTCCCTCGACCAGGCGGTTCGCCGCGACCAGCCCGAAGCCCTGCCACAGGTAGATGCTCAACGCCCGCGAGTTGAGGGTCCGGATGAACGATCCACCACGAGCGGTCATCGCCAGCAGCGGGACACGCCACGCCAGCACCAACGCCAGCCCGCTCGCGCCGACGACCATGGTCAGCAGGTACGACCGGTTGACGACCCCGTCGGTCGGTCCGAGGCGCTGCCAGACCAGCAGCGCGGCGACCGCGGACGATGCGCCCGCCAGGACCAGCGCCGCTCGACCCGGCAGACGACGACCCGCCCCGTAGAGCATGCCGGCGAGCACGAAGGGCGCATAGGCGGCCGCGTCGCCGACCGCCATCGGCACGGAGTGGTCGCGTCCCCACCACCACACGAACGTGCCGGCAGCCATCGCGACGAGCACCGCGACCCAACCGAGGCGGCGGTGCAGGACCCGCAGCACGCCCGCACCGATCACGAACCAGAGGTACGCCCTGACGTACCACAGCGGCACCCACAACCCGGCCAGATCCGCGCTGCCCACCGGGTCCGCGAGCGGCACCAGCCACGCGGCGGCCTCGGCCGCGCCCGGGCGCCACCCGGTGGCCAGCATCGCGATCCAGCACGCCGCTGCGTAGGTCCAGTACGGGATCAGCAGGCGCCGCGCACGCTGGCGCAACGTCGACCACCAGCCGCGGCGTTCCAGCGAGCCCTCGAGCAGCGCGCCGCTGGTGAAGAACATCGCCGGCATCGCCGGGATCCAGCTCAGCCACGCCCACGACCAGGTGTGCCAGAGCACCACCCGCACGACCGCGACGGACCGGATCAGATCGAGCAGCGCGTCCTGACGCGTGTGCCGTGGCGACTCCTCGGGCGCTGCATCGCTGCACGGAGCGACACCACCCGGGGTGCTGCTCACCGGCGACGCCGACCCGAACCCGACGCGCTCAGCGCGGCCAGGCGAGCGACGAGCGTCTCGATCACGGCCTGCGCGTCCTGCGCGGTCCGCCCCCGCAGGTCCGCGTCCGCAGCGGCCAGCAGCACCGTCGCACGAGCGACCTTCGCGCTGCCGAGACGGCGACCCTGCTCCATCGCCTTCTTCGCGGGGAAGCTCGAGCCCTTCATGCCGAGCAGCGAGGCGGCGGCCTTGTCGTCCCGGACCCCGCTGCCGTCGAGGCGGAGCATCCGTTCGACGTGGGTCTGCAGCGTCACCATGATCTGCAGCGGGTGCCGTGCACCGCCGGCGAGCATGCGCTGCAGGTTGGTCACCGCGAGCGGCACGTCGCCGGCGTCGATCGCGTCGGTCAGGTCCCACGGTGGCACGGCGCCGGCGTCGCCGAGGTACGGCTCGATCTCGTCCGCGCTCAGCTCGGCCTCGCCGAAGGTCGCCTCGAGCACGGTCAGGATGCCGCCGAGGCGGCCGACGTCGTCACCGATGCGGTCGATCAGCGCCCGGCGTGCCGACGGGCTCAGCGAGACCGGCGACTGCGCGAGCTGGCTGTCGAGCCACATCGAACGACCCTTGCCGCTCGGCACGCCCAGGTCGTGTACCTCGCCGCCCGCGGCGAGCACCGCGTCGGCGAGCTTCTTGGGCACGGGGTTCTTGGTCGCGCTCGGCGCCACGGGGCGTTCCCACGCGAGCACCAGCACGGCGTCGGGCGAGGGGTGCTCCAGGTACTCGAGGACCGGCCCGATCTCCTTGGCGCCGAAACGGCCGGCGTTGCGGGCGACGACCACGCGGTCGCCGAACATCGACAACGTCGTGGCGGCCATGACGACCTGGCCGAACTCGTAGTCGTCGCCGTTGAACTCGTCGAGCACCTCGTTTCGGTCCGCGGTCCCCACGAGTCGGTCGATGAGCTCCTTGACGCCCTTCGCGAGCAGGACGTCGTCGCCGCCCTTGAGCAGGTGGACCGGCGAACCCTGGCCGCTCATGCGCGTGCCCCGGCCACGTCGGCCTCGGCGTCGGCGCGACGCAGCAGCTCGGCGACGACGTCTGCGGTGCGTCGGGCGCCCCGGACGTCGTGGGCGCGCAGGACCCGGCACCCCAGCCGGATGCCCAGTGCGTGGGCGGCGTGGCTGGCCATGCGCCGGTCGGTGACGTCGAGCCCGAGCAGCTCGCCGACGAAGCGCTTGTTCGACGCCGAGAGGAACGCCGCGAAGCCGAGCGCGGCGAGCTGGTCCGAGGTGCGCAGCAGTGCGAGTGACTGCGGTTCGGTCTTGCCGAGGTCGAGGCCGTCGTCGACCATGATCCGCTCCCGCGGGATGCCGGCGGCGAGCGCGTCGTCGCCCCGGGCGCGTAGGAACTCGCGCACGTCGACGAGCACGTCGTCGTAGACCGGTTCCGGGTCCGGGATGCGCGGCCCGAGCCGGATGTGGGTGGCCACGACGCTGGCGCCGAACTCGGCACAGATCGGCAGGTACTCGGGACTCGCGAACCCGGAGATGTCGTTGCCGACGTCCGCCCCGGCCTCGAGCGACGCCCTCAGCACCGTGGGGTTCCACGTGTCGACCGAGATCGGGACGTCGAACCGCGCACGCAGCGCGGCGATGGCCGGCACGACACGCTCGAGCTCCTCGTCGGTGCCCACCTCGGGACCCGGGCCGGCCTTGACGCCGCCGACGTCGAGGAAGTCGGCGCCGTCGTCGACGAGCCCCTCGGCCTTGGCCAGGAAGCCGTCGAAGTCGAAGTACTGACCGCCGTCGTAGAAGGAGTCGGGCGTCCGGTTCAAGATGCCCATCACGAGCGCGCGGTGGGTGACGTCGAAGCGGTACCTCGACCCCAGTTCCAGGATCACCGACGAGAAACTACACGAGCCCCCGAGTGCCCCCGGAGCGCTCAGCGGCATCGCAGCATGCCGTGTGTCGCACCCGCGGGCAGCTCGGAGGCGTCGACCAGCACGGCGCCGAGCTGTTCCGCGACGACCCCGGCGACGGCCCGGTTGCGCTGCCCGTCGCCGGCCACGACCAGGTCGACCCGGCGCGTCCCCATGCGCCAGAGCGGTTCGAGCACGTCGCCCGGACCGTTCGCGCCGTGGACCTCGACGACCGACCCGCACGGTTCGATCAGGAGCGCCGAGCCGGCACCCACCTCGTGCCGACCGGGCTCAGGGGCGGCGGGCCACAACGCCCAGCCCGACAGCGTGACCGCGGCGACGAGCACGCCGCGTCGTCGACGACCCCCGTGCGGGCGCGCGGCGACGG
>JALYWI010000068.1 GCA_030852785.1 Actinomycetota bacterium
GCCGACTACGCGCACGAGGTCGCCGCCGGTCTGCGCGGCGCGGGTTTCCGTGTCGACGTCGGCGCGGCCGACGAGACGCTCGGCAACCGGATCCGCAGGGCGAAGGGCGAGAAGCTGCCCTACGTGCTCGTCGTGGGCGACGACGACGTCGCGAACCGCACGGTGGGCGTCAACCCCCGCGGCAACGAGGTCGAACGCGACGTCCCGGTCGACACCTTCACGGCGCGCCTCGCCGACGACGTGGCGTCGAAGAAGTAGTTCGCCGTGCCGCTCGACCAGCTCTGGGCCACGTGGCGCTCCAGCTACGTCACCGGTGACGACGAGAGCCGTCGTGCGCTGCGCGACGTCGAACCCGACGACTCCCGTTCGCTCTTCGAGCGCATCCTCCACTCCGGTCAGCCCGACGACGAGACGTTCATCGTGCGTCGTGGCGAGCGCTGCTTCGTGATCCTGAACCGCTTCCCGTACACCTCGGGGCATCTGATGGTGCTGCCGAACCGTGCGGTCGCGGAGCTCGAGGACCTGGAGCCCGAGGAGTTCGCAGAGCTCTGGGACCTGGTGCGCGACGGCGTCGTGGCGCTCAAGGCGACCCTGCGCTGCGACGGCGTGAACGTCGGCATCAACCTGGGCCGCGCCGCGGGTGGGTCCCAGGCCGACCACCTGCACGTGCACTGCGTGCCGCGCTGGGTCGGCGACGCGAACTTCATGGCGGTCGCCGGCGGCTCCCAGGTGATGCCCGTGGCGCTGCACGACGTCTGGGAGCGACTTCGGGCCGAGTGGCCCGGTGGCGATACGCTCGCGCCATGAGCGAACCGGTGGACGGCACCGACGATCCGGGCCGTGTCGAACCCGACGTCGAGCAGGACGAGTACGTCGACGAGCTGCCCGAGGACCTGAACCTCTCGGAGTTCGTCGGTCCCCACACGTTCCCGAACAACAACCGGCGCCGCATCCCCGCCGCGATCTACCTGCTGATGGGTGCGGGCTGCATCGTGTTGTGGCTCACCCGTGGCGACAGCTCGCCGCTGGTCAACGTCGGCACGCTGTGGGCCGGCATCGGCCTGGTGGCCTTCGCGCTCTACGGCATGGTCGCCGGGCGCACCCTCGCGGTCGAGGAGTCCGACGCACTGGTCACCGCGACGGCCCAGGTCGGCTTCCCCGTCGGCCACGCCGCGGCGCAGATGGCCTGGCGCGGATGGCTGTCACGTCCGACGTGGCGCATCCTGCTCTACTCCGACGAGAATCCGCCCTCGACACGCGGCATCGTGCTCGTCGACGGCATCAGCGGTCGGGTGGTGGAGTGGTTCGTCGAGGACAACCCCGAGGACTGGTCGGAGTTCGATCCCGCCGACACCGCCACCTCCTCGAGCTGACGCTCGCCGCCGAGCCGGGCGAGCAGTCGCACGTGGCACAGGTCCTTCACACGGACGAGCCGAACGGGTACAGTTTGCTAACTGGAGTTAGCACCACGGCCGGACGATGTCGCTGGTGACACCCGAGATCACTTCTGAGGAGTCACATGTTCGACGGTCGCCTACGTAGCCAGGTCGACGCCGCCGTGAAACCGATCGGCAACAGCATCAAGAAGGCGGGCATCTCCGCCGACATGCTGACGGCCTCGGGCATCGTCATGGCGGTCGCCGCGGCGGTCGCCATCGGCGCCGGCGCACTGCGCCTCGGCTTCCTGCTGCTGATCCTGACCGGCATCCCCGACCTGCTCGACGGTGCGGTCGCCAAGGCCTCGGGCAAGTCCTCGCTGCGTGGCGCCTTCTTCGACTCGGTGTCGGACCGTGTGACCGACGGGCTGCTCTTCGGCGGCATCGCCTACTACCTCGCCGCCAGCGGCGAGGCGCCGTGGGTGGTCATGCTGCCCGTCGCCGGCTACGTCACCGCCTCGGTCGTGTCGTACATCCGGGCCAAGGCCGATGCGCTCGGCTTCGACGCCCGCGGCGGCATCGTCGAGCGCGCCGAGCGGTTCATCCTGCTCGCCATCGGACTGCTCTTCGAGCCGGTGCTGCTCCCGGTCCTGGGCCTGATCATCGTGCTCAACGCCATCACCGCCGGACAGCGCTTCGTGAAGGTCTGGAACCAGGCCACCCGTCAGACCCCCGCGTTGAGCGACCGTCGTCGCCGCCGTCCGCGTCGCATCGAACGCCCCGGCGGTCAGCGCCTGCGGGCCCGTGCGACGGCCCGCAGCCGCCACGGCGGCACCCGGAACTCCTGAGCCCGGAGCTCCGCCGCCCATGATGTCGGTGCGCGGCCTCCGCGTCGCGTCGACCCTCGCCCATCGTCTCCCGTATCCCGTCGCCGGAGCGTTGTCGCGCGTCGCCGCGGACGGCTACGCCCGCTTCTCGCCCCAGGAGCGCACCATGGCCGAGCGCAACCTGCGTCGGGTCTACGGCGACGACCTGCCCGAGGACGAGCTCGACGAGCTCGTCGCCACCGTGTTCCGCTCCTACGGCCGGTACTGGCACGACTCCCTGCGGCTCGCCTACCTGTCGCCGGCCGAGATCGACCGTGGATTCAGCTACGAGGGCGTGGAGCATCTCATCGAGCCCATCGAGGCCGGCCTGACGCCGGTGTGCGCGATGCCGCACCTGGGTGGCTGGGAGTGGTCCGCGGCATGGCTGACCAAGGTGAAGGGCTGGCCCGTCGCGTCGGTCGCCGAGCGGCTCGAGCCCGAGGAGCTCTTCGACTGGTTCGTCGAGTACCGCGCCGGGCTGGGCATGGAGATCATCGCGGTCGGTCCGACCTCGGCGGCCGAGATCGGTGCCGCGCTCGCGAGCGGCAAGATCGTCAGCCTGCTCTGCGACCGCGACCTGACCGGCAGCGGCATCGAGGTCGAGTTCTTCGGTGAGCGCACCCGTCTCCCGGGCGGGCCCGCGCTGCTGGCGCTGCGCAGCGGCGCGCCGCTGATCCCTGCGGCCGCGTTCTTCGAGGGCGACCACTGCCACGCCGTGGTGCTGCCCGCGATCGACACCGAACGGCGCGGCAAGCTGCGCCAGGACGTGCAGCGCGTGACCCAGGACATCGCGATCGCGCTCGAGCAGCTCATCCGTCGGGCGCCCGAGCAGTGGCACCTGCTGCAGCCCAACTGGCCGAGTGACTACGACGCCCTGGGGCTCGAACGCCCGGCCTGGTTCGCCGACGCGGGGTGAGTCGCCGCTCGTCGCGTCGGACCGTTCCGGCGCTGTCGTAAGGTGCCGCGATGCGCATCGGCCTGGTCTGCCCCTACAGCCTGAGCATCCCGGGCGGCGTCCAGGGTCAGGTGCTCGCGCTGGCCCGGTCGCTGCGTCGCAGGGGCCACGAGGCGAGGGTGCTGGCACCGTGCGACGGTCCACCGCCGGAGCTGTTCGTCACGCCGCTCGGCAAGAGCGTGCCGATGGCGGCCAACGGCTCGATGGCGCCGATCGCCCCGGATGTCCCGGCGCAGCTGCGCACCATCCGCGCGCTGTGGGACGAGAGCTTCGACGTCGTGCACCTGCACGAGCCGCTGGTCCCCGGACCGACGGTGACCGCCACGCTGCTCAAGCCGGCGCCCCTGGTCGGCACCTTCCACGCCGCGGGGTCCCAGCCGGCCTACCAGGCGTTCGCGCCGCTCGCCGCGTGGTTCGGCCAACGTCTCGACGCCCGGGTCGCGGTGTCCGAGGACGCGCTGGCGCTCGTGAGCGGCCCGGTGGGCGGCGAGTTCGAGGTGCTCTTCAACGGCATCGAGGCGGAACGGTTCCGCACCGCCGAACCGTGGCCCTCGGACGGGCCGACGGTGTTCTTCCTCGGACGTCACGAGGAGCGCAAGGGCCTCGAGGTGCTGCTGCAGGCCGTGCCGTCGCTGCCGGCCGACACCCGGATCTGGGTGGCCGGCGTGGGACCCCACACCGAGGAGCTGCGCGAACGCCACCGCGACGAGCGCATCGAGTGGTTGGGACGCATCGACGACGAGGAACGGGACCGGCGTCTCGCCGGGGCGTCGGTCTTCTGTGCGCCGTCGCTCGGCGGTGAGTCCTTCGGCGTGATCCTGCTCGAGGCCATGGCGGCGGGCACCCCCGTCGTCGCGAGCTCGATCCCCGGCTACGCGAAGGTCGCGCTCTCCGATGCCGGTCGGGGTGCGCTGCTCGTCGAGCCGGGCGACTCCTCGGCGCTGGCCTCGGCCCTGACGCTCGCGCTCACCGACTCCTCGGTGGCCGACGAGCTGATCGACGTCGGGCATCGACGCTCCGCCGAGTTCGACCTGGAGCGACTCTGCGACATCTACCTCGACATGTACCGGCGCCTCGCCGGCGACTCGGACGTCGCAGCCGCCTGAGCGCTGCGGCCCGAGCGACCGGGCGGGTTCCCGGCCCCGACGGGTGAACCTGTAGCGTTCCGGCGATGCAGGAACAGCTCTCGCTCGACGTCGAGACCGATCGACTGGTCCGCACCGCGACCTGGATCGGCGTGGTCCCCGCCGTGGTGATCGGCGCGGTGCTGTGCCTCGTGAACGTGTTCGTCGGCATCGCCGCAGCGATCGTGCTCGCCGTGGTGTGGGTGCTGGTGATCCGTGCGCGGGTGGCCGGCGCCTCGTCCAAGGCCCTCGCCTCGGTCACCACGACACCGCTGGTCCCCGGCTCGCAGCCCCGACTCGAGAACGTGCTCGAGGGCCTGTGCATGACCGGCGGCGTCTCGGACCCGACGGTCCACCTCGTCGACAGCCCTGCCATGAACGCGATGGTCGTCGCGGACGCCGAGCACGCCGACCTGGTGCTGAGCACCGGGCTCGTCGACGGGCTCGGACGCCTGGAGCTCGAGGGCGTCGTGGCGAACCTGCTCGGCCGTGTGCGTGACGGGTCGGCCCGCTACGGCACCACGGTGGTCGGGCTGCTCGGCAGCTCGCAGATCGCGGCCCGTCGCCTCGCCGCCGGTCTCGGTGAGCAGCGCTCGGTCCACTCGGACCTGGCCGCCGTCGACATGACCCGCTACCCGCCAGGACTGATCTCGGCGCTCGCACGCATGGGCGACGTCGGCACGGTGGTCGCGGGAGCGGAGCCGTCGACGGCACACCTGTGGATCGCTCCGGTGGTCGACGGTGCGGACCGGGTGCCCTCCGAGGTCGCGGCGACGGCGGTGCAGCCGCTGTCGTTGAGGATCGCGGTCCTCGAGGAGCTCTGACCGTAGGCTGTCGCCCGGTCGCGCCAGGGGCGGCACGGCGCGAAGTGGACTGACGGAGGCGGGAAGTGGATCGGGGCGAGAACGACGGGACCGGCGCGCCGGATCCCGACCTCCAGGTCGTACGCGCGGCGCGCGCCGCCACCAAGGAGCGTCCGTGGGGAGCCATCGCCGTCGCGATCGCAGCCGTCGTGGTGCTGGGTGTCGGGGCTGCCGTCGCCTCGATCGGCGGCGCCACCGATCCCGTGACCGAGGACGCCGACGTGCGTGCCGAGGTGACCGTCCCGACGACGACGGCGCCGACCACGACCACCGAGCCGCACCCCGACGGACCGGTCGCACCGTTCACCGGCGTGCAGCACTGGGCCGTCGACGGCGACCGACTGGATCGTCGGGCGCTCGTGGCGAAGATCGACAACGACCCCAGGGCCATGCCGCAGCGCGGGCTCGAAGCAGCCGATGTCGTCATCGAGATGCGCGTCGAGGGGATCAGCCGGTTCATGGCCGTCTTCCACTCCACGACACCCGCCGAGGTCGGCCCCGTCCGTTCGGCGAGGACGAGCGACCCCGACCTGCTGGCCATGCTGTCGGACCCGTTGTTCGCCTGGTCCGGTGGCAACCCGGCGACCGTCGCGGCGATGCGGGACCTCTCGTGGGCCCGCAACGTCGATCCGGACTCGGTGCGCCGGGTGTACTCGCGCTCACCGGACCGCCGGGCGCCGCACAACCTGATCCTCGACGCCCAGGCGCTGTGGGGTGCCGTCGACG
>JALYWI010000084.1 GCA_030852785.1 Actinomycetota bacterium
GCCCCGGCCACCGGCCGAGGGCGGGGTCGGACCCGTCCCGGTCCGTGAGCGCACTCACCTGGAGGGTGGATGCAGCAGTTCCTGAATCTCGTCATCACCGGAGCGGTGACCGGCGCGATCTTCTCGCTCGTCGCCAGCAGCCTCGTGCTGTCCTACAGCGCGTCGGGCATCTTCAACCTCAGCTACGGCGCCGTCGCCTTCCTGTCGGCGTACCTGTACTTCGAGCTCACCGCCGGGTTCGGCTGGCCCGTGGGCATCGCCGGTGTGTTCGTCGTGTGCGTGTTCGCCCCGCTCCTCGGCTGGGCGCTCGACCGACTCGTGTTCCGGCGGCTCTCCGGCGCCGCCGACGGACCCAAGATCATGGCGACGGTCGGTCTGCTCGTCGCACTGCCGGCCCTCGGTCGTTGGATCGTCGAGCGCCTGGTCAACGACGCCGGCTGGGACATCCCGCTCGGCGACAACGTGTACTCGATCCCCGGGTTGGGCCCCACGCCGAAGAAGACCTACGAGCTGCCCTTCGGCACGATCATCGACTCCAACCAGCTCATCGTGTTCGGCGCCGCGGTGCTGGTCGCGATCGGCCTCTGGTTCCTGCTGCGTCGCACGCAGCTGGGTCTGCACATGCGGGCCCACGTCGACCGGCCGAGCCTCGCCGCCTACCGCGGCATCGACGGTGCTCGCACCTCGTCGATCACCTGGATGCTCGCCACGATGCTCGCCGCCCTCGCCGGAGTGATCGGCGCGCCGGTGCTGAACAGCCTCGACCCGCTCACCTACAACATGGTGCTGTTCGTCGCGGCGGCAGCGGCGGTGCTGGGCGGCCTGCGATCGATCCCTCGGGCGTTCATCGCGGGACTCGTGCTCGGCGTCGCCCAGAACCTGGTGCTCACCTACGCGTCGTTCGCCAAGTCGATCTCGGGCTTCAACGCGTCGGTCCCGTTCGTGCTGCTGCTCGGCGGGCTGCTCTGGATGAGCCGCAAGGGCGAACGTCGCGCCGGCAGCATCGCGGACACCGCACCCCCGGCCGATCCCACCGCGGACCTGCCGCCGTGGCGCAAGCGTCTGCCGTGGGTCGTGTCCGCCACGATGCTGATCGTCTACGTGCTGTTCATCGCCGACGCGTTCTGGGCCGGGCTCATCGCCCACGGACTGGCGCTGTCGTTGATCTTCCTCTCGTTCGTCGTCGTCACCGGCGTCGGCGGCATGGTCAGCCTGGCCCAGGCCGCGTTCGTGACGTCGGCCGCGCTCACGACCGGCATGCTGTTGGCCCGCGGATGGCCACTCGGGGTGTCGATGCTCGGCGGTGTGGTCACCGCGGTCATCCTCGGGGTGCTGTGCGCGCTGCCCGCCATCCGACTCAGCGGCCTGTCGCTCGCGTTGGCGACCCTCGCGCTCGCCTTCGTCGGTGACCGGGTCCTGTTCGCATGGGACAGCTACCGCAACGGCACCTCGGGCTGGTCCATCCCGCGGCTCGCGTTCGGCCCCCTCGACCTGGCCAACGACCGGGCGATGGCCGTCACCCTCTTCGCCATGATCCTCGGCGTCTGCTGGCTGATCCGGAACCTGCGCAACTCGGTCAACGGCCGGGCGATGATCGCGGTCCGTTCGAGCGAGCCGGCCGCGGCGACCAGCGGTGTCTCACCGACCGCGACGAAGCTGAAGATCTTCGCGATCTCGGCCGCGATCGCCGGCGTCGGTGGTGTCATGCTCGCCTCGTTCAACCAGTCGGCCACCAGCTTCGGCACCCCGGCCGCCACGGGTCTGATGTGGCTCGCGACGGTCGTGCTGTTCGGCATCCGTCGCCCCGCCGGGGCGGTCCTTGCCGGACTCGCCGTCGTCATCAGCCCACAGATCTGGCAGGAGATCTCGATCTTCGGGTGGGACGGACACCAGTCCTCGTACCTGCCGGCGATCCTCTTCGGACTCGGCGCGGTGACGCTGTCGAAGAACCCCGAGGGCCTCATCGCCGTGACGGCGCTGCAGAACTCGGCACGCCGCGCCAAGCGCCGGGCGAAGGCCGCCGCACGTGGCGGCGACAAGACCACGATCCGCACCGGCGAGCAGGTCGGTGCGTCCGCCGCGGTCGACCTCACCGGCGCTCCCGCCCGCGCAGCCGCGGTGAACGGCGCAACGGCCACGAACGGCGCAACGGCCACGAACGGCGGACCGGTAATGAACGGCGCCGGCGACGGCGACGCAGTCCTGGCGGTCAGCGACATGTCGAGCGGGTACGGCGAGCTCATCGTCATCGACGACATCGGCCTCACCCTGCGACCCGGATCGATCACCGCGCTGCTGGGCGCCAACGGCGCCGGCAAGTCGACGCTCTGCGCCGCGCTCGCCGGCGGTCTGCCCTCGGCACACGGCTCGGTCGTGCTGGCGGGGGAGTCGATCACCGATCGTCCCGCCCACTGGCGTGCGAAGCACGGCCTGGTACTCGCACCCGAGTCCCGCGGCGTGTTCCCCGGTCTGACCGTCGAGGAGAACCTGTCGGTCTGGCTGCCGGACCGCGCGGACATCGACCGTGCCGTCGAGCGCTTCCCGATCCTCGGCGAGCGACGCAAGCTGCCAGCCGGGTCCCTCTCCGGTGGCGAACAGCAGATCCTCACGCTCGCGCCGCTGCTCGTGCGGCCACCCGCGGTGCTGATCGCGGACGAACCGACCCTCGGTCTCGCCCCGCTCATCGTGGCGCAGGTCATGGACATCCTCCTGGAGCTGCGCGACGACGGAGTGGCGATCCTGCTCGTCGAGGAGAAGGTGCGTGCACTGCTCGAGGTCGCCGACACCGCGGCGCTGCTGCAACTCGGACGCATCGTCTGGAGCGGCGACGCAGCAGCGGTCGAGGACACCGAACTGGCGACCGCCTACCTGGGCGTCGGCTGAACGGCACGGCGGACATGTTCACGACGCGGACAAGGAGCATCTGATGGGACGACTGGACGACAAGGTGGCGCTGATCTCGGGCGGCGCACGCGGCCAGGGCGCGGCAGAGGCCGCGGCGATGGTCGCCGAAGGCGCGCGCGTCATGATCGGCGACGTGCTCGACGACGAGGGTCGTGCACTGGCCGAGGAGCTCGGCGACGCCGCGGCGTTCGTGCACCTCGACGTGACCGACGAGGCGAGCTGGGACGACGCGGTCGCCGCGACCGTCGAACGTCACGGCTCACTGAGCGTGCTCGTGAACAACGCCGGCATCATGCGCCTCGGCACGATCGAGCACCAGGACGTTGCCGACTTCCACGCCGTGGTCGCCGTCAACCAGGTCGGATGCTTCCTCGGCATGCGCGCCGTCATCCCGGCGATGCGCGCCAACGGCAGCGGCAGCATCATCAACACCGCCTCGATCAGCGGGATGATGGGAACCGTCGGGCTCGGCGCCTACAGCGCCAGCAAATGGGCGGTGCGTGGGCTGACGAAGACCGCGGCGCTCGAGCTCGGACACGATGGCATCCGGGTGAACTCGGTCAATCCGGGCACGATCGACACCGCGATGATCTCGTCACCCGACTTCGACGACGTCGACAAGGACGCGTACTTCGCCGCCCAGCCGATCCCTCGCATCGGGCGGCCCGAAGAGGTCGCCGCCATGGTCGTCTTCCTGGCCTCGGACGACAGCTCGTACTGCACCGGCTCGGAGTTCGTGCTCGACGGGGGAGTGCTCGCCGGTCACACCATCTCGGGGATCGACGACGCATGACGACCGCGACGACCGCCACGCCCGCACGTCCACCCGCCGCCACCGACGCGATGCTGCGCGCCACGAACGTGTCGGTCCACTTCGGTGGGGTGAGCGCGCTCGACGACGTGTCGATCTCGTTCGCGCCGTCGGAGATCTGCGGCGTGATGGGACCGAACGGCGCCGGCAAGTCGACGCTGTTCGACGTGCTGTCGGGTGTCCGTCGCGGGTCCTCGGGCACGCTGCACCTCGACGGTGCCGACGTGACCACGACTTCGGCGGTGCGCCGGTCACGGCTCGGGCTGCGACGGACCTTCCAGCGCCAGCAGACCTTCGGCTGGCTCAGCGTCGAGGACAACCTGCTGGTCGCGCTCGAGTCCGAGCACGCCGGCGGACTGATCGGCGACATGTTCCGCATGCCGTGGAGGCAACGTGCGGCGCGCGAGCAGCGCGCCCGAGCCGAAGAAGTGCTCGAGCTGTGCGGCCTCGCGGACGTCGCGACGGAGTCAGCCGGCACCCTCGACATCGGGCGTGCCCGCATGGTCGAGCTCGCCCGGGCGATCGTGTCGCGTCCTCGGGTGCTGCTGCTCGACGAGCCGACCTCCGGTCTCGAGGAGCGTCAGACCGCGCAGCTCGGTGCGATCATCGAGCAGCTCCGCGCTGAGGGGTGCGCCATCGCACTCGTCGAACACGACGTCGCGTTCATGTTCGAGCACTGCCAGCGGATCGTCGTGCTCAACCTGGGCAGCGTGCTCGCCGCCGGCACACCCGAGGAGATCCGAGCCGACGAACGTGTGAGCGCCGCGTACCTCGGCTGACACCCAGCGGCCCGGACGCGAACAGCCGGCACGGCGCTCCTCCGGCGTGGCGACCGACCCGGCGAGGCGGCCGGTCGGTGAGGTGCCCAGCCGCCCGAAGATGTCATCCATCGAAGTAATTCAGACCGAAGAGAAATGCGACACGGCGACCTGCACTCGCAGCGCCAGCTCGCACGAAAGGACCCCGAATGATCAACCCGGACGATCTGAGCGATGTCGGCTTCACGGTGGGCGGTCGGTCGGACACCGTGACGTTCCTGCCCGAGCCCGAGCGGCGCGAGCGGAAGTACACCTTCATCTCGGTCGATGACCACATCGTCGAACCGCCCGACATGTGGGACGGGCGTCTGCCCGCCAAACTGCAGGACCGCGCACCCAAGGTGGTCGAGGACGACCAGGGCCGTCAGCACTGGACCTTCGAGGGCAAGCAGTACCCGAACATCGGGTTCAACGCCGTGGTCGGTCGCCCGATCATGGAGGCGAGCTTCGAGCCGACCCGGTTCGACGAGATGCGCCGCGGCTCGTGGGACATCGACGCCCGGATCCGTGACATGGACATCGACGGTGTCTACGCCTCGGTCAACTTCCCCTCGGCGCTGCTCGGCTTCGCCGGCCAGCGACTGCAGCGCGAGACCGACGACCAGGAGCTGGCGCTCGCGCTGATCCGTGCGAACAACGCCTGGCACAAGGAGGCGTGGGCCGACGCGTACCCGGACCGCATCATCCCGTGCCAGGTCCCGTACCTGCTCGATCCGGAGATCGGCGCGGCCGAGATCCGCTCGAACGCCGAGCTCGGCTTCAAGGCGATCACGTTCCCCGAGGCACCCGAGAAGCTCGGGCTGCCGTCGCTGCACACCGGCTACTGGGATCCGATGATGGCGGCGTGCGAGGAGACCGAGACCGCCATCTGCCTGCACATCGGTTCGGCATCCAGCCTGCCGGCGACCGCTCCCGACGCGCCCGCCGATGCGATCGGTGTGCTGGCGTTCGGCTTCGCCATGTTCTCGGCGGTCGACTGGCTCTACTCGATGATCCCGGTGCGGTTCCCGAACATCAAGATCGTGATGTCCGAGGGTGGGCTCGGCTGGGTGCCGGGTCTGCTCGACCGCCTCGACCACGTGATGTCGTACCAGGACATGTACGGCACGTGGAAGGACATCGAGCTGACACCCTCCGAGGTCTTCCAGCGGAACTTCTGGCACTGCGCGCTCGACGACCCCTCGGTGTTCGAGCTGCGTCACCGCATCGGCATCGACCACATCCTCATGGAGGCGGACTACCCGCACCTCGATTCGAGCTGGCCCAACACCCAGGCGATCCTCGAGAGCCAGGTCGGACGGTTCCCGGCGGACGAGGCACGGATGTTCACCTGGGAGAACGCCTCGAGGCTGTTCCGCCACCCCGTGCCCGAGGCCGTCGCGAACGACCCGAACGCGTTCTGAGTCTGGCGCGCGCTCGTCGCCAGGGTCAGTCGTTTCCGGTGTCAGTCGTCCGGCGTGGACTTGATCGACCGGTCGAGCTTCACGAGCAGGCGGGCGAGCTGCTGCAGCTCGCGCTCGGAGAGCCCGTGCAGCATCGCGTCCTCGTGGCGCATGTACTCGCCGATCACGTCGTCGAGGGTCTTCAGCCCCAGCTCGGTCAGCTGCACGTAGACGACCCGGCGGTCGTCGGTGTTGACGCTGCGCTCCAGCAGCCCGGCCTCCTCGAGGCGCTCCAGGCGCTGGGAGACCCCGCCCGAGGACAGCACGAGCAGCCGGGCGAGCTCGGAGGGCGTGCGCACGTACGGTTCGCCCGCCCGGCGCAGCGCCACCAACAGGTCCAACGTCGCAGGGGTGACGCCGTGGCGTGCGAGCAGCTTCGAGCGACGGGCCTCGGCGCTCTGCAACGCGAAGCGCAGCGGGAACGACAGGCGCAGGCTCTCCATCGAGACGTCCGGGCGTTCGGTGCGCCAGGCGCCGATCAGGGATTCGACTTCCTCTTCCACATCCACGTCCCCGAGGGTACCTGGAATGCAAGAAGCTTCGGACGGAGATGTCCCGGGCTGCAGGACCGTTGCGGTGACAGGCCGTGACCCTTGTCGCAGGCAGCTAACAAGTGTTAGTATGCGTGTCGTTGTCGGGGGGCCGGCACGGGGACGAGGGCGCAGCGCGCCGTCGTCCGACACCACCACACAGGGGGCATTCATGAAGCGATCTCTGCTCGCCATCGGCATCGTCGCGGCGATGTTCATGGGGGCGTGCGGCTCCGACGGGGACGACTCGTCGAGCGCCGATTCGGACACGACGACGACCGAGGCGGCAGCGTCCGGCGACGACGCTGCGCCCGCGAGCTCCGGGCCCGACACGCCGGCGCCGCAACCGCTCGAGAAGCCTGAAGAGGTCACCATCGCCCTCGCCGGCGCCAAGGGGATCGAGGCCTACGCCCAGGTGCTGCTCGCCGAGCACTTCGGCGAGTTCGAGAAGGAGAACCTGAAGGTCGACATCCAGGTCATCCCGCTGCCCGAGATCGTCGGCCTGCTGCAGTCCGGTCAGGTCGACGTGACGCCGGCCGGCGCGAACATCCCGGTGCTCAACGCCATCCACTCCGGTGCGGACCTCCGGATCGTCGGCGCCATGCCCACGTTCCCGCCCGCCCCGGTGTCCAAGGCCGGGTTCTGGGTCCAGCCGGATCTCGTCGACGACTCCGGCGAGCTCGATCCGTGCGACATGAAGGGCACGACCGTCGCCTTCGGCGGGGCCGCCGGCTTCGGCAGCGCCGCGAGCCTGTCGTTCGCCAACTACATCGCCCAGTGCGACCTCACGCTCAAGGACATCACGCTGTCGGTCGTCGGTGGTCCCGACTCGCTGATCGCGCTGGAGAACGAGAGCGTCGACGCCGCCTACCTGCCGGATCCCCTGTGGGCCGATCCCGACGAGCGTGGCTACGCCGAGTTCGCGATCCCCTTCGGTGAGGACACCGTCGGCGGGTTCCTCATGGGCAAGCTCCGCTCCGAGAAGCCCGAGGTGGCCGATGCCATCATCCGGGCGCTGCTGCGGACGACCCGCACCTATCTGCAGGGCGACTACCGGACCGACCCGACCGTCCGTCCCGTGTTGGAAGAGGTCCTCGGCGTCGGCGGCTCCGTGCTCGACGTCGGCGCACCGCTGATCTTCAACCCCGACATGACGTTCGACCCGGTGATGGTCGAGCCGATCCAGAAGGTCTGGATCGAAGCCGGCGACCTGCTCGCCTACGACGAGCCGATTCCCGCCGACGACCTGGTCGACGAGACGAACCTCGATCGTGTCCTCCGGGGCTGACACCGTGAGGACCGCGGCGACACCACCGCCCGGTGCGGCAGCGCTCGACGGGATCC
>JALYWI010000086.1 GCA_030852785.1 Actinomycetota bacterium
GGATCTCCCCCGGCGTGCGGTCGAAGCGGGGCGACGGTGCGGGCTGCGTGATCCCGGCGACCTCGACGAAGGTCTGGCGTTCGACGTTGTGGGGATGCCGCGCCGCCTCGTCCATCGTGAGCACCGGGGCGAAGCAGATGTCGGTGCCCTCCATGATCTCGTTCCACTCGGCGCGGGTCTTCGTGGCGAAGATCTCGGTGAGCCGTGCCTTCATCTCGGGCCAGTGCGCCTTGTCCATCTGGTGCGGCAGCGTCTCACCCCGGTCGGTGTACGAGGACTCCAACGGCGTGTACTTCAGCAGCTCTGCGTAGAACTGCGGCTCGATCGCACCGATCGACACGAAGTTGCCGTCGGCGCACTCGTAGGTGTCGTAGAAGTGCGCGGCGGTGTCGAGCAGGTTGGTGCCACGCTCGTCGGACCAGATGCCCATGGCCTTGAAGCCCCAGATCATCGTCATGAGGCTCGCCGCGCCGTCGACCATGGCCGCGTCGACGACCTGGCCCTCGCCGGAGCGCTGCGACTCGAGCAGCGCGCACACCACACCGAAGGCGAGCAGCATGCCACCGCCGCCGAAGTCGCCGACCAGGTTGATCGGCGGCGTGGGCTTCTCGCCCTCGCGGCCCAGGTGGGCGAGCACGCCCGCGAGGGCGATGTAGTTGATGTCGTGACCCGCCGTCGGCGCGTACGGCCCGGTCTGGCCCCATCCGGTCATGCGACCGAAGACGAGCTTCGGGTTGCGTTCCATGCACACCTCGGGCCCGAACCCGAGGCGCTCCGCGACGCCGGGGCGGAAGCCCTCGATCAGCGCGTCGGCCTGGCCGACCAGCTCGAGCAGGGTCTCGACGCCGTCGGGGGACTTCAGGTCGATGCCGATCGAACGACGGCCGCGGTTGAAGATGTCGGCGGGCGGGACGTCCGGGTCACCGCCCTGCACCGCGGCGGAGCGGTCGATGCGGATCACATCGGCGCCCATGTCGGCGAGCATCATCGCTGCGTACGGGCCGGGGCCGATGCCTGCGACCTCGATGATCTTGATTCCGGACAGTGGGCCCATGGTGCTCGTCGTCTCCAAGTGGTTGGTCAGGATGCTGGGGTTCGTGCAGTGCGGTGGGTTCGTGCGGTGGGTTCGTGCGGTGCGGTGAGCTGATCTCAGACGCCGGCGCGGGCGGTGTTCTCGACGATGCCGGCGATCAGGCGGTCCCGGTACTCCGGCGGCATGTCGTGCGCCATGCCGTCGAACAGCCGGAACTCGGCGCCCGGCACCAGCTCGGCGGTCCGTCGGCCACCGGAGATGTCGACCAGCAGGTCGGCGTCGCCGTGCAGCACGACCGTGGGCAGGTCGAGTGCGGCCAGGCCCTCGGCCCGGGAGCCCGAGGCGAAGATCGCGACGAGCTGGCGGGCGACGCCGGCGGGATCGTAGGAGCGCGACACCAGCAGCTCGGCCCGTTCGAGGGCGCGCTGCTCGTCGAAGAGGTGGCGGGTGCCGATCAGGCGTGCCAGGTCGACGGAGCTCGCGACCCGTGCCTCGTGGGTGTCGTTCTCGCTCATCATGCCGAGCAGCGCGCCGAGGACCTCGCCGTCGGGCTGGCCGACCTCGGGCTCACCGGTGGTCGACATCAGCGAGGTGAGCGAGAGCACCCGCTCGGGGTGTTCGATCGCCATCGTCTGGGCGATCATGCCGCCCATCGAGGCACCGAAGATGTGCGCCTGGTCGATCCCGAGGACGTCGAGGACCGACATGCCGTCGGCGGCCATGTCGGACAGCGTGTACGGCGCGTCGACCGGCATGCCCGACGAGATCGCCATCAACGCGGCGAAGGGATCGGCGACCACACCGTCGAGGTGCGTCGACAGTCCGACGTCACGGTTGTCGTAGCGGACGACGTGCAGGTCGTGGGCGGCGAGCTGCTCGCAGACCTCGTCCTCGTAGACCAGGCACTGTGCGCCGAGGCCGGAGACCAGCAGGACCGTGGGTGATCCCGGGTCGCCGAACTGGTCGTGGTGGATGCGGATTCCGTTGGCGTCGCTGACCGGCATGCAGGGCAGTGTTCACGGCACTTGACCAGCCGGTCAAGCACCTCGGATCGTCGAGCCGGCGACCTGCACGCCACCGACGTAGGTGCGCATCACCACCAGTGCATCGTCGAGCACGGCGACGTCCGCCGGATCTCCGGGACGCAGTCGGCTCGGAGGAGCTCCGAGGAGCGCACGTTGCACTCCCCCACACGCGTGCGCCGCGTCGGCCAGGTCCACTCCCAGCGAGACGAGGTGCCGGAAGCAGTCGTCGGGACCGGCGAGCCCACCCGCGATCGTGCCGTCGGGTCGACGTGCGACCTCGCCGCCGGCCGCGGCGACGGTGTCGGCGCCCGCGACGGCATCGGTCGTGACGGCGACCCGACCGGCCGCCGAGCGCAGCGTCATCGTGACCACCTCGGGTGCCACGTGCACCAGGTCGACGATCAGGCCGACGGTCAGCTCGTCGCACGTCAGTGCGGCACCGGCGGGCCCCGGATCCCGTGCGGTGAAGCGACGGTGGGCGTTCCAGCAGTGCGTCAGGTGGCGCGCGCCGGCGTCGACCGCCGCGTACACCTGCTCCGCCGTGGCGTCGCTGTGCCCGATGCTGACCACGGCACCGGCGTCGACGAGCTCGGCGATGAGCTCGGACGCCCGGGGCAGCTCGGGAGCGAGCGTGACGAACCCGACCGGACCTGCCTGGAGCAGGCGCGTGCAGTGCTCGCGGTCGGGCGCGACCAGGTGCGACACGTCGTGTGCGCCGTTCCAGTGATGCGACAGGAACGGGCCCTCGAGGTGCGCCGGCAGCACCCGGGCCCCGGTGGGCGGCTCCGCGAGCACCTCGGCGAGCCGTGCGAGGCTTCGTTCGTAGGCGTCGAGCGACTGCGAGTGGAACGTCGGCTGGAACGCCGTCACGCCGCGTCGGGCGAGGGCCTGGGCGACCGTCGCGTACCCGGCCGCGTCGGCGTGGCGCAGGTCGACCCCGGCGAACCCGTTGATCTGCAGGTCGACGAACCCGGGCACCGCCAACCCACCGCCGTCGACGGCTGGCAGCGCGGTGGCGACCACCGTGCCGTCGTCGCCCGAGATCTCGACGTCGCCGGGCACGACGCGGCCCTCGACGAGCGCGGCGGCCACTCCGAGGCGCATCAGCCGGCCCGGGGTGGGATGCGAACCGCCGAGCCGTCCGCGCTCGCCGAGCGGTAGACCGCGTCGACCAGCTCGTGGGCGCGCAGCGCGTCGTGCACGTCGGGTCGCAGACGGGCGGGGCGGCCACCCTCGAGCTGCTCACGCACCGCGACCAGGAACTCCTGCTCCGCGCTGAGCAGCGGCACGGCGCGACCACGCAGCCACGCCACGAGCTCGTCGCCGTCGAGGCGCAGCTCGCCGTCGGAGTCCTGGGCGAGCACCGGGCCGAAGACATCGCCCTCGAGCGTCACGAGCGAGCGCTCGCAGAACACCTCGATACGTCGCTGGCTGGGCCGGCTCAACACGTCGTGCCAGACCGACGCGAGCGTCGCGGTCGCGCCGCTCGCGAACCGGAACAGCGCGCTGACCGAGTCCTCGATGCGGTCCATGCCATGGAAGTGCGACTGCTGCGCGGCGACCGACACCGCGTCGCCGAGCAGCCACTCGAGGACGTCGAGGTCGTGGATCGAGTGCTCGAGCAGCGTGCCCGAACCCGCCAGCGCAGGATCGCCCCGCCAGCTCGAGCCGTACATGCCCTGGGTCGGCAGGTACTGGTCGTCGCGGAACACCACGTTCATGACCGCGCCGGACCCGGGTCGCCGCACCAGCTCGCGCAACGCCAGCAGCGCGGGCGACGACCGGAGCACCAGCCCGACCATGTTGATCACGCCCGAGCGCTCGACCGCCTCGACGAGCTCACGGGCCGAGCTCAGATCGGTCGACAGCGGCTTCTCGCAGAACACCGGCAGTCCCGCCGCGACGACCGCTCGCACCGCGTCCAGGTGGGCGGCGGTCCAGGTGCAGACGAACACCGCGTCGCACACGTCGACGAGTCCGGCGACGTCGTCGACGACCGAGCAGCCGTGGTCCGCGGCGAAGGCCTCGGCGCGTGCACGGTCGGTGTCGAGGACCGCCGAGAGCTCGTTCGGCTCGTCGGCCAGGCCGAGCTGCATGGCGTGGTACCGGGCGATGAAACCCGTGCCGAGGAGACCGACCCTGACCGTCACGGGGCCGACCGTAGCGGCGCTGCCACACAGGTGCCGGCGCTAGCTTCGGGACCGTCGAGACGGCTTCGGTGCCGCCGCGACGCTGAGGAGACACGATGCCCACCACCTTCGGAGTGCACACCGGCCCCTCGGGGACGACCGTCGATGAGCTGCGCGACCTGTGGCGGCGCATCGAGGAGATGCCCTTCGACTGGATCTCGATCTGGGACCACTTCTACTCCGCCGACGGGCGCTCGACGAACTGCCTCGAGTCGGTCGCCATGCACACCGCGTTGGCGCTGACGACCGAACGGGTGCGCTGCGGGTCGCTCGTGTACTGCGCCGCGTACCGCCACCCCGCGGTGCTCGCCAACGCGATGGCGACGATCGACCACCTGTCCGGCGGCCGCTGCGACGTCGGCATCGGCGCGGGCTGGCTCGTCGACGAGTACGAGGCCCACGGGTTCCGCTACCCGCGCGCCGCGGAGCGCCTCGACATCATGGAGGAGTCCATCCGGTGTGTCCGCGGCCTGCTGCGCGAGCCGTCGTTCAGCTTCGAGGGCGAGCACTTCACCCTGAACGACGCGGTCTGCGACCCCGCGCCCCTGCAGTCGGAGCTGCCGATCTGGGTGGGCGGCGGTGGAGAGCGCCGCACGCTGCGCATCGCCGCGGAGCTGGCCGACGGCTGGAACGTGCCGTTCCTCGATCCCGAGACGTTCGCCCACAAGCGCTCCGTGCTGCACTCGCACTGCGCGGACGCCGGTCGGGACCCGTCCGAGATCACCTGCTCGATCAACGTCGGCTTCGCGGCGGACGAGGCGTCGCTGCACCAGCAGTTCGGTGAGATCGCCGAGTTCGTCCGTCCCGGGGTGCTCGTCGGGACCGGCGAGCAGCTCGTCGATGCGATCGGGCAGTACGTCGCGGCCGGCGCCGACCAGGTGAACATCGCGGTCCGTGCCCCGTACTCGGTCGAGTCGCTCGAGATCGTCGCCGACGCGGTCGCCGCGGTGCGCTGAGGTGGACCTCCGTCGTGACCCGCTGACCGGCGAACCCACCGTCGTGGTCGGCTCCCGACAGGGCCGCCCGAACCTGCCGTCCCGGGACCTGCCGGCGACGGACTGCCCGTTCTGCCCCGGAGGTCTCGAGGCACCCGACGACTACGACGTGCGGTCCTTCGTCAACCGTTGGCCCGCCATGCCGGACGACCGTTGCGAGCTGGTGCTCTACACGCCCGTGCACGACGCGCAGTTCTGGTCCCTCGGTCGCGACGGCGCCCGTCGGGTCATCGACCTGTGGGCCGAGCGCACCGCCGAGCTCGGCGCTCGCGACGACGTCGACTACGTGCTCATCTTCGAGAACCGGGGCCCCGAGGTGGGTGCGACGATCGCGCATCCCCACGGTCAGATCTACGCGTACGCCGACATCCCGCCCGAGCCGCTGCGCGAGCTCGTCGACGGCGTGCTCGAGCCCGATGCGGTCGACGAGGCGCTGGTCGTGTCGTCGTCGGGGCAGTGGCGTGCCTGGGTGCCCGACGCCGCTCGTTGGCCCTACGAGCTGCGCCTGGCACCGACCGGGACGGTCGGCGCGCTCTGCGACGCCGAGTGCGACCGCGACGGGCTCGCGCTGGTGCTCATCGACGCCCTCGCCCGACTCGACCAGCTCTTCGACGAGCCGATGCCGTACATGTTGTGGATCCACCAGCGGCCGACCGACGGCGAGGACTGGCCGCGGGCCCGGGTGCACATCCACATCGCGCCGGCGAACCGCGGACCCGGGCTGCAACGCTTCGTGGCCAGCGCCGAGGTCGGCGGCGGGGTGTACTTCAACCCCGTCGACCCGGTCGACGCCGCCCGGGCGCTGCGCGAGCTGCCCGGTGCGAGCGGCGTGACCACGACGACGAGCTCGTGACCGAACGGCGACGGTTCCGGGCGACCGCACCCGGACGTGTGAACCTGATCGGCGACCACACCGACTACATGGGCGGCCTGGCCATGCCGATGGCCGTGCAGCTGGCGACGACCGTCGAGGGCACGCGCCGAGACGGCGTGATCTCGCTGCGCTCCGAGGACGTCGACGGCACGGTCGAGCTCGAGTTGCCGATCCGTGACGCCGCCGCGGTCACGCCCACGTGGGGCCGCTATGTCGCCGGTGTCGCGGCCGAGGTCGGCCGCCTCGACGGGCTCGCCGGGGTCGGTCTGGACGCGGCGGTGCGCAGCACGATCCCGCTCGGCAGCGGGCTGTCGTCGAGCGCGGCGCTCGAGGTGGCCGTGGCCATGGCGCTCGGCGACCCCGGCACACCGCTCGAGGTCGCACGACGCTGCCAGCGTGCCGAACAGCTGGCAACGGGAGTTCCGTGCGGGATCATGGACCAGCTCGCCTCGGCCGCGGGTGTCGACGGGGCGGCGCTGCTCATGGACTGCGCCACCGACCGGGTGGTCCCCGTGACGGTGCCGACCGACGCGTGGTTCCACGTCCTGCACTCCGGCCAGCAGCGCGAGCTCGCAGGGTCGGAGTACGCGACGAGGCGAGCGCAGTGCGAACGTGCCGCAGCGCTGGTCGGGCCGCTACCGGTCGCGGATGACGCAGCCATCGAACGCATCGACGATCGCGTCGTGCGTGCCCGTGCACGCCACGTGCGCAGCGAGTGCCGACGGGTCGAGGTGTTCGCCGCGGCGCTCGTCGACGGCGACCTCACCACCGCGGGCGCCGCGATGAACGAGAGCCACCGCTCGCTGCGCGACGACTTCGAGGTCTCCACCCCTGCGCTCGACGCCCTGGTCGCCCGGTTGCTCGCGACCGACGGTGTGCTCGGCGCCCGGCTGACCGGTGCGGGTTTCGGCGGCTGCGTGGTCGCGCTCACCCGACCGGGTGTCGAACTGGACGGCTGGCGGGTCCTCCCCGGACCCGGCGCCCGCCTGGAGTGGCTCGACGACGAGTGACCGCGACCGCTACCGGTCGGGTCGGGACTGCTGGGTTCAGGCCGGCCTGGGTCAGGCCGGCGGGGGCGCGAGCAGCCGGGCCTTCTGCTCCTCGAACTCCGCCGGAGTGAGGTGGCCCTGGTCGCGCAGCGCGGCGAGCTTCGTGATCTCGTCCGCGACCGACACCTGCGAGGCGGGGGCACGGACACGGTCGAACTTGCGGTTCTCGTTGTCCTCCATCTCCTGGTACAGCACCTGCTGCACGCCGATGGGGTCACGCACGTCCTCGAAGGTCTGCACGCCGTTCTCGCCCGCGGACTCGATGGTCAGGGTGCCGGCCCCGAGCATCCGGTCGACGACGGACTGGTTGAAGAACACCGTGTTGATGCGCTCGAGCGGGATCTCGACGCCGCGCTTCGAGATGATGCCCTCTCGGTAGATGCAGCGGTCGGTGGTGACCACGAAGTTCGTCGACAACCAGGCGATCACCCGCTGCAGCGTGTAGAGCAGGCTCGCCAGGATCGCCACGCCGACCAGGCCCTTGATGATCCCGTGCAGGTCGGTCGTCAGCACCCAGATGCCGAGCGCGATCGTCACCACGAGCAGGAAGAGGCCCTTGGCGAGCATGACCCAGTGGGGGTGCAGATCGAGGACGATCTCCTCGTTGCGGTGCAGGTTGGACTGGTCGAAGGGCACCGCACGATCGTACCGCCGAGGTGCCTCGACCCGGCGGGATCCGTCCTGCCGAACTCCTTCAGACCCGAGCCAGGCTCCGTCAGGCCCAACCCAGGCGGTGCAGCTCGTCGTCGTCGATGCCGAAGTGGTGCGCGAGCTCGTGCACCACGGTGATGCGCACCTCGTCGACGATCTCCTCGGGCGACTCGCACATCTCGCACAGCGGCACCCGGTAGACCGTGATCCGGTCGGGCATGACCAGCCCGCCGTAGTCGTCGCGTTCGGTGAGGGGCACACCCTCGTACAGGCCGAGCAGGTCCTCGGACTCGTGGCGGTCCTCGATGACGATCGACACGTTGTCCATCAGCGCGAGCAGCTGCTCGGGGATCTCGTCGAGCGCGTCGACGACGAGGGCTTCGAACTCCTGCTCCCCGAGTGGCTGCACGGTTGGCACGGTACCCCCGCGCCACCGACGCCCGGAGCGCCCACCCCGGTTCCGGTGTCGGTGGCCGCTGGTACCGTCGCACCGGTGCAGGATCTTCCCGGGACATCTCCCTCGCCGCCCTCGTCGACCTCGCCGTCCTCGCCGCTGCTGCGTGGCCTGAACCCCGCGCAGCACGCCGCGGTCACCTCCGAGGCGTCCCCGTTGCGCATCCTCGCGGGCGCTGGCTCCGGCAAGACGCGGGTGCTCACGCACCGCATCGCCTACCGGGCAGAGGTCGGCACGCTCGACCCCAACCGGGTCCTGGCGGTCACCTTCACCCGCAAGGCTGCCGGCGAGCTGCGAGAGCGCCTCGGCCGCCTCGGGCTGCGCAGCGGCGTGCACGCGGGCACGTTCCACTCGATCGCGTACGCGCAGCTGCGCCAGCGGTGGGAGGAGCGCGGCATCCGCGCGCCGGAGCTGCTCGAACGCAAGGTCGGCTTCGTCGCCCGGTTGATGTCGTCACGCGGCGGGACCGCTCCCCTCGACGTCGTCTCCGAGATCGAGTGGGCCGCGGCACGCCGCATCGGCCCCGAGCAGTACGAGGCCGCGGCCGCACTCGCGCGTCGACGGCCGCCGCTCGAACCCGGCAAGGTCGCCGAGATCTACGACCGGTTCATGACCGAGAAGCGTCGTCGGCGCCTCGTCGACTTCGACGACCTGCTCCGCCTCGCGGTGCGCGACCTGGCCGCCGACCCCGTCTACGCCGCCGCACGGCACTGGCGGTTCCGCCATCTGTTCGTCGACGAGTTCCAGGACGTCAACCCCCTGCAGCACGCGCTGCTCGCGGCGTGGTCCGGCCCCGAGTCCGACCTGTGCGCAGTGGGCGACCCGAACCAGGCCATCTACGCCTGGAACGGCGCCGACTCCCGCTACCTGATCGACTTCGAGACGTACTTCCCGGGCAGCTCGACGGTCACGCTCGAGGACAACTACCGCTCCACGCCCGAGATCCTCACCGTGGCCAACGCAGTGCTCGACTCGGGGCGCAGCGTGCCGATCCGGCTCCGTCCGCACCGCCCGTCGGGGCCGGTGCCCACCGTGACCGACCACCCCGACGCCGCGGCAGAGGCGGGCGCCATCGCCCGCTCGGTGCGCGACCGTCACTCCCCCGGGTCCACCTGGTCACGCCAGGCAGTGCTGGTGCGCACCAACGCCCAGGCCACCCTCATCTCCGAGGCGTTCACCCGGGCGGCCATCCCCCACCGCGTCCGCGGCGGCGGTGACCTGCTCGAGCAGCCCGAGATCAAGCAGGCCATCTCCTCGCTGCGCCGCGCCTCGTCGTTGCAGATGGCCCTCGGCGACCTCGAGGAGCAGGTCCGTCGCGCCACCCCGCTCGAGGACGACGACGCCGGCACCGCGGGGCCCGCCGGCGAGGCGCCCTCCACCGTCGAACCGGCACCGCTGACCGGCCGAGAGAGTCGCCGAGCCGCAGAGGACGAGATCACCCAGGAGCGCGCCGCCAACGTGGCCGAGCTCGTGCGACTCGGGCGCGAGTACCTCGCGATCGACCCCGACGGCGGCATCCCCGGGTTCCTCGGGTGGATGACCTCTGCCCTGCGAGGCGAGGACCGCTCGGTGGGCGACGCGGTCGAGCTCGTGACCTTCCACGCGGCGAAGGGCCTGGAGTGGCCGATCGTCCACCTGGCCGGGCTCGAAGAGGGCTTCGTGCCGATCCACCACGCGAAGGACTCCGACGACGACATCGACGAGGAACGACGCCTGCTCTACGTGGCGCTCACCCGCGCGCGTGAGGAGTTGCACTGCACCTGGGCCCGCAGCCGCGAGTTCGGCTCGCGTTCGCTGACGCGCAAGCCGTCACCGTGGCTCGAGATCGTCGCGTCGACGGTGGGCATGGCACCGCTGCAGGTCGACCGTCGCGAAGGGGCACGACGAGCCCGCAACGCTCGCTCCGGGTCGACGCGCACCGCGGCACGACCGGCTGCCGACGACCTCGACCCGGCCGACACCGCGCTCTTCGAGGCGTTGCGGACCTGGCGCAAGCAGAAGGCGAAGGAGGCCGACGTGCCCGCCTACGTCATCTTCAACGACGCCACCCTCGCCGCCCTCGCGACCGCGCGGCCCACCTCACGAGCGCAGCTGCTGCGCGTCTCGGGTCTCGGGGCGGTCAAGGCCCAACGCTTCGGTGACGACGTCCTGCGCATCGTCGCCGACAACGGGTGAGTGACGGCCGGCTGACGCTCAGCGCTCGCGGACGCTGTTGCGCTGCTCGAGCAGCTGGCTGAACTTCTGGGGGTCGAAGGCGATGAACAGCCCCTCGCCCTCGGCGGTGAGCTCGCCGTTGGCGCGCAGTTCCGCCCTGGCCCAGATCTTCCGACCCTCGGAGCGGTCGAGCCAGCCCTCCATCGTGAGCGGCACACCCAAGGGAGTGGGTCGGCGGTAGTCGACCTCGAGGTGTGCGGTCATGCCCTGGTCACCCGACAGCGACTGCGCCGCGCCGAGCACCTCGTCGAACACGGCTGCGACGTAGCCGCCGTGCACACAACCGGGCGGCCCCTCGTACGCGGCGCCGAAGGTGACCCGGGCGACGACCCGATCACCGGAGTACTCGAGCTCGACCGGCGGCGACAGCGGGTTCGCGAGACCGATGAACGGGCTGTGGTCGAACGTCGCGGCCCACTCCGGGTCGTCGGAGAACAGGGCGTCGATGCCGACGCCGGCGTTCGCCGACTCCGAGAAGCCTTGGTAGTCCTGACCGGTCGGCAGCGCCCGGAGGTACTCGGCGAACGCCTCGAGGTCGTCGGCCGCCGACGCGAGGTCCTCGATCGAGGCGGCGCTCGACACCAGGTGCTCGATCACCTCTCGCATCGCAGCGGCGAGCCGTCGCTCCTCGCTGCGGCGCGGCGTCTCCTCGAGGGAGTGCAGCCCTGCGATGCGTGGGCTGACGTGCGCTGCCGCGGGATCCTGACCTGCATCGTCCATGGTGGCCTCCCGAGGGGTCGGAGCTCAGACGCCGTACTCGGCCAGCACCGGGGCGTGGTCGGACGGCTTGGTGCCCTTGCGGGCGTTGCGGTCGATGAGATCTGCGCTGCACGTGGCGGCGAGGGCCGTCGAGGAGAGCAGGTAGTCGATGCGCATGCCGCGGCGCTTGTGGAAGTCGCCGTTGCGGTAGTCCCAGTAGCTGTAGATGCCGGACTCGGGGTAGCGCTGCCGGAGGGTGTCGACCAGTCCCCACTCGACGAGCGTCGAGATCGCCGCTCGTTCGGGCGGGCTGACGTGTGTGGATCCCTCGAACGCCTTCGGGCTCCACACGTCGATGTCGGCCGGCGTGACGTTCCAGTCGCCGAGGATCACGAGCAGGTCGTCGGGCGTGTAGCCGGCGTCGAGGTTGGCACGCAGGCGGGCGAGCCACTCGAGCTTGTAGCGGTAGTGGTCGTGTCCCAGCTCCCGGCCGTTGGGCACGTAGACCGAGGCGACCCTGACGCCGTTGCAGGTCGCCCAGACGATGCGGGCGTCGGGGTCGGGCTCGTCGGTGTCCTCGAAGCCGTAGACGGGGTTCTCGATGCCGACCCGCGACAGGATCGCCACGCCGTTCCAGCGGCCCTCGCCGTGGTGCACCGACTCGTAGCCCAGGCGGGTGAAGTCGAGCGCCGGGAACTGCGCGTCGCTCATCTTCGTCTCCTGGAGGCAGACGACATCGGGCTGCATCTGCGCCAGCCACTCCTCGACGCGTGGCATCCGGGCGTTCAGGGAGTTCACGTTCCAGGTCGCGATGAGCACGCCGAGGAATCTAGGCCGCGCACCGCCCTGCCCGTCACCAGACCCCTCCCCCCGTGCCGGTAGGATGGCTACTCGTGGCCGACGAGCACACCACCCCCGAACCCCTCGGACCCAACGCATGGTTGGTCGAGGAGATGTACGAGCAGTACCGGAACGACCCGGGTTCCGTCAGCGACAGCTGGCGTGAGTTCTTCGCCGACTACCGCCCTCCGGGCCGGTCGTCCGCACAGAGCAGCGCCGCACCCGGGGCGGGCGTCACGGCGCCCCCGAGCGC
>JALYWI010000115.1 GCA_030852785.1 Actinomycetota bacterium
CGCGGTGCTCAACCGCCGCCCCACCGGCGCCACAGCACACCACAGCGGCCCCCACCAGCCCACGCGGTGCTCAACCGCCGCCCCACCGGCGCCACAGCACACGGGGACCGGTCCCCGATGACACGTCCAGTTCTCCAAGAGAGGGTGGTCGCCATGAACTCCGTGGCCGCCGAGCGGATCGTCGCCGAGATCGCCACACGGCAGTGCGGCACCTTCTCGGTCCGCCAGGCCGACGAAGCAGGTCTGAGCGAGCGCCAACGGCGTCACCTCATCGAGAGCGGCCGGTGGGACCGACTGGCCCACGGCGTGCTCGGGTTCCCGGGATACCCCGACTCGTGGAACCGTCAGCTGTGGGTGGCGTACCTCCACTCCCGGTCGACCGGGGTCGTGGCCGGCCTCAGCGCAGGTCTGCGACACGGCCTGCGCACGATCGATGTCACCGACGGTCGGCCGGTCGAGCTGCTCACCCCTCGGAGCTCGGGACGGGCGCTGGAGGGCACCAAGCGACTGCGCACCGACACCCTCCTGCCCTCGGAGATCGTCGAGATCGGTGGCCTCCCGACCACCGACCCCACGCGCACGATCGTCGACCTCTCCGAGGTCATGCGAATCGGCAGGCTCGAAGAGAGTGCCGAGACCTTCCTCCTGACGAGACGGACCACACCCGAGGCGCTCGCCGAGACCCACGAGCGGCTGCGCTCACCCGCCAGGCCGGGCGTGATGATGCGCCGCCTGCTCGATGTCCTCGGCACCGACGGCACAGCGGTCGAGCGATCCGAGCTCGAGCGGCTGCTCGCGGTCGTGCTCGGGGCGTCGGACCTTCCATCGCCCCGATGGGAGTACCCGCTGCCGACGACCACCGACATGCGCGGGTTCGTCGACTGCTGCTGGCCAGAGGTCCGCTTGATCGTCGAGGCCGACGGACGGCGCTGGCATGATCGCCGCCAGCAGGCCGAGAAGGATCTCGCTCGCGACCACGAGGCTGCCGAGCTGGGCTACCACACGCTCCGGTTCCGTCACTCCCGCCTCGCGTACGACCGCGAGGGAACGCTCCAGACGCTCCACCGTGTGTACGCACAGAGGCTGCGCGATGCCGGGCGCGCCGGTCGCTGAGCACCGACCCCAGGACCAACGCACCACGCCGTGCTCACGCGGAGCCAGCGACCTGCGCGGTGCTCAACCGCCGGCCCGGCGGCGTCCCAGCACACCACAGCGGCCTCACTAATTTGCGCGGTGCTCAACCGCCGGCCGGCCGGCGTCACAGCACACCACAGCGGCCGGACCGATCTGCGCGGTGCTCAACCGCCGCCCCACCGGCGCCGCAGCACACCACAGCAGCGCTTCGCAGCAGCGCTTCGCAGCGGCCCGCCGCTCCACGGGCGCCACTGCGCAACGGACCCGGTGCGGGGGCGGCGATCACGGGCGGTCGGGGGTGGTCCAGTACGGTTCGAACCATGTCTCGACCCCTACGCCACCGTGTCACCGGCGCTGCCGCCCTGGCCGCGCTGCTGTTCGCCGCGGGGTGCACCAGCGCCACCTCGGGCGACCTGCTCGTCGCCGACGTGCCGGCACAGGACTCGACCGAGCAGTCCTCCGGCATCCCGATCTGGGGGGTGAACGCCGGCGATGCGCTCGACGACGACTCGCTGCTGCTCAGCAATGCGCTCTCGCCCGGCGAGATCACCTCGGTGTTGCCCGACGGGCAGACGTGGGTGAACACCCTCGGTCGTGTCTGGGGCGGCGGCTCGTTGCTGTCCTACGGCGACGGGCAACAGAGCCTGGTGGTCGCCGGCACGGCCGGTTCCAAGCTCGAGCGCATCGCCGCGTCGGGCAACACGACGACGCGGGTGCTGCGCCGTGGCACCTTCGTCCAGACCGCCGAGGGCTGTGTGCTGGCGACGTCGCCCGACGACGTCGAAGAGGTCGGCGAGGGCAGCTGCGCGATCAGCCTGGATGAGCGATGGGTCGTCTCGTGGCCGGTGGACGCCCCGGGCGGCCTGACGATCCGCGACCTGCGCACGGGTTCGACCCGCACCGTGGACGACCTCACCGTCGCCAGCGCCGCGGTGCTCAGCCATGACAACCGGGTCATGGTCATCGACCGGACCGCCGAGGGCACCGCCGGCGTCGTGCTCGACGCGACCGACGGATCCGAGATCGGTCGCACCGACCGCTACGAGTCGCTGCAGATCGGTCTCATCGGTGCCGAGTCGACCGGCTTCGTCGCACTGGCGTCGACCGCGGCGGGCAGCGAGCTGCTGCACATCGACACCGAGGCGCACATCGAGACGATCGATGAGGGCTTCTACCTGGTGCCCGTCCTCAACGGTCACGAGGTCACCTACCTCGACTACGGCCAGGACCTGACGGCCAGCTCGCTCAAGCGCTGGTCGCACGACGAGGAGCCCGAGGTCCTGCTCGAGGGCTACGTGGGCGCCGCGGCGATCGACGAGCACCACGTCATCGCCACCAAGGAGACCGACGACTCGATCGAGTTCTTCTACCAGCACGGCGGCACCGGAGAGCTCGAGCACGCCTACACGTTGCCGATGGCCGACGGGGCCGACAGCCCGCTCGCCGGCAACGGCTCCGGCATCAAGGCCCTGCGCACGTGGGTGCGAGGATCGACGGTCCTGCTGCAGATCAACGGCGAGGGCACGACCGGCTCGTTCGTCCGCATCGACACCCAGGGCGGCCACAGCGACGCGCCGATCGTGAACGCTTCGGGTCTGCTGCTCGAGGCGATCGACAGTGACGGCACGGTGTTGCTGTCCCTCGACGACACTGCGGTCGACGTGGACCCGGCGACCGGCATGCCGACCGCATCGGCGCCGCGGCGGATGGTTGTCGTGCGCCCGCACGACGACGAGCCGACGACTCGGGCGGTGCTCGCCCGCACCGGCACGAACATGATCCACGACGGCGTCATCTACCTGACCGACGCGAGTGATGTGGAGCGTGTCGTGGTGAGCAAGGTCCGGGCGACGGGCAAGGACGACGAGCAGCACGTGCTCTACGAGAACAAGCAGATCGCCGGGTCGACCTGGCCCGAGCAGGGTGGGGCGACGCAGTCGCTGCTGATCACGCCTCGTCTGTTGATCGAGCAGCAGCAACAGCAGCTCGAACAGCAGCAGCAGATGCAGGCGTTGCAGGGTCAGCCCGAAGGCTGAGCGGCCAGGATCCGGCGCCAACGCCAGCGCTCGACCGCTGTTCCTGCAGCGTGGAGCAACCTCGGAACGTCTGTCAAACCGTCCCGTTTTTCGGGACGGTCTGACACAACGTCACCGAAGCGTCCCGTTTTTCGGGACGGCCTGACAGGGCGGGTGCCGAAGTGTCCCGTTTTTCGGGACGGTCTGGCGGGGGGTCGGTGGAGGTCCCCGACGCTCAGGACCGTGCGAGCTCCGGCCAACGGTCCACCCACGGCACCGCCTCCTCGATCTGCGAACCCAACCGGATCAGCGTCGCCTCCTGCCACGGCGCACCGGCGAACTGCACACCGACGGGCAGACCCGATGCCGCGGTGTGCAGCGGCAACGACAACGCCGGCTGGCCGGTCACGTTGTACATCGCGGTGTACGCAGCCATCGGTGTCGCGTTCAGCACCGGCGCTCCGGGATCGTCCTCGACACCGTTCCAGATCGCCCCGACGGCGAGCGGCTCGACCCCCATCGTCGGCGTGACCAGCACGTCGAAGTCACGCCCGAACTGCTCGGTCAGCAGACGCGACTGCCGCTGCAGCATCATCTCCGCCTCGGAGAACTCGATCGCGTTCGTCGCCACCGCCTGATCCCAGTTGGCCCGGTTGTGCGCCTCGATCCGCTCGACGTCGAGATCAGCGATGCCCGCCGCGATCGTCGACCACACCGTCAGGAACCCCAACAGGAACTCGCCCGGGTCCGGCCACGTCGGGTCCCCCTCGACCACGTCGTGGCCGAGCTCGGTCAGCAGCTCCGCGGTCCGGCGCACCGCCTCGACGCACTCGGGCGCCGGCTCGACGCCGAGCGCGTTGTTCGCCGTCACCCGGATGCGCAACCGCCCCGGATCGCACTTCACCTCGCTGACGAACGGAGTCTCCGCCGGCGGCGCGACGTTCCACGCCCCGGGGTCGACCACCGAGAGCACGTCGAGCACCGCCGCGGTGTCACCGACGGTGCGGGTCACCACCCCCGAGGTCGCCGCCGCGGTCATGTACTCGACGCGGTCGGTGATGCGGTTGCGGCTCGGCTTGAGACCGACCAGCCCATTGCACGACGCCGGGATGCGGATCGAACCGCCACCGTCGGAGGCATGCGCGATCGGTGCCATGCCCGAGGCCACCGCGGCACCCGCACCGCCCGAGGAACCACCCGGGGTGTACTCCGGGTTCCACGGGTTGCGGGTGGCACCGAAGCGGTCGGACTCGGTCACCGAGATGGTGCCGAACTCGGGCGTCGTCGTCTTGCCCATGAGCACGAAGCCGGCGTCGCGGAACCGCTGGGTGATGAGTGAGTCCTGCTCGGCGGGACGGTCCGGCACACCGCGGGACCCGTAGCTCGTCGGCCAGCCGGCGACGTCGAGCAGGTCCTTGATCGGGATCGGCACGCCGGCGAACGGCGCCAGGTCCTCGACCGGCGTGTTGGCGATCACGTCGTCGGCCGCGCGGGCATCGCTGCGGGCCCGTTCGTCGTCACGCAGCGCGAAGGCGTTGAGCGTGCCGTCGAGGGCGTCGACTCGCCCCAGGTAGTGGTCGAGCACCTCGGAGGGGCTGACCTCCTTGGCCCTGATGGCGGCAGCGACGGACAACGCGGAGTCGAAGCGGGTCATGGGCCGAACCTATCGCCCCGCCCGACCGACCGGCCGCCCGACCGGCTGGCCGATCGGGGCGCTCACGGCTCGGCGGGCGTGACCGCTCAGGCTCGGCGGGCGAAAGCCTCGAGCCGGACATAGGTCAGGTCGTAGGTGCCGTCCGCCCGACGCATCTCGTCGAGGCGCTCGGCGACGCCCGCACGGAACCGGGCACGCTGCTCGTCGCCCATGGCGACCTCATAGGCCATCGCCGCTTGGGAATCGATCCACGCCTCGAGCCCCTGACGGTCGAACGGGCGGCGCTGCGCGACGGTCACTACGTCGTTGTCGGCGACCACGAACCCGGCGTCGTCGAGCCGCTCCAGATACCAGCCGGCGTCCGAGAAGCACCACGGCGCGGTCGGTCCCCCGACGGACGCCGACACCTCGTCGAGCAGCCGCTGGATCGACGCCACGTTGCCGGCGCCGCCACACTCGATGCGCAACCGGCCACCCGGCCGCAGGATCGACGACATGCCCGCCAGCACCGCCGCCTGGTCCTCGGCCGGCACCCAGTGCAAGGTCGCTCGGCTGAACACGACGTCCGCGCTCGACGGTTCGAGCGGGCTGCCCGGCGCCGCCAGGTCCTGCGCCGCGAGCAGGGCGAAGGACTGGTTGGCCCCGGCGACCGACCGCGCCTGTTCGAGCATCGACGGCTGTGGGTCGACCCCCACGACATGGCCGTCGGGCACGAGAGCCGCGACCTTGGCGGTCAGGTCACCGGAACCGCAGCCGACGTCGACCACGCGCTCGTCGCCACGCAGCGCGAGCGGAGCGAGGAACCGGTCGTCGTGCGCCCGGTGATGCGCGGTGTTCTGCGCGTACCGAGCACCGTCCCACTCGGGCAGGAGCCGGGCAGCGCCCGCCGCGTCGTTGTCCACATGTTGAGATTCGATTCCTGCCATATGGACACCCTAGCGCGCAGGGCTCCGCCGCGCACCGGGTCGTCCGGCGGGCGGGTCAGGTCGTGTAGTCGGCGTTGATGCGCACGTAGCCGTCGGACAGGTCGCACCCGTAGACGGTCCATGCGCCCTGCGCGATGCCGAGGCCGACCTGGATCGTCACCTCGTCGCCCG
>JALYWI010000098.1 GCA_030852785.1 Actinomycetota bacterium
GTGCCCGACGCGGGCCGTATCGACCGCACGACGCCGGGACGGGCGATCGTGCGCATCGGAGCGGATCGGCCGTTCCCGGTGCAGATCGCCTGGTCCGGCGCCGCGGAGGGAGCCGAGGGTGCGCTGCGCAGCCGACTGCTACACGAGCCGCACGTGCTGCCTGCCACGACGCCGGCGACACACCCGAGCGAGACCCCGCTCGAACGGACCGTGCAGACGATCAGCGCCGCGGCGCTCGCCGACGGGACGGCGGCCCCGCGGCGGCCGTGGCTCGAACCGTTGCCCGACCGACTCGACGGTGACCAGGTCCCCGCGTCCGAGCGGGCGGGACTGCTGCACGTCGGCGTACGCGACCTACCCCGGGAGCAGCGCCAGGACGCGCTGACGGTCGATCTCGACCGCGACGGGGGCGTGATGGTGCTCGGTGCGAACCGGTCGGGGCGCACCACGACGCTGGTCACGATCGCCACCGCTGCGGTCAGACACCCCGTCGATGCCGCACACGTCTATGCGATCGCCGTCGACGACGGACTCGACACGCTGCTGTCGCACGACGGTGTGGGCGACGTCGTGCGGGCCGACGAGGTCGAGCGCGTGTCCCGCCTGGTGCGTGCGGTGCACACCGAGGTACGCCGACGTCGCAGCGGAGCGACCGGAACTCGACTGCTGCTCCTGGTCGACGGTTTCGCGCCGCTCGAGGAGCTGCACGGGCGCATCAACCGCGGCGAGCTGGTCGAGCAGCTCGTGCAGGTCGCTCGGGACGGCCGGAGCGTCGGCGTGCATCTGGTGCTCGCCGCGCATCGGCGTTCCGAGGTCCCGCCGAGCCTGGCCGCCGCGCTCGGTTGTCGCATCGATCTGAGGTTCCCGACCGAGGACGACGCCGCGATGGCCGGCTGCCCGACGTCCGCCGCCGACCGGGACCGTCCGCCGGGCCGCTGCGTGGTCGACGGCGCCGAGGCGCACATCGCCGTGTTCGACCGTGCGACAGCGCTCGCTGCGGCGACACCACGGACTCCCCCACCGCCGCCGGTGCCTGCGCTGCCCGACGTCGTCCCCCTCGCCGACCTGGAGCGGAGCGAACGGCGCGGGCCGTGGGACGTGCCGGTCGGCATCGACGCCGACACGCTCTCGACCGTCGTGCTCGATCTGGAGCACCACCATGCGATCGTGGCGGGTCCGGCGCGATCGGGTCGCACGACCACGCTGGCGACCGTCGCCGCGTCGTTCGCGTCGTCGTACCTGATCAGCGCCCGCGCACTCGCGGTCGACGCGTCCGGCGAGTCCGACGCTGCCGCCGGAGCGTGGCGCCGTGCGTGGCACCCACCCGGGGCGGGCGACTCGCTCGACTCGGTGGTCGATGCCGCGCTCGGCTCGGCGGAACACGGGCGGTTCACGTTGCTCGCAGTCGACGACCTGCCCGAGCTGCTCGACGGGCCGGACGAGGCGATGGTCGAGTCGTTGCTGCTCGACGTGATCGAGCGGTCCCGGACGTTGCCGATCCGGGTGGTGGCGAGCGGCGAGATCGACGCGATGGCTCGCTGCTACGGCGACCTGATGTCGCGGCTGCGATCGGGACGCACCGGCGTGCTGTTGCGGCCCGACCCCGACCTGCACGGCGGACTGCTGCACGCCACGCTGTCGGCACGTGACGATCTGCCCCCGGGCGCCGGCCGCGGCTGGCTGATCAGTCCCGCCAGCGCGCAACCCATCCAGGTCGCCGCTGCCTGACGATCGAACCCAACACCGAACAATTCTTGTTCGTGGCGCAGGGATGGCTACTCTCCTCCCGTTCATTTGGTGAGGGAGGAACCCATGAGGATTCGCAAGGCGCTCGGCGCCGCGCTCGTCGCGCTGTCGGTGACCACCGGTTCGATTGCGATCGGTGCCGGTCATGTCCAGGCGGCTCCTGCCGCGGCCACCGCTCCGACCGTGCTCGCCGGTCAGTTCTGCAAGGGCTCCGATGTCGGCAAGGTCGTCACGGCCGACAACGGCAAGACGGTCATCTGCAAGGAGCAGGGCGGCCACAACCGCTGGGTCATCAAGTAGCCGCTGAGGTCGCGACCGGAGTCGGCCGCCTGCTCAAGCAGCGCGGTCGACGTCGAGCAGGGCGAGGTCGTCGATGGTGACGAGCCGGGCCAGCACAGCGTGGTCGACCACGTGTTGGCGTCGGCTACCCGCGCTCGCACCCAGGTCGCCGTGCACGCCGGCGACACCGGCCCGATGCAGCTTGTCGCACAGGTGGTCGAGCTTCCGATTGAGCTTGGTGAGGGTCCAGCCCAACCGGGTCGCGCACTGGCGGTTCGTCGGCAGCTGCTCCAGGGTCGCGCCCGGGTCGAGCAGCCGGTGCTCGCACATCGCGACGAGCAGCAACCGCTGGTCGTCGTTCAGCTCGACGCGCCCCCATTCGAGGGTCTCCTCGGCTCCGACCAGGTCGCCGAGCAGGTCGTCCTCCCACTCGTAGGAGTCGAGTCCGCCCAGCAGTTCGTAGCTCGTGCGCCCGGCGCTGAAGGTGCAGCTGAACTCACCGAAGGTGACCGCCAGGGAGCAACCGGGTGCGATCGTCGCCGCGCTCGCACTGCCCAGGTCCCGGATCGCGAGCGACACACGGCCGCCCAGGTTGTCGATCCACCAGGCGCCGTCGCGCCACGCGAATCGTCCGACGATGCGGTGCAGGTACGGGTTGTCGTCGATGACGAGGTCGGCGGACCGCCCGAAGCTCAGCGATGCTCCGTCGGTCAGCGTCCAGTCCTCGCCACAGAACTCCAGGTACAGACGGGGCGACATGACGGCCAACATAGCGTCTCGTGCACTTTCATGCAGTTTGATGCATCGAGTGTCGGAGGCTTTCGCGAGCGCCGGCGCTACGGTCGAACCATGACCACGGATCCACGCGCGATCGTGAACAAGTACCTCCAGTACCTGGAGGACGAGTCCAGCATCAGGGACGAGAAGGCCATCGCTGCCGCCGAGGCGGCGGTCGACGACGCGGCGACCGCGGCCGACAAGCTGATCGCCCTGTCGGAGCTCGAGCGGCTCCGCGACGGCGACCCGTCCGAGCTCATCGCCGAGTTCGTGAGCGTCGCCCGCCAATGGGGCCGTGAGAACAACGTGACGCTGGGCGCGTGGAAGGCGCTGAACGTGCCCGACGACGTGCTCGCCCAGGCCCGCATCACTGGTTACGGACAAGCGGCGCCGTCGTCGAACCGCCGCACCCGGGTGTCGGCCGAGACCGTGAAGGCGGCGATCCCCGACGGTGAGTTCACCGTCTCGGAGCTCGCCGATGCATCGGGAGCGACCGCCGCCACGGCGCGCAACGTGATCGGCGACCTGCTGTCGTCCAAGGAGCTCAAGGAGGTCGGCGAACGACCCAGCGAGCGAGGCCGGGCCGCCAAGCTCTACGCCAAGGCCTGACGCTCCCGACCGTCTGACCCCGCCAGCCCGCTGAACTGGTTGCGATGGTGCCGGTCAGGGCCGGCATCGGTGCACCCAGAACACCGGGGCCGGACGAGACCGCTGGACTGGTGTCGAACATGCCGGCCAGGGCCGGCATCAGTGCACCCAGAACGCCAGCGGCGAGCGGCGCCGAGCGCGCAGGTGCACGCGGTTCAGAGCATGCAGATCGGCAGGGTCGACCACGACTGCGGTGCGGCACCGCCGGGCGCGGCGTCGTCGGGGTCCCAGTACTCCGCCCAACCGGAGCGCCACGCGCCCTCGCCGGTGGATGCGGCGAGCGTCCTGGCGGCGTCACCGCGGCCGACCCGGCGCAACGCCACCCAGAGCAGGTAGTCGAGCTGGGGCCAGCTCGGTCCGCGCCAGTAGCTGCCGCGCCGATGCGTCGGTTCGTCACGATGCACCTGGGCCGGGCCGAACTCGCCGCCGAAGGCAGCGGGGTCGAGCAGCTCGGCGACCACCTCGTCGACGATGGTGTCGCCGCGCTCGACGAGCAGCGGCAGGAGCGCCTCGACGGTCCGGATGCGCCCGGACCCCGACGCCGTCGCCCCGTCGTCGATCCACGTGCGACGCCCCGGGTCCCAGCGGCTGCCCAGCGCGTCGGTCAGCTGGTCGACCTCGAGGCGCAGCGCCGAGTCGTCGAGGGTGTCGGCGAGCTCGCCCGCGCAGAATGCGACCACCGAGGTGAACATGACCGAGCCGACGGCGAAGGCGTCGTTCCACAACGGCGAACCGGCAGCGGTGCGGTGCACGGTGTCGAGCAGCGCCCCCTTGCGGTCGAACCACACCGTGTCGTCGTAGGGGTCGGGTCCGACGGCACCCGGCAACATCAGGTCGTCCCAGCGGGGGCTGTGATCGCATCCCGACTCCCAGGGATGCACCAGCTCGACGAGCCCGCCCGCGCTGCGTCGCCGGCGTTCCAACAGGAACCAGACGCCGGCCACGGCACGGTCGACGACGTCGCGCTCCAGGTGCACGCCGCGGCGACGCAGCTCGGCGACGGTGTGGCCGTAGATCGGTGGCTGGGTGATCGACGACGTGCCCTCGGCACCCCAGAACCCGTCGAATTCGTGGCAGCCGTCGAGATACAGCAGGTGCGGCACGAACCCGTCCGCGAACTGACCGGACAGCGCGGTGGTCAGCTCCGCCACCGCACGCTCGGCGTCGCCGAGCTCGGCCCACACGATCGAGTGGAAGCACGAGTCCCACAGCCACAACCACGGATACGTCGTGGAGTTCGGGCACGTGAAGCCGGGGTCACGCCAGTGCTCGTCGAGCACCGAGCGGGCGCTGTCTCGTCGCTCACGTGCCGCGGTCCCGGCCGCAGTCGTCACGTCGTCGGGGGCCACCGCGCCACCCTACTGTCGTGCCCCGATGAGCCCTTGCGCCGCCTTCGTCTCGTTCCGCTTCGGTGACACCGACGGTGTCTCCGTCGTCGCACGCACCTGGATGTCCGCCGTCCGCGACGCCGGCTACGACGTCGTCACCGTCACCGGCGACGATGCTGCGGACCGAACGGTCGAGGGCATCGGCATCGAGGGAGCCAGCACCGAGGAAGGCAGCACCGAGGAAGGCAGCACCGAGGGCGCGGACGGCGAGGGCTCGGTCGACGAGGGTTCGGTCGACGAGGGCGAGCTCGCGGCGCGCCTCGAGGCGGCGCTCGACGATGTCGACCTGGTGGTGGTCGAGAACCTGCTGACCATCCCGCTGAACCTGCCGGCCTCACGTGCGCTCGCCCGGGTGCTGCGCGGACGCCCTGCGCTGGTGCACCACCACGACCCGCCGTGGCACCGCGAGCGCTTCGCCCACATCGACGAGCTGCCGGCGACGGACCCGGCGTGGCGACACGTCTCGATCAACCGGGCGCTGCAGCGCGAGCTCGCCGCACGCGGCATCGACTCGACGGTCATCTACAACGGCTTCGAGGTGCCCCGTCCACTCGACGACGCCGGACACGCGGCGCTGCGCGACCGGGTGCGGGCCGCGGTCGGCCTGGGTGCCGACGAGCTGGTCGTCGCGCATCCGGTACGGGCGATCGAGCGCAAGAACGTGCCCGCGGCGATCGAGCTGTGCGAGCGACTCGGCGCCACGTACTGGCTGCTCGGTCCGGCCGAGGAGGGCTACGG
>JALYWI010000100.1 GCA_030852785.1 Actinomycetota bacterium
CCCCCGGAGGGGCTCTCGACAGATGCGCACCCGATGACCGAACCGAAGCACCAGTTTGGGAGCCGGGAGGCTGTGTGTGTCACTCGAACGGGCGGACTCCGTTCGTGTGCTGTTGGTCTTCTGACGGGCCGGCGGATCGAAAGTCGCGAGAATTTCCGAATTTCTTCGCGACCGGCGCCCCGCCGGTCATCCGTCGACCGTGAAACCCCGGTCCAGCAGCGTGCGGTTCGGCAGGTGGTGACGGGCGCCGTCGTCGCCCTCGAGCTCGACGGCGGTGGCGTGGACCACGACGATCCGCCCGGCGATGTCGCCGCACACGATCCGTCGACCCGCCCGGAGCTGGTGTCGCAGGGCGCGACCGGCCGCGAGCTGCGAGGCGACCTCACGGCCGCCGAGTGCGCTCAGCATGGCGACGGCGAGCGCAGGTGTGCCGACGACGACGATGAGCAGCACCACCAACATCGACGACTCGACGCCGAGCTCGGTGAGGGCCACGACGATGGCCGTCGCGAGGATGGCCGCCTGCAACGCCCGTTCCAGGCCACGTTGACGGATGCCGGTCGCCTTACGGGCCGACTGGCCGACCATGGCGGCGACGACGACCGAGACCGCATAACCGGCGATCACCGTCAGGAAGGCGATGAGGTAGCTCGGCAGGTTGTCGTCGAGCCGTCGGCCCAGGTCCTCGAGGGCTGCGTCGTCGATGACGGCCACCGCGAGGACCAATCCGACCGCGGTAGACGCCCAGAAGACCAGGCGCGCGATGGTGGGCGCGTTCTCGCGGAAGCTCGGCGAGCTCGACGCGCCGAGCGCGCTGCGCAGCAGCCGCCCGGAGATCTCTCCGATCAGCAGGCCGCAGCCGAGTGCGACCGCTGCCCAGATCAGGTTCGTGTAGTCCATCGTCAGGGTCCTTCCAGATCTCCGTCGGCACCGGGGGCCCGACCTGTGAGTGTCCCGTCGTCGTCACCGGGGGCCGACCGGTCGCTGAAGAGCGTCTCGATCGTCCACCAACCGACGCCGAACAGCTCGAAGGCAGCGGCGAGCGGTGACCGGGCGCGCAGCGCGCTGTCGACGTCGCGGGCGGTGCGGTGGTCGAGGCCGTCGGACGGCCCGAGCAGCATGCGCAGCCGGTCGCCGAGCTCGTCGTCGAGCGCGTCGTCGGCCAGCTCGTCGTGTGCCAGCTCGTCGTGTGCCAGCTCGTCGGGCAGCTCGTCGTCGGGTTCGAGGTGGTCGTGACCGTTCACTGGTCCTCCTGGTCCTTCACCGTGTCCTGCAGGGTCCGTCGCGCCCGCAGCAGGCGCGTCTTGACCGTGCCGATCGTGATGCCGAGCGTCTCGGAGATCTGCTGGTAGCTGAGCCCCTCGACCTCACGCAGCACGACGATCGTCCTGCTCGTCTCGTCGAGGGCTTCGAGTGCCGACTTGAGTCGGGAGAGGTCGTCGCGACCGCTGACGCGTGTCGCGGGGTCGTCGGCCGAGGCGGGTCCCGGCCGATCGGGCAGGTCCTCGGGAGCGGTCGACCGGTCCCGGCGTCGGCGCAGCGAGTCGATCGCCGTGTTGTGGGCGATGCGCAGCACCCACGTGCGCATCGAGCTGTCGCCCCGGAACTCCGGCAGCGCCTTCCAGGCCTTGATCATCGTCTCCTGGACGGCGTCCTCGGCCAGACCCCGGTCACGCAGGACCGAGAACGCCACGTGGTACACCGCCGACGCGTGCTCGTCGATCAGCTCGCGCAGCTGCCGATCGAGGACCGGAGGATCGGCCCGATCGGCTCGTCGTCGTCGGCTGCGGCTCAGGGGAAACACGTCATGGCTCCGGTCGACGTCGAGCTGCTCGACGCCGATGCAGGACCAGTCTGGGGGTGGCGCGCCCGAAAGCGGCGCGCTTGCCCGTGCGCGGCTCCGGCAACGAGAGTGAGCGCATGCGACGGTTCGATCCTGCGGGTGGCGTGCTCGTGGTCCTCCATGGCCATGGCGACGATCCGGGCTCGGCCCGGCGATGGGGTGCGCAGGTGGCGCCCCTCGGTTGGGAGGTCGTCGCACCCGGCGCGCCGACGCGAGCCGGCGCCGAGGGATCGGTGCGGAGCTGGTTCGGCAACGGCCCCCGCGGCGCCATCACCTCCGAGGTCGCCGATGCCGTCGCCCGGGTGGGCGACGTGGTGCAGCGGGTGCGCGCCGGCGGTCGCAAGGTCGCCGTCGCAGGCTTCTCGCAGGGCGGCGCGGTCGCGCTGCTGCTCGACCAGTTCGGGGTCGTCGCGGACGCGACGGTCGCGGTCTGCGCGTTCCTGCCCGAGCTCGACGACGATCCACCCGCCCCGCCGGGAGCGACGGCCGCATCGGGCCCGCTGCTCGTGCTCGGTGGCGACCGGGACGACATCGTGCCCCCGTTCATGGGTGAGGACGCCGCTGCGGTGTTGGGCGCCGGCGGCCGCGACGTCACCTCCGAGGTGCTGCCCGGCGGCCACGAGGTGGGTGCGCCGATGGTCGATCGTGCACGCGAGTGGCTCACCGCCCGGTTCGAGGCGACGACACGCTTCTCGTTGGGACTGCCGGTCGACCGCGTCGAGTCGGGCGTCGAGCTGGTCTCCGGTGCGGCCATCGGCGAGCTCGCGAGCGCGTACGAGCGACTCGGGTTCCACGCCACCTACGTCACCGATCACCCGGCCCCCGACGACCGCTGGCTCGCCGGCGGAGGACACCAGGCCCTGGAACCGACCGTCGCGCTCACCGCCGCGGCCATGGTGACCCGCCGCATCCGGCTGCACACCAACGTCTACGTGCTGACCTACCGCAACCCGCTGCTCGCCGCGAAGGCGCTCGCGAGCGTCGACGTCGTCTCGGGCGGGCGGTTGACCGTCGGCGTCGCCGCCGGGTACCTGCGCCCGGAGTTCGCGGCGTTGGGTGCCTCGTTCGAGGACCGGGGTGCGTTGCTCGACGAGGCCCTCCGGGTCCTGCCCGAGGTGTGGTCGACCACCGGGTACCAGGGTGAGGGCGCCGGCTGGTCGGCCCGATCCGTGACCGCGTTGCCCACGCCGGTGCAGCGACCGGGGCCGCCGATCTGGGTCGGGGGCAACAGCAACGCTGCGCTGCGCCGAGCGGTCACCTCGGCCCAGGGATGGTCACCGTTCCCGACGCCGGCCGACACCACCGGACTGCGCACCGCAGCGATCTCGGACCTCGCGACCCTGGAACGCCGGCTCGCCCGTGCCCAGGAGCTCTGCGAGGAGCACGGCCGCACCGAGCCGCTCACGATCTGCTTCGCTCCGTTCGGCCAGTACGACTACATGGCGGACCCGGTCGGCCGCCTCGACGCGCTCGTCGAGGAGATCGCCGAGCTGCGCGCCGTCGGCGTCGACTGGATCACGCTCATGGTGCCGGGCGCGACACGAGCCGCGGTGCTCGATGCCGCGGCCGCGCTCGCCGGAGCGCTCGGCCTGTCCTGATCGGGGCTCGGCCGGGCTACTTCGTCCGGGAGAACCGACGGACGCTGAGGAACCCGAACACCAACAGGATGGCGCCGCACCACAACAGCGACAGCACCGTCCAGTAGCCGAGCGTGTGGCCGACACCGAGCTGGTCGACGTCGCCGACCATGAAGCCGCGCACCGAGTTGATGATCACGCTGATCGGCTGGTTCGCCGCGAACGGCTGCATCCAGCCGGGCATCGACGAGACCGGCACGTTCGCGCTCGAGATGAACGAGAACGGGATGATCAGCATCGACAGGCCCTGCGCGGCCTGTGCGTTGCCGGACACCAGGCCGATGTAGATGAAGATCCAGGTGAACGCGTAGCCCGCGACCAGCATGATCCCGAAGCCGATCGCGATCTTGGCGAACCCGCCGTCGGGTCGCCACCCGACCAGCAGCCCGATGATCGCCGTGACGAAGATGCCCCACGCGACGAGCGCTCCGTCCGCGATCGACCGTCCGGCCATGACCGCGGAGCGGGGGATGGGCAGCGACCGCAGTCGGTCGTGCACGCCCGTCGAGGACTCCTCGGCGACGCCGGCCGCCGCGCTCATCCCCGACCACAGCATGACGGTGACCAGGAACCCCGGGACGAGGAAGTTGACGTAGTCGAGGGTCCCGCCCGGGTTGATGGCGCCACCGAAGACGTAGCGGAACATGAAGAGGAACAGCGCGCCCTGGATGGAGCCCATGAAGAGCACCTGCGGCGTGCGGAAGAACTGCAGCACCGTGCGGCGCGAGGTGGTCACGGCGGTGGTGCCGAAGTTCGCGCCGGTGGTGGTGCCCGACGGTCGCGGCGACCGGGCCGTCGTGGTGCCGACCGCGGGGGTCGCACCGTCGGAGGCGTCGGTGCCGTCGTAGGAGGTGGTGGTCATGGTGTGCTCCGTTCAGGCCGCGTCGACGGCGTCGTCGTCGGGGCCGTCACCGTCGATCGGTTGGCCGGTGAGGCCGAGGAAGACCTCGTCCAGGGTGGGCCGTCGCAGCCCGATGTCGTCAGAGGTGATCCCGCCCTCGTCGAGCAGTCGGACCACCGTGCTCAGCTGGTTCGCTCCGTCGTCGACGGCCACGGTGACCCGCTGGGTGTCGCGGTCGACACGTGGCGCGTCGGTCCCGATGGTGGCGAGCGTGCTGCGCACCGCCTCGAGATCGCCGGAGTGGCGGGGCCGCACCTCGATCACGTCGCTGCCGGCCATGTTCTTGAGCTCGTCGGGTGTGCCCGACGCGATGACACGGCCGTGGTCGATGATCACCACGTCGCGGGCCAGCTGGTCGGCCTCTTCCAGGTACTGGGTGGTGAGCAGCACGTCGGTGCCGTCGGCGACCAGGCCACGGATCGCCTCCCACAGGTCGATGCGGCTGCGGGGGTCGAGCCCGGTGGTGGGCTCGTCGAGCAGCAGCAGGTGCGGGCTGCCCACCAGGCTGGCGCCCAGATCGAGGCGGCGGCGCATGCCGCCGGAGTAGTCCCGCACGAGCTTGTCGCCCGCGTCGCCCAGTCCCAGGCGTCCGAGCACCTCGACCGATGCGCTCGCGGCCTCGGACTTCGACAGTCCGAACAGTCGGGCGACCATCCGCAGGTTCTCGAGGCCCGTCATGGCCGGCTCGACCGACGCGTACTGCCCGGCGAGTCCGATCACGTGCCGGACCGCCTTGGGGTCTGCGAACACGTCGATCCCGGCGACCTTCAACGAGCCGCTGTCCGGGCGCAGCAGCGTGGCCACCGCGCTGATGAACGTGGTCTTGCCGGCACCGTTGGGCCCGAGCAGCGCCGTGACCCGACCCGATTCGGCGACGAGGTCCAACCCGGCGAGCGCCTGGGTGTCGCCGAAGCGCTTGGTGAGGCCGTGGGCCTCGATGATCGGTGGTGACATCGCGACGGGGCTCCTGGCAGCAGTGGACCCGCGCGGCGTGACGGCGGCGCGCAGACCGGGGATGGGCGGGGACCGATCTTGTCACCCACCCGGCCGTTCGCGCGGCGGATTCAGCTCCAGGACGCGACGAGCTCGTCGACGGTGGTCAACGTCGTCAGCGGGGCGAGGGAGTTCGCCAGCACGTCGTCGCCGTACTGCACGGGCACGCCGACCACGGCGTCGGTCGGCACGACCACCCGGTAGCCCAGGTCGACCGCCCCGAGGCAGAGGCCGAGCACCCCGACGTTGAGCGACACGCCGCACGCCACGACGGCGGTGACGCCGAGCGATCGCAGCAGCGCGTCCAGGTCGGTGCCGGTGAACGGCGTCATGCCGTGGCGTCGGATCGAGACCAGATCGCCCGAGGTGTCGCCGAGCTGGGGGAGGGGAGCCACCGCGTCGGTGTGCTCCAGCATCTGCGCCGGGTTCTTGGCGAGCATCGAGACCATCGGCGTGTTGAGCGGCGTGCCTCGCCGGTCGGCGCGCCAGGCGACCTGTGCGTGCACGACCGCCACGCCGTGCCGGCGGGCGGCGTCGACCAGCTCGCCGCAACGCTCGAGGGTGCCGCGCTCGGCGGCCGCGTCGTTGAGGGCGGTCATGTTGCCGAGGTCGCCCACGACGCCGCGCTGCAGCTCCATCGTGACGACGGCGGTCGTGGCCGCAGGTGGCAGCGCTCGTGGCATCGGGTCAGGGTACCGGTGGGGAACGGAGCCGCTGTGGGGAACAATGTCGGACGTGAGCCACGACCCGCTCGATCCGCCCGCCGGTCACCCGTCGGACCGCCCGCTGCCCCTCGGTCTGCTGCGCGACGCCGCGCTGCCGATCGTGCTGGCCTCCGGCTCGCGCTACCG
>JALYWI010000155.1 GCA_030852785.1 Actinomycetota bacterium
TCGCGACCTGACGAGCAGACGTCGCCCCGGCGACGTGATGCACGTGACCGAGGTAGGCCTTCAACCGCAGCCCCGCCTTGCGCTCGGTCACCGCACGATGGTGCGTCTCGGCGAGCAGCGCCATGCGTTGCGCGTCGAGTGCACGTTGAGACGCTTCGAGCTGGTCCAGGGCGGACAACAATTCGGCGTCGGATGCGAGCAACGGGTCCAGCGGCGGCGCTCCGGACATGAGTGGTGGATGATCGAGCAGCGACACGAGCGCGCCTCCCCCAGGAGATGACCAATCAGCAGTGCCACGAACGCCGGTGACACGACGACCGGACGCTCGACACCACCGAACACGCCGGCGGTCTGGGGAAGTGAACGACCTGCAATCCACCCTAGAGATGGGGTGTGACAACGAAGCCGCGTGCGTCGAACCTCAGACGTCCCGGAGCTGCACCTCGTGCTCGCCGTCGCCGAAGCGGAACGTCGCCATGCGCGTCGCTTCGGCCGCGAGCTGGTCGAGCTGCTCGGCAGGCAGCGGATGGTGCTCGACCACGATGCGGCTGGGCCCCTTGGGTCCGTCGATCGGCTCCGGGTGCCACACGGCCTGCACCGTGCCGTCGACGAGCACCGTGCCGCGCACCGGCCCCGCCGCACCGGCGACACGTCGCGAGACATCGCTACCGAACCGGGTCCGGACGGCGTGTGAGAGCAGGAGGTTGTCGTACTCGGGGAGGAACCGAACCGGAGCCGGGGTGTCCGCCGGCGGACGCGGTGCGTCGGGAAGATCGAAGAGCTCCACGCCGGTGGCGCTGGCGAACGTCACGAGGTGCGGTCGGTTCCGCTCGACCACCTCACGCAGGCCCGTCAGACGGGTGAAGGCGGTGAAGTCGGCCACCGAGGCGGGGCCGTACGCAGCGAGGTAGCGCATCAGCAGCTCGTCGATCCCGCGGCTGTGGTCCAACTCCAGTCCGGTCCAGGACTCGAAGGGCGTCGAGGTGACCTGCAGCGTCCTGCCCCAGACACCACGCGGCGTGATCTGCACCAGGGGGAGGTGGCAGCGACAGGCGTAGGCGAGTGCTGCGGCGTCGTGCTCCGGGAACTCCGCCGCCAACCTGGCCCGCAGCGCCCGCGCCGCCATCGGCCGCTCGGCGAGCGCCTGCCGGGCGAACGCCAGCACCGGCTGCAGGTCGACGCCCACCAGCAGCGGGGCGTACTCGCTGTGCTGGCGGATCTCCTGGTCCATCACGGGTTGGGTGACGGGCCGCAACCAGCGTGCGTCGCGCGCGCTGAGCAGGTGGATCGTGCCGCGCATCACCACCATCCGGACCAGCTCCCGCGCCTCGAGGTGGGCGCCGACCCCGTGCGGATCGAGGTCGACGAGTCGCGACCAGAGCGCGAGGTAGGGATCGAGGGGGACCTGTGCCTGGAGCCCGACCAGGTGCTCGATCGCGTCGAGCGGCGTGGTCGTCGAGCGCTCCAGCAGGAACTGGCGAGCGAGCGTTGCGCGGTTCGACGAGCGGTCGTCGAGCACCTGGGTCACAGGTCACGTTCTAGCAAGCAGGCTGGAGCAAGCACGCTACTCAGTGCATGATAGGTGCGCTTATCCTGCCCGGCCGCTCGCTCGGAGTGCTCTTGTCGCCCATCTCTTCCCGACGACGCGGACCGTCGCTGTTCTCGAGCCCGGCGGCCCGCACCGATCAGACCGGACGACCGCAGACGTGAGCACGCTCGACCGGGTCGACGACGCACCGGCACCTGCGCAGGCGGCCGCGCCGGGGCGAGTGCTGCGTCGGGGTTGGCTGCACGGCGGCTGGTCACGCGCCGGCGGCCTGCTCCTGATGATCGGGCTCGTCGTGCTGGCCGCGCTCGCATCGATCGCGATCGGCACCAAGTCCATCTCGCCGTCGGTGTCGCTCGACGCGCTGTTCTCGTTCGACGCGACGATCGACGACCACCTGATCATCCGTGAGCTGCGCATCCCGCGGACCGTGCTCGGCCTGCTGGTCGGCGCGGCGCTGGGCCTGGCCGGGGCCGTCATGCAGGGTGTCACCCGCAATCCGCTGGCGGACCCGGGTCTGCTCGGCGTGAACTCCGGCGCCGCGCTCGGTGTGGTGGCCGGCATCTTCTTCTTCGACGTGACCTCGCTGTTCGGCAACCTGTGGTTCGCCTTCGTGGGAGCCGCCGTGGCGGGTGTCGCGGTGTACGTGCTCGGCGCGATGGGTCGCGGCGGTGCCACACCGGTGAAGCTCGCGATCGCCGGCGCTGCGCTCGCCGCGCTGCTCGGGTCGTTCACCGCCGCGTTCCTGCTGCTCGACTCGGCGACGCTCGACCAGTACCGGTTCTGGGCGGTCGGATCGACCGCCGGGCGTGACCTGGCGGTGGCCGGTCAGGTGTTCCCGTTCGTGCTGGTCGGGGCGATCCTGGCGATCGGATCCGCGAACTCCCTCAACGGCCTCGCGCTCGGCGAGGACGTCTCGCGCTCGCTCGGGCAGCGCGTCGGATGGGTGCGGGCGGCATCGGCGGCCTCGGTGGTGCTGCTCTGCGGCGCCGCGACCGCGGCGGTCGGACCGATCGCGTTCGTCGGACTCACGGTGCCCCACGTCGCCCGGGCGGTGACGGGTCCGGACCATCGCTGGCTGTTGCCGTTCTCGATGTGCATGGGCTCGGTCCTGCTGCTGGTCGCCGACATCGTCGGACGGGTCGTCGCCCGCCCCGGCGAGCTCGAGGTCGGGATCGTGACGGCGTTCATCGGTGCGCCGGTCTTCATCGCCTTCGTCCGTCGTCGCAAGATCGCGGAGCTCTGAGATGGCGGTCACCACGGCACCGGGTCGCCGGTCACCCGTCGACCACCTCCGCTCCCTGCGGCGTCACCTCCAGGCGGGCGCGTCGGTCGGGCTGCGCCTCGGGCCGCTCTCGACCAGGGTCGACGTGCGGGCGGTCGTCGTCTCGCTGATCATCGCGACCGTCGTCGCCGTCGGGCTGGCCTGGAGCGTGAGCGTCGGCGACTTCCCGATCCCGTTCGGCGACGTCGTCAAGGAGCTGACCGGCATCGGCGGGGGCAGCGACAGCGAGTTCATCATCCGTGGTCTGCGCCTTCCCCGTGCGCTGACCGCCGTGCTCGTGGGAGCGGCGTTCGGCATCTCCGGGCAGATCTTCCAGCGCATGGTCCACAACCCGTTGGCCAGCCCCGACATTCTCGGTGTGTCCTCGGGTGCGGCGGTCATGGCGGTGTTCGCGATCGTCACCTGGGCGTCGCCCAGCTCGGTGGTCACCCTGTGGGCACTCGGCGGTGCCGTCGCCGCGGTGGCGGCGATCTACCTGCTCGCGATCAAGCAGGGCCTGTCGAGCTACCGGCTGGTGCTCGTCGGCATCGGCATCACCGCGATGCTCGACGCGGTCGTCGCCTACCTGCTCACCAGGGCGAAGCTGTTCGACGCCCAACGCGCCACGATCTGGTTGACGGGCAGCATCAACGGACGGGGCTGGGAGTACGTCCGACCGCTGACGATCGCGCTCCTCGTGCTCGTGCCGCTCGCGCTGATCAGCGCCCGGGGGCTCAAGGTCCTGGAGTTGGGCGACGACGCCGCCATGGGTCTCGGCGTGGGCGTGCGCCGCTCGAAGCTTGGGCTGTCGCTCGCGGCGGCGGGACTCGCAGCGGTGGCCACCGCGGCGGCAGGACCCGTCGGCTTCGTCGCACTCGTCGCACCCCAGATCGCCCGCCGGCTCATCGGCGGACGCTCACTCGGCCTGATCCCGGCGGGTCTGATCGGCGCGGCGATCATGATCTTCGCCGACACCCTCGCCCGCCGGGCCTTCGCTCCCATCGAACTGCCCGTCGGCGTCGTCACCGCGATCGTCGGCGCCCCCTACCTGCTCTGGCTGCTGGCCCGGGCCAACAAGATCGGAAGTGGTGGCTGACATGACCGAGCTGCTCGACGACGGCATCGCCAAGCCCGCGTCCACCGCCGGCACCGAGACCACCAGCACCGCGACGAGCCCTCGCGGTCCGCTGCTCGACCCGGCACCCCGACTGGCCGCGGAGCACGTCCGACTGGCCTACGACGACCGCATCATCGTCGAGGACCTCTCCGTCGAGATCCCCACCGGTCGGGTGACCGTGATCGTCGGCGCCAACGCGTGCGGCAAGTCGACGCTGCTGCGTGCGTTGGCACGCCTGCTCACCCCTCGGTCGGGCACCGTGCTGCTCGACGGCGAGGCGATCCGTTCGACGCCGACGAGAGAGGTCGCCCAGAAGCTGGGCATCCTGCCCCAGCAGCCGGTCTCACCCGACGGCATTGTCGTGTCCGACCTGGTCGCCCGCGGCCGTCATCCGCACCAGCGCTGGTTCCGCCAGTGGTCCCACGAGGACCAGGAGGCCGTCGACCGTGCGCTCGCCGACACCCGGACCGCCGAGCTGGCGAACCGCTCGGTCGACGAGCTCTCGGGCGGCCAGCGCCAGCGGGTGTGGATCGCCATGGCGCTCGCCCAGGGCACCGACATCCTGCTGCTCGACGAGCCGACCACGTTCCTCGACCTGTCGCACCAGGTCGAGGTGCTCGACCTGCTCTCGGAGCTCAACACCGAACGCGGCCGGACGATCGTCTGCGTGCTGCACGACCTGAACCTGGCATGCCGGTACGCCGACCACCTGGTGGCCATGCGCGCCGGAGCGATCGTGGCCGAGGGGCCCCCGGGCGACGTCGTCACCGAGGCCACGGTGCGCGACGTCTTCGGGTTGGAGTCACGCATCGTCACCGACCCCATCGCCGGTTCGCCGATGGTCGTGCCGATCGGCCGGGTGCACCGGCCGGACTGAGGAAGCCAGGCCCTGAGGAAACCAGGCCCTGAGGAAACCAGCCCTGAGGAAACCAGCCCTGAGGAAGTCTTGCCGGGCCTCCTCTAATGCCATACATTAGAACACGTTCTTGTTGCACGACCTGAAGGTGGATGGCATGGAGTTCGGACTCTTCTTCAACGGATACCTGCCCGGACCGGCGGCACACGACGCGGCGTCCGAGCACGAGATGATCCGGCGGGAGATGGACTACGCCATCCATGCCGACGGCTTCCACTGGAAGTACGTCTGGTTCGGCGAGCACCACGCGCTGACCGAGTACTCGCACATGTCGGCACCCGAGGTCGTCTTCGGCTACATCGCCGCGAAGACCAGCCGCATCCACATGGGCTCGGCGATCATGAACCTGTCGCGCCCGGTGAACCACCCCGTGCGCAACGCCGAGCGCGTCGCCATGCTCGACCACGTCACCGAGGGCCGCTACGAGTGGGGCACCGGACGTGGCGCCGGCAGCCACGAGATGGCCACCTTCGACCTGCTCACCTCGGAGACCAAGGCGATGTGGGACGAGGCCGCTCCCGAGATCCTGCGCATGTGGGAGCAGCGGGACTACACCTTCGACGGCGAGTTCTTCAAGGGCGAGCTGCCCCACAACATCCTGCCGAAGCCCTACGGCAAGGGGCACCCGCCGCTGTGGGTCGGTTGCGGCAACCCGGGCACCTTCACCAAGGCCGGCGAGCTCGGCATCGGCGCCATCGCGTTCAAC
>JALYWI010000168.1 GCA_030852785.1 Actinomycetota bacterium
GCACGTCGACCACGGCGCCCAGGTAGCCGTGGCGCACCAGATCGAGGTTGAGCCCGTTGCCGCCCGGCATGTCGCCATCGGCCGCGCCTGATTTGCCGTAGGGGGTGAAGCCGACGATCACGGGGAACGGGCCGGAGGCGGGCGCACCGGTGACGGGATCAGCTGGCGTGTAGAGGTCAGCGCGCAGCTCACGGCCATCGTCGAGGCGGATCACCAGGTTCCGCTGCAGTGTGACCGAGAAGGGGAAGCCGTCGGACGGACCGGGGTCGAACGGCTGCGGCGCGCACCCGGCGATCAGGGCGACGGCCACGGCGACGAGCAGCGCGCCGGCACTCCGCCGTGGTCGGATCCTGGTCGTGGCGAGTCCTGGTCGCATCGTTCCCCATCTGCGAACATGAGTGTTCGTGGAGCGTAGTGAGGATGACGGTGCCGTGCGTCGAATCGCGGTCGGTCGCGGAGACCACGAAGGGCTCCGCCCGGTACCGTCGATCGTGTGAGCGATCCACCCGAGCTCGAGATCGACCGCTCTGCGCCGGTGACGAGGACGTCACTGGGCGACGGCAGCTCCTGGGTCGATCTGCGTCCGGCGTTCGCCCGCGATCCCGAGGGTCTGCTCGACCACGTGCTCGCCACGACCGACTGGTACGCGAGCGACGTGTGGCGCTTCGACCGCTATGTCGAGGAGCGCCGTCTCGGCGCGATGATCCGTGCCGAGACACATCCGGCGTTGCGCCAGACCGGCATGCACCTGGAGTCCGCCTATCGGGTCCGGTTCAGCGGTGTCTCGGCGATCCACTACCGCGATGGCGAGGACTTCCAGGGCCTGCACTCGGACCGCCAGATGCGCTGGCTGGACGAGACGATGATCGCGATCCTCGTGGTCGGCGAGGCCCGACCCTTCCGGCTGCGACCGCGTCGATCGTGGACCGACCCCGCAGCCAGGGCCGACAACACCGACGACGTCGTGCTGCATCCCGGCCACGGCGACCTGCTGGTCATGGGCGGCAGGTGCCAGCGCGACTGGCTGCACGCCGTTCCGGCGCACCCGACGTCGAACTCACGTGTGTCGTTGACGTGGCGCTGGACCTCGAAGCGAGGCCGCCCCGACACCGGACCGGGCTACTACGACGGAAAGCACTACTCCGACGGTCCCCGCGTCGCCGGTTCACGTCGTCGTCGGGTCTGACCGCGCGCCGTCCGCCGGGGCACCGACCGGTGCGGCCGTGTGCTCCTCGTCCTCGACGATGTGGTCGAGGAGACGGGCCAGACGCAGACGCTCGGCATGGCTCATCGCCGACCACTCGGCCAGCCGTTGGCGGACGTAGCGGACGTCGGTGGGCAGCCGCTCGTCGCCGAGCGTCGTGAAGTACGTCGCGATCGAACCGGTGATCATGCCGAGGGTGCCGATGCCGGCGACCATGAGGACCACGGCGATCAGGCGCCCGGGCGCGTCCACCGGGGCCAGGTCGCCGTAGCCGACGGTCGTGGTGGTCACCAGCGCCCACCACATGCCGTCGCCCCAGGTGTCGATGCCGTCCTCGAGCAGCGCGACGCCGGTGCCGCCGGCGACGATGAGCACCGCGGTGAAGATCAGCACGTAGCCGAGGCCGTTCTGGCGCAGCACCCCGCGTGTGGTCGGCCCGACCCGGCGCAGCAGCCGGAAGGCGCGCAGCAGGCGGACCAGGCGCAGGAGTCGGATCGTCCGGAACGGGCGGAACAGCTCGAAGGGGATGAGCGCGATCAGGTCGGGCCAGTTCCGACGTGGGAACGTGCGCGGTTCGGGGTCGCGGCGCAGGCGCACGACGAAGTCCGCGACGAAGATCGCGTAGATGGACCAGTTGACCACCGCCGCCCAGGGGCCGCTGACGAAGAGGGTGGCGACGGTGACGACCGCGAGCAGCCCGAGCACGAGCTCGTAGGCGAGCTCCCAACCGCTCGGCGCGCCAGGGTCGGTCGGTTCGTCCACCCTCTCGCTCAGATGAACTCGGCGGTGCTGCCGCCGAGCGGGATCGGGTCCATGCCGAGCTTGCGGTGGTCCCACGAGCGGACGCGGTCCACGTCGATGCGCACCGCGATGCGCTTCTGCAGCATGAACTCGACGAGCGGCTTCACCTCATCGGTGTAGGGGCCGTTGTAGCGCTCCCAGACGCTGACGCCGACCTTCCACAGGTCATCGGGGTCCTCGGAGACGACCGCCGTGCCCTCGAACGACACCCCGCGCAGCGTGTCGTAGGTGTGGCCGTCCTCGACCAGGAAGCTGATGCGCGGGTCGCGAGCGATGTTGACCGCCTTCTGCGACCGACCCTTGGTCTCGAACCAGATCTGGCCGTCGACGACGGCGTACCACATGGCCACCAGGTGCGGCAGGCCGTTGGGGCCGATGGTCGCGACCGTCGCAGAGCGCTGCCGTTCCAGGTAGGTGGCGATCTCCTCGTCGCTCATCGTGATCTGCGAACGCTGGTTGGTGCCCATGTGTGGTCCCCCGGGAGGTGGTGCGTAGACGGAGTGGTGGTGCGGCCGGCCGAACCTCGCCGATGGCCGAGATGTGCCGACGACAGAGTCTGGCCGATCGCAGCGCCCGACGATCGCAGTCTCAACGGAGGCTGCAGAACCCGAACCCGGTGTTCCCGCCGGCGTTGATCGTCGTGTTCCAGTCGGCGCCCCGGACCCGCAGGGTGTTGCCGGTGCGGGTGTACTCGCCGTTCCAGAAGGAGCTGATCTGTCCCTCGATCGGTGTGTCGACGATCCAGGTGAGCGTCGACGAGGTCGGGTTGGTGACCGTGACCTCGGCGCAGTAGCCGTCGGTCCAGTCCGAGGTGACCTGCATCGTCCACGTGGCCGCCGACGGGGGAGGCTTGACGGTGGTGGTCGTGGGCTTGACCGTCGTGGTGGTGGGCTTGACGGTCGTGCTGGGAGCAGTGGTCGTCGTCGGTTTCACCGTCGTGGTGGGAGCAGTGGTCGTCGTCGGTTTCACGGTCGTGGTCGTGGGCTTGACGGTCGTCGTCGTCGGCTTCACCGTCGTGGTGGGTGCGGTCGTGGTGGTCGGCTTCACCGTCGTGGTGGGTGCCGTCGTCGTGGTGGTCGGGACGTACGGACGCTCCGGTGTCACCGACCAGTCGTCGATGAGGACCACCGACCCGTTGCCGCGCACGTCGCTGACGCGGATCTGCGCGGATCCCGCCGCCCGCACGGTGCCGTCGGGCAACGTCATCACGGCGGCGAGCTCGACGGAGCGGACCGCCTGCTTCGTGGTGAGTCCCGCCGCGTCGCCCTTCGCTCCCGTCGCCCGCGGCGCGGGGGCGGGGGTGGGGGTCGTCGGAGCAGGCTGCTCGGTCGCCATGTCGGCGTCGACCAGACGAGTACCCCCGGCGGCGCTCTCGAGGCATCGAGCGGTGACGGTGACGAGGATGCCCTCGTCGTCGCGGTACCGGAGTCCGTCGGAGCCAGCGGTCCCGACGGGCTCCACGCACGAGCCGTCCCCCCGACCCGTCGACGCGCCGATGAGGGCGTCGGGGTCCCGGCTGATCTGGGTCACCGCCGTCTCCATCGCCGAGTCGACCGCACGGAACTGCGCGGCGCTCTCCGCCTGTTTCGACGCGATCCGCGAGCTGGTCATCGTCATGTTGAGCAGCGCGAGCATCGTCACGCCGCTCACACCGACCCAGATGGCCAGGCCGGCCATCAGCGCGAAGCCGCCCTGGCCGCGGTGGGCGATCCGGTCCGCGAGCAGGCGACGGACCGACGCGCCACCGCGTGTGTGCATGGAGTCGCGTGTGTGCATGGAGTGCTGCGGGTTCACGGTGCGTGGGGTGGTCATGGTGCGTGGGGTGGTCATGGTCGCACCGTGATCGATGCCGACCAGGGTCCCCAGTTGCCTGCGGCGTCGCGGGAGCGGACCTGTGCGGTGTAGGTGCTCCGGGCCGCGGTCAGGCCGCGGATGCGGACGGTGGTGCCGGTCTCCTGCGCAGATGCGGTGCTTCCGCAGTCGACGCACTGCATGCGGACCTCGTAGCCCCGCGCGGACTCGACGCGATCCCAGGCGAACTCGGCGAAGCGAGCACCCTGCTCGTTGCCGCTGTTCGTCATGCGGAGGTTCGACGGCGCGGGTGCGCCGGCGGGTGCGGTGACGGTGATGACCTGGGTGGCGGTCGCCGAGGCGCCGGCGTCGTCGGTGACCGTGACGCGGACCGTCCGTGAACCGGCTCCGGTGTAGGTGACCGCCGGCGGATCGGCCAGGGTCGAGGTCGAGCCGTTCCCCAGGTCCCATGCGTAGGTCAGCGTCGGGTTGGTGATCATGGTGAACTCGTCGACGACGACCGCCGAGAGGTCGACCGACAGCGGCGACGCTCCCGAGGTCCGGTTCGCGACGATCTGCACCGTCGGTGCCCGGTTGACGATCCGCAGCAGCGACGCGGCGGTCGCCGTCGCGCCGTCGTCGTCGGTGACGGTGAGGGTCACGACGTACCCCTCGGGGCGGAGCCGGTCGTAGGCCTTGATCGGGTCCGGCTCGGTCGACGTCGTGCCGTCACCGAAGTCCCATGCCCAGCTGACGATGCGCCCGGAGCGCGCGGCGTCCGCGTCGTCGTTGCTGCCCTTGGAGGAGAACTGCACGAGCTCGCCGCGGAACGCGGCGGCGTCCTTCGCGGGCGCAGCGATGACCGCGACCGGCGCGTGGTTCGTCGCGGTGATCAGGATCGACGCCGCGGCGGAGCCGCCGAGCTCGTTGACGGCGGTGAGCACGACGGTGTGGTCGCCCGGCCGCGCGTAGGTGTGCGTCGGGTCGGCCTCGGTCGACGTGGTCCCGTCGCCGAAGTCCCAGTGGAAGAGGAGCTCGCCGCCGCGGGGGTCGACCGACCCCTTCGAGGTGAACTGGACCCGGAGCGGGGCGGGGCCCGTCTGCGGGTCGGCGCCGACCACGACGTTCGGCAGCAGCTCATCGGTCTCGAGCTCGGCGTCGCCGTCGGCCCGGACGGTGGCGCTGAGCACGACCTGGTCGAGCTGGGCCGTGGTGACCCGCAGCTCGACGCGACGACACGGGAGCGACGACGAGGGTCGAGGGTCGTCGGTGCCGCCGAGCACGCCGGTGTCGGCGTCGCGCAGCAGGCTCAGGACCTGTTGGGAGTCGCGGTGGTCGCAGGACGCGTCGGTGACCTTCGGGTTGACCTCGTCGACGAGCGGGGACGCGCCGACCTTGCCGCCGCCGCCGGCATCGCAGACGCGGCGCCACAGGCTCGCGGCGGAGTCCTCGGAGGGGGCGACCGAGTAGACGATGCGCTGGTCGCCGCGGGACAGGGTGAGCAGTGGTGTGCCGCCGGATCCTCTGCCGCCGCCGTCGCAATCGAGGAGCTCGTCGCCGTCGACCACCGCTCGGTGGCTGGTCGCGACGTCGCGGAGGAAGTGGGTGCGCAGGAGACCGAGCGAGGCGCCGGCCAGGTTGCGTTCGCGCACGGCGACCTGCTGGTGCATCGCGAGCTGCGCCCAACCCATCATCGGCAACACGAGCATCACGCTCAGGCCGAGCGCCAGGATCGTCTCGACCAGGGTCATGCCGCGCTGGTCCTGCGCCCTGCGGCGCCTCATCGTCGCAGCTCGAGTGCTCGGGTGGGCGCCGGTGCCCGGGTCACGATGGTGGCCTCACGGGCCGTGCGGTCCACGGCGACGGCGACCGTGATGCGTTGCGCACCGCCGTCCTCGGCGCACTCCGGCGTGTAGCTCGCCGAGCGCTCGTCCCAGTAGGTCACCTCGACGAACCGCGGCTCGGGTGATCGCTGGGCCTCGACGATCGTGGGCGGGTGCTCCGAGAGCCACCGCTCGTACGACTCGCGGTACTCATCCGGAGTGCCGCACGGCAGGTACGGCATCGCCTTGACGTTCTCCGTCGCGGTCGTCAGCGCCACACCGATGCGCTGGGTGGTCGCCGCGCTCGCACTCGCCCGCATGCCCGTCATCAGACCGAGCGCCGCGGCGAGGATCAGCGGGGTCATGACCGCCGACGCGATGAGGACCTCGATCAGCCCGGCGCCGCGTTGGCCGCGGGACATCCGGGCGCGGGACATCCGGGCTCGGGCTCGGAGAGCGATCGTCGGTCGGCAGGTCACCCGGCTCCATCGGCCGCGAGCGCCGCTGCTGCAGGGAACCGCCGAAGAATTATCTAGCGGGCACTGCGTGCGCAGCGTCGTCGGGATCGGCCGCTGTGCCGTCCGAGTGCGCCGCAGCCCGCAGCGCCTGGACCGCTGCGGTGTCGTTCACCACGGCGACGATCATCGCCGCGACGGCGACCGCGGTCAGCAGCCCGCCGGGCCCGCGGAAGCTGAACCCGATCATCGCCGCGGCGAGCGTGAGGAAGAGCCCCAGGTTCACCGTGTGCTGGTTGATGCGGCGCTGCAGCACGAAGACCTCGACCACCTGCAGCACCAGCGCCCCGACGAGCACACCGATCGAGTACGAGGGACCGTCGAGCAACGCCATCAGGGCGATCGGCAGGCTCCCGGCGAGGATGCCGACGAACGGCACGAACGACAGCAGCGCCGCCACGACCGCCAGCAGCCCCGGCATGTCCAGGTCGAGCACGGTCGCCAACGTGTACGCGAGCACGAGCACCACGACCGCCCGCGCCGACATGGCGCCCATGTAGCCCGCGGCGCGTGCGTACGCCGTCCGCGCGACCCGGTCGACCTCGCCGCGTGTCCGTGCCGGTGCCAGGTCGATGAACGCCCTGACCATCGACGGGCCCGTGAAGACGAGCATCACGGTGAGGATCCACACGATGAAGGACGCCGAGGCGCTGCCGCCCACCTTCGAGGCCACGCCCGGCAGGTCGGCGTCCTGGAAGCGGATGCGTTCGGCCATCTCCTCGGCGAAGCGCTCCGCCTGGTGGCGGACGTTGAGGTCCTTCATGAGGGTGCCGATGCCGTCGATCTGCTCCAGGCGGTCGACCGCGGCCGGCACGGCGGTCTCGAAGCGGTTCGCCTCGGCGCGCAGCTCGGTGAAGGCGACGGTGCCGAGCCCGACCGCTGCGAGCGCGAGCGCGCCGGTGATCACCAGCACCCCGACGAACTTCGGCATGTGTCGACCGAGGCGCTCGACGAGTGGGTAGGCGAGCGCGGCGAACACCGCGGACTGGGCGAACCACCACAACGTCGTCGTGGCCCGGCCCGCGACCATCGCGACCACGAGCGACCCCGCCACGATGAGCGTCGCTCGGATCAACGAGGTGGGGGTGATCCTCAGGGTGGTCGACAACTGCTCGTCTCCAGGGTGTGGGTCGGCGATGTGTCCCCGATCCCGGCGCACGCCGATCCTAAGCTCGCCCGATGGCCGACGAACGTGATGCCGCACCCGCCGCAGAGGTGGTCGACGAGCATCCCGGAACGGTCGATCCGACTCCCGCGAACCCGGTGACGGGTGCGACCCTGCACGTCGACCTGGCGTGGCAGAGCGTCGTCGTGGCGATCGTCGCGCTGCTGGTCGTCTGGCTGCTCTGGGGTGCGGTCCGGATGGCGTCGACGTCGATGGCGATCATCGTGGTGGCGCTGTTCCTCGGGATGGCGCTCGACCCGGTCGTCAACAGCATCCGGCGTCGCACGCGCCTCGGCCGGGGCTGGGCGACCGTCCTGGTGATCTCGATGGCCACGCTGCTCATCGGACTGTTCCTGTCGATCGCCGGTCCGCAGCTGGTCAAGGAGTCGGCGAACCTCGAACAGCAGTTGCCGGCGACGATCAGGTCGCTCGACGACCTGCCGCTGGTCGGGCACACCCTGAAGGACGCCGATCTGTCCCAGAAGCTGACCGACGCGCTGAGCTCGTTGTCCGAACGCACCGGCGGTGACGGCTCGAGCATCTCGGGCATCGTCGCCACGGTCGGCTTCGGCGTCGTCGCGTTCCTGCTGGCGTTCTTCCTGGTCGCCGGCGTGCTCTTCGAAGGTCCTCGCCTGATCGGCGACATCCGCACCGCCATCCCGGTCGCCCGCCGGGACGCCGCGGACGAGATGGGCCGCATCGTCTACCGGGTGCTCGCGAAGTACTTCGCGGGCTCGATCCTCATCGCCACATTGAACGGCATGTGGGTCGCGGTCGCTGCCCTGGTCGTCGGCGTGCCGCTCAGCCCGGTGCTCGGGGTCTGGACGGCGCTCACCGCGTTGATCCCCCAGATCGGCGGGCTGATGGGCTTCGCGCTGGTGCTCGTCGTGAGCCTGACCGAGGGCGTCGGCGCGACCGCGGTGATGTCGCTCGCGTTCCTGGCCTTCATGTTGTTGAGCAACCACATCCTCATCCCGACCGTGGTCGGCAAGGCGGTGAGCCTCTCGCCGCCGGTGACCATGCTGGCGGCCATCGGGGGCTTCTCGGTCGGCGGCATCATCGGCGCGCTCTTCGCGGTGCCGACCTTCGGTGCGATCAAGGCCGTGGTGATGCACGTCAGCGGCAGGGACGAGCCCGATGTCGAGGAGCACCACGAGTCGCGCCACGGTCTCGATCGGGTGCGTCGCTGGTTCCGGCACCTCCGCCATCGCTCGTCGCCCGACGCCGGGGCCGCTGCAGGCTGAGCCCGACTGTGGCAGGGTCAGCGGATGGACGTCGCATCGCTGTTCTCGGTCAAGGGCAAGGTCGCACTCGTCACCGGCGGGAGCCGGGGTATCGGTCTGATGATCGCCGAAGGTCTGGTGCGCTCCGGCGTCCGGGTCTACATCTCGTCGCGCAAGGCCGAGGTGTGCGACACGGTGGCGGAACGGCTCCGCGAGCACGGGGAGTGCATCTCGCTGCCGGCCGACCTGTCGAGCGCCGAGGGCGTCGACGGGCTCGTCGCGGCGATCGGTGAGCGCGAATCCGAGCTGCACCTCCTGGTGAACAACGCGGGCGCCACGTGGGGTGCACCGCTCGAGGACTTCCCCGACGACGCGTGGGACAAGGTGCTGTCGACGAACGTCAAGGCGGTGTTCGGCCTGACCGCCGGGTTGCTGCCCCTGCTGCGCGCCGCGGCGAGCGAGGACGATCCGGCCCGGGTGATCAACATCGGCTCCGTCGACGGCATGCGGGTGCCCGAGACCGAGAACTACCCGTATGCCGCGTCGAAGGCGGCGGTCCACATGGTGACCCGTCAGCTGGCACACCGGCTGACCGGCGACCACGTGAACGTGAACGCGATCGCACCGGGTCCGTTCCCGTCGAAGATGATGGCGTTCGTGCTCGACGCCGAGGGTGGTGAGCAGCTCGTCGCCTCGAGCGTGCCGATGGGGCGCATCGGCCGCCCCGACGACGTCGTCGGCGCGGTGCTGTTCCTGTCGTCTCGGGCGGGCAGCTACCTGACCGGTGCGATCATCCCGCTCGACGGCGGCATCTCGACGCGCGGCTGACGCCATCCGTGCCCGTCCCGGGGCGCGCTCGAACCCCGGGACGAGGCCTCACATCGGTCGGTCTGGGGATGCATCCCCGTTGACGGCCCGCCCCCGTTGCCCGAGTTTCGTGTGGGGGAACGCTCGGGAGGGCAGATGATGCAGAGGCGAGTGACGACGTTCGCGTGCGCAGCGGTGGGCATGGTGCTGGTCCTCGGGGCGTGCACCGCACCGGATCCAGCACCGGCGACGACCACCACGGTGCCGCCGGAGACGAGTCGGAGGTACATGACCGACAACGTCGATCTCTCGCCGGTCGCGAGCGGTACGACCGAGGCACAGGTCGACGTCCGCGTCAGAACACGTGGATGTTCGGACTACGACGCCTGCCTCGCAGGGGTTCGTCGGTCGACGGGCTACACGTGGTTCTCTGCGTTCGGCGTGAACCTGGGCACGAGTTCGACGTCGTCGGTGTACTACGGCATGCACGGAGGACTCGCGTTCGGAGGAAGCGGACACCAGGCCCGGATGTACCTGGACTGGAGCGGCTACTGCCCGGCCGCCTATGGGGGCGAAGCGCTGCGCCACGGCGGCACAGCGTGCTCGTCGGCGAGCACGAACCCGACGCAGAAGCCCCACACGGTCCTGAACCTGCACGAGGACCGTTGGTACCGGCTGACCGTCCGGCGGGTCGCCTGCGAGGTGAGCGAGGTGAGCGACATCTCCGGTCCGCTGACCGGGTGGGAGCTCGTGTTGACCGACTCGACGACATCGGTGGCGCAGTCGGGAGGCACCTGGTGCCTGCCCAACGCTCCGTACGTGGTGCACTCGTCGCTGTTCCAGGAGGTCATCGAACCCCGCGGCCCGTGTGTCACCGACTTCGGCTCGGCCGAGTTCCGGGCACCACGCTTCCGGAGCGCCGCAGGCTGGTCGGGCCACCAGTGGGCCCTCGGTCACTACAACGGAGGCCGCACCGCCGACGACGCGAACTGCCCGGACACGGACCTCCGCACGGTCGGAGCCGACCACATCATCGATGAACGGATGGTTCCCCGGACCGCAGGCGGGAACGACGACTGGTTCCTCTGGGGGCCATGAGCACCGGTCGGCGTCCGATCGATGGTCGCGGTCCTCAGCGCATCGGGAGCAGGCGCTCGATCTCGGATCGTGCGCTGCCCGGATCGTCCGCGACCGCGACCGCCAGGAGGCCACCGCGCTCGGGGCGCAGGAGGCCCGCACACGCCGATGACACGGCGACCGTCGGCGCCACCTCGACCGGGTGACCCACCGCCAGACGAGTGCCCAGACAACGGGCGCCGTCGGTCCCGCCGGGACCGTTCCACCCGGGCGTGGCGGTGTCGAACGAGGACCGCAGGCTCGTCAGCCCGTCGAGGGACAGGCCCAACTCGGAGACGAGGCGACCACCGCGGTCGTCGTCGTTCCGCCCGTCGACCACCAGCTCGTCCACGGTGACTCGGGAACCCGCGGCGACCTCGACCAGCGTCGTCGAACGGTGATCGGCTCTGCCGGTGATGATCACCGGCTCCGGCGCCCAGTGCAGCGACGCATCGGGGCCGACATGGATCTCGGTGTGCAGCGACGACCCGTCGCCACGCGCCGCGTAGAGCACCATCGCGGCCACGGTGCGGACGCGGGCGTGCACGCCGGCTCCGACCTCGAATCGGATGCGCACGTCGTCCTGACCGACCGGCGACGCTGCCGATCCCACGATCCAGAGCGTGTCGCCGTCCCACCGGCACCACAACGGCGCCGCCGCGAGCCGCCCGGATGCGTCGACCCTGCCACCCGCGCTCGCGTGGAGTCGGATCTCGAGCTCCGCCTTCATCCCGTGGCGGTCCTCACCGACCGCCTGCGTCGCGACCGACGGAGCAGTGCGCACCAACGGTCACCCCGTCGGCGCGGCGCGCCAGGTCTCGAGCTCGTCGGTGATCCACTCGGCGATCGGCCCTGCCCCGGAGGGCTCGACGAGCGAGACGAACGCGGTGGGAAGGTCGCCGCGCTGTGCGGCGGAGTCGTGGGCCATCACGTCGAGGTCCGCGTTCACCAGGTGGGCGATGTCGACCTTGTTGATGACCAGCAGGTCGGAGCGCGTCACACCCGGGCCGCCCTTGCGGGGCACCTTGTCGCCGCCGGCGACGTCGAGGACGAAGAGCTGCTTGTCGATCAGGCCCGTCGAGAACGTGAGCGTGAGGTTGTCGCCGCCGCTCTCGACCAGCACCAGGTCGAGGGGACCCTCTCTCTCCTCGAGGTCCTCGACCGCGTCGAGGTTGGCGGTGATGTCGTCTCGGATCGCCGTGTGCGGACAGCAGCCGGTCTGGACCGCGACGATGCGGTCTTCGGGCAGCACGCCCCGGCGTCGGAGCGTGTCGGCGTCCTCGGTCGTGTAGATGTCGTTGGTGACGACGCCGATGCGGAGCTCGTCCGCGAGCAGGTTGCACAGCGCTGCGACCAGCGCGGTCTTGCCGGTGCCGACGGGGCCGCCGATGCCGACGCGGAAGGCGCCCGACGGGCGGCGGGGCACGTCCGCGTCATGTGTGTGGCCGTCGTGGGTGTGTGCGATGTCGTGCATGGCGATCAGCTCCCGAAGAGTCGGAGTTCCTGGACGAGTTGCAGCTCGGGGTCGAGCTCGGCGAAGGGGGTGGAGCGGTGCGGCAGCGCGGTCGGATCCGGGCACTGCGCACCGGTCGCGGCGGCGGCGTCGATGGTCGGGCGGAGCCGGTCGAGCACGGCGGCGACCGAGAAGGGGTCGAGGCTCAGCAGGCGCAACGCCGCGGTGGTCAACGCCGCCGCCGTGCCGTGGGCCAGACCGGTGGCGGCCTCGAGGGGCGAGCACCCGATGTGCGCGGCGAGCGCACCGAAGACCACCGGCTGCATCGGCGGTCGACCGTCGATCCGTTCGACGCCGTGGCCGGGCCACACC
>JALYWI010000121.1 GCA_030852785.1 Actinomycetota bacterium
GCGCTGAGCTCGTCGGCGGCCGCGGCGCGCTCGGCGGCGAGGCGTTCGACTCGTTCGGCCAGCGAGGTGCGTCGTGTCTGCAGCCGTGTGCGGTCGTTGCCCGTGCGTTCGATCGCGGAGCGCAGGGCGGCGAGCTCACCACGGACGCCGGCTGCCTCGCCGGTCGGCGCGGGGATGCCGTCACCCCACTCCTCTTCGAAGCGGCGGCGCTGCTCGGCCAGGTCGCCCTCGGCCTCCTGCAGCTCTGCGGCCTCGACCAGGATGGCCTCGCCGTCGCGCTCGGCACGGGCGGACTCGGCGCGCAGCTGCGACTGCTCGGACTCGAGCGAGGCGATGACCGCCGCGTCGACCGACGAGTGGAGCTCGCGTTCGACACCACGGCGCCGCTCGGCGAGCAGTGCGGTGAGGCCGCGTCCCTTCTCGCGCAGGGTCTCGTAGCGCACGAGGGCGTCGCCCACGTCACGCCCGCCCAGCGCGGACAGCTGCGCCTCGGTCGAGATGACCTGGGCGTCGAGCTCGGCGAGCTTCGCCCGCAGCTCCTGGTCCTTGCCGCGCAGTTCGGTCTGCGCGGTGGCGCCGGTCTCGAGCTGCGAACGCAGTCGAGCGAGCTCCTTGCCGGCCACGAACAGCTTCAGCGCCGACAGCTCGGCCACCAGATCTCCGTGGCGACGGGCGGCGTCGGCCTGGCGCTCCAGCGGGCGGAGCTGGCGACGGACCTCTCGGAGCAGGTCCTGGATCCGGGTCAGGTTCGCCTCGGTCGCCGTCAGGCGGCGCTCGGCACGCTCCTTGCGACGCCGGTACTTCAGGACACCCGCCGCCTCCTCGATGATCAGGCGGCGCTCCTCGGGACGTGCGTTCAGCACGCCGTCGATGTTGCCCTGCGAGATGATCACGTGCTGCTGACGCCCGACACCGGAGTCGCTCAGGAGCTCCTGCACGTCGAGCAGGCGGCACGGCACGCCGTTGATCGCGTACTCGCTGTCACCCGAGCGGAACAGCAACCGGGTGATGGTCACCTCGGTGAAGTCGATCGGCAGGTGACCCGCGGAGTTGTCGATCGTCAGCGACACCTCGGCGCGACCGAGCGCCGGTCGCTTCGAGGTGCCGGCGAAGATCACGTCGTCCATCTTCTGGGAGCGGACGATCGACGGCTTCTGCGCGCCGAGCACCCATCCGATGGCGTCGACCACGTTCGACTTGCCCGAGCCGTTGGGTCCGACGACGACGGTCACACCCGGCTCGAGGGTCAGCGTCGCGGCATCGGCGAACGACTTGAACCCCTTGATCTGCAGTGTCTTCAGGAACACGTCTACTCCTGCAGGTGTGCGGGTGCTGGTGGACTGGGGACCGGTGCGGCCGCCGGCCCCGACGGGACGGTCAGACCTGTGTCTGCTCGCAGAAGTAGGTGTAGCCGTTGCCGAAACGGGCCTTCACGATGGGACCCCGTGCCCGGGGGCTCATCTCGCCGTCTCGCTTGTACACGGTGATGTACTGCTGGTACTCACCCGGCTCGCCGGAGAGACCCACCCACCCGTCGTCGCCGAGCGAGGTGCCACCGTACTTCAAGGCCTCGTGCACGGTCTCCACGACCGCCCGGTACAGGCGACGGATCTCCTGGGCCGACAACGTCGAGGTCGACCGGTCGAAGCGCAGGCCCGACTGGAAGAGGATCTCGTCGGAGTAGATCGAACCGATGCCCACCAGGAACGTCGGGTCCATCAGGATCGACTTCAGCTTGCCGTCGCGACGCATGAGGTTCTCACCGAAGGTCGTCCACGACACGGGCTCGTCGACGGTGTCGAGGCCAAGCGCGGCGAGCTCCGGGTGCAGCTCGTCGAGCTCGTCGTTCTCGACGTACTCGACGGTCGCCTCCTTCTTCGGGTCGACCAGCCGGAGCTGACCGCCCTGGGTGAAGGTCAGGACCAGGGCGGTGCCCGGGGCGAGCGCCTCCTTGGCCTGGTTGCGGGTCATGCGGGAGTGCTCGCCGAGGGAGATGACCAGCTTGTGGGTCCCCTCGACGCCGAGCAGCAGCAGCATGCCCCGGCGGGTCACGCCGGTGAGCTTCGCGCCCTCGAGCGCGGCGATCAGGCCCTTCTTGTTCGGGTGCTTCGCGACGCCCGCGACGGGCACCTCGACGGTCTTGATCTTGCGATCGCCGACCTCTCGCTCCAGGTCTCGTCGCAACAGCTCCAGCTCTGGCAGCTCAGGCATGGTCTCCCCCTCGGGTCGTTCCCGCGGTCTCCGGTGTGGCCCCTTCGTCCTGCGACGCCGCCGGGCTCCGTCGATCGTGTTCGTGGTCGGTCGATGTGGTCACTGATCCGCTCTCGTGGTTGCCGCCGCGGGGGCTCTGAGCGGCGCGCTGGGCGCCGCCCCCGGGGGGCCTGTGGTTGGACGGCTCCTGCTCGAGACGCACGACGGCGTCTCCTGCTGCAGCCTGCTCGGCTTCCTTCTTGGTCCGGCCCTCTCCCGTGCCCCAGATCTCGCCACCGAGTTCGACGCTGGCCCAGAAGTGCTTCTCGTGCTCGGGCCCGTCTTCACTGAGAACGTAGCGCGGCAGCTGGCCGAACCTGTGCGCCGCCAATTCCTGCAGCCGCGACTTGTGGTCGCTCGCCAGGCCGCCGTCGATCACCTCGGCCATCCGGTCCTCGAGCAGGTGCAGCACCAGCGTCGTCGCCGCGCCCACACCTCCGTCGAGGTACACCGCGCCGATCACGGCCTCCATGCCGTCCGCGAGGATCGACGTCTTCGCCCGGCCGCCGGTCGACTGCTCACCCTTGCCCAGCGCGAGCGCCGCGCCCAGCTCGACGCCGCGGGCCACCCCGGCGAGCGCGGTCGCGCTCACGAGCTCGGAGCGGTGTCGTGCGAGCACACCCTCGGCGGTCCCGGGGACCGACCGGTAGAGGTGATCGGTGACGACCAACCCGAGCACGGCGTCGCCGAGGAACTCGAGTCGTTCGTTGGACTCCACCGCGCCGTTCTCGGAGCACCACGAGCGGTGCCGCAGTGCCAGGTCGAGCAGGGAGGCGTCGCTGAACTCGTAGTCGAGCAGTCGACAGAGCTCGCGACGCGGATCGGGGTCGGACGCCGTCGCAGCCGCCGGCTCAGAGTCGGACGACGACGTAGTCGACGGCATCACGCACGGACTTCAGGTCTTCGAGGTCCTCGTCCTCGATCCGGAACCCTGCGCGACGGTCACCGAACTCCTCCTCGATGGCCTCGACCAGCTCGATGAGCTCGAGTGAGCCGAGATGGAGGTCCTCGGTGAAGGAATCACCCTCGTTGATGGTCGCCTGGTCGATCTCGAGGATGTCGGCCAGCTGGTCCTTGATGAGTGCGAGCACCTCGGCTCGGTCGATCTGACCCGATGGGGTGTCGGTCTCGGCAGCCACGTTCGCTCTCGTTCTCCTCTGACGGCCGCGGTCACGCTGGGGCGCGGCGAAGTGTCGACACTGTAGCCCTCGGGCGCGACACCGCGGGCGATGTCCGATGACTGATCGTCAACGGCGTCGGCGGACCGGTGGGCCTGCGCACGACACCTCGGATCAGGTTGGTTCAGTCGACCTCGATGGCCTGACGGCCTGCGTACCAACCGCAGTTGCCGCACACGACGTGGGGCAGCTTCGAGGCGCTGCAGCGGGGGCACACGCTCCGGGCGGCCGGCTTCAGGGTCCAGTTGGAGGCACGCCGGCTACGGCTCTTGGCCTTGGAGGTCTTCTTCTTGGGGACAGCCATGGTCGTCTCTGCTCTGCTTCTGGACCGAGGGGTCGCTGCTCTGGAGGGGTCGCCGGACGCGTTGGCATCGGCGCGGACGGGACAGCCTACCTAGTCCTCGGGCTCGGAGTCGAAGCGGAGCTCCGACAGGGCTGCCCAACGAGGATCGGCAGGGGGTTCGACGGGTTCGGACTCCGTGGCGACGGGGAACTCCGAGGGCGCCGGTCCGACGCAGTCGTCGCTGCACAGTGGCGCCAACGGCAGGGACATCACCGCCAGGTCGTGCACGACCGGGCCCAGGTCGACCTGGTCACCGTCGATCGCATGCGTGTCGCCCTCGTCGGGTCGGTCCTTGAAGACCTCGAGCACCTCGGCGGTCGCGACGCCGCTGGTCGGTTCGAGGCAACGACGGCACTCCCCCTCCCACGGCACCGAGATGGTGCCCGTGACCGTGAGGCCGTCGGACAACGCCTCGAGCACGAGATCGACGCCGACCTCGTGCGGCGGGGGGATCGACGCCGTCGAGGTCGCGATCTCACCGACGGGGACCTGGCGCTGCACGACGTAGCGGTTGCCCGGCCGACGTCGGAGCTCGGCGATGCCCAGCCGGAGCCCGGTGTCGGTCACTGGTCCTGGTCGAAGACGGGGACCTGCACCGAACCCGTGGGCGGGTCCGAGCGGTCGCCCAGCTCCGCCTCTTCGATCGTCGGCGCCGAGAGCCGGTCGCGTCCTGCCGCCACGGTCTTCTGCACCCTGGCGAGCACGTTCTCGAAGCTGGCCAGCTTCTGGTCGCAGTAGTCCTCGGTCTCACGACGCATGCGCCGCGACGAGGCTTCTGCCTCTTCAATGATCTGCGCAGCCCGCAGCTCGGCCGCCTTGGCCACCTCGGTGCGCTGCACCATGTGGGCCACACGGGACTTGGCGTCCGCGATCAGCTCCTCGCCGTCGCGACGCGAGCGAGCCATGAACTCCTCGCGCTCCTTGAGCAGCCACCGCGCCGAGCGGAGCTCGTCGGGCAGGCGCGACACGGCTTCGTCGAGCAGCTCGAGGACCTCTTCCTTGTTCACCCGCACCGACGCCGACATGGGCATGCCGGGCGAGGTGTCGATGATCTCGATCACCCGTCGGAGGATGCCTTCGGACTCGGGCATGCGGAACTGGGAGTCCGCGTCACGCCGACGGTCGCTCTGACGCGGAGGCTCGACGCGCTCGTCGTCGAGTTCGTCGAAGGCTCGGGGGCTCATGGCGTCTCCATCACAGGCTCATTCGTGATCGCAGGTCTTCTGAGCGGCGACGTGGGTCAGCCGCCGCCGAACTTGGTCGTGAGTCGATTGGCCACCGGCGGCGGCACCATCGTGGTGACGTCGCCGCCGAAGCGGGCGACCTCACGGATCAGTTTGGACGCGAGGAACGAGTTCCTCGATGCCGACGGGACGAACAGCGTGTCGACCCCGGAGATGGACTTGTTCATCTGCGCCATCTGCAACTCGGACTCGAAGTCGGAGACCGCACGCAGGCCCTTCACGATGAAGTGCGCGTCGACCTCTCGTGCCAGGTCGACCACCAACGAGGAGAACATGGTGACCTCGACGTTGTCGAGGTGTGCCAGCGAATCCTCGATGAGCTCCTGGCGCTCGTCGAGGCTGAAGAGCGGCTCGCCCTTCTGCGGATTGCGCATGGCGGCGACGACCACGCGGTCGAAGAGTCGAGACGCGGTCTCGACGATCTCGACGTGGCCGTTGTGGATGGGATCGAAGGATCCCGGGTACAGCACCACCGTCACGAGCGGTCCTCCGGAGTGAATCGACCGGGGTCAGGATCCCCGTAGCGAGCGATGGTCACCACCGTACCGCCGTAGCGGCGTGCTCTCATCACCGTGGCACCGTCGCCGGGGTCGACCTCGCGGTCGGACTCGATGACGACGATCTCGGCGTCGAGCGCCGCGAGCAGCGACGGCCACTCGTCGAACGAGTACGGCGGATCCACCAGTGCCAGGTCGACGCGGGCGGCCGTCGCGGCGCCGCGCGTGAGGTGGTCCCGGGCATCGGCGCGCACCACGGTGGCGCGGTCGGCCAGGCCGGTCTGTTCCAGGTTCGTCCGGATCGCGCGCAGCGCCTCGGGGGAGCTGTCCACGAACGTGGCGTGCGTCGCGCCGCGTGAGAGCGCCTCGATGCCGAGCGCTCCGGAGCCGGCGAACAGGTCGAGCACGGTGGCGTCGCGCACCGCGTCGAGCGACACCAGCGAGTTGAACAGTGCTTCTCGCACCCGGTCGGTCGTCGGACGCACGGCGTCACCTGCGGGGGCGACGAGTCGACGTCCTCTCGCAGTGCCGGCGACGATCCTCATGACCGGCGAACCGTACCCGAGCCCGTCGGGGCGGCGGGTCCGCCGGACCGGCATCTGACGCGGACGAGGTCCTCTCCGTAGTGTCGGGGCCATGGCGAACGCAGCCCGGGACACCCCGGCCGACAGCCCCAGGGTCCACAGCACCGCAGCGCACGTGCTGGGCAACCGTCTCGTGATCGCAGCACTCGTCACGAGCCCGCTGATGTACCTGATCGAGCTGATCGCTCCGCAGTGGGTGATCTACTGCTTCCGGGCGGGCTGGGTCGCGCTCGTCGCCGTCGCGGCGGTCGTCGTCGCCAGGGAACGCCGATCGACCCGACGCCCGCGGGCCATCGTGTCCTCGGACCGCACCGACGAGAGGATCTGACCTTGACCGTCCACTCCCATCACGCCCGTTACGCCCGTCACACCCGTCACGTTGCGGCGCTCGCCGCGATCGTGGCCCTGGCCGCGGTCGGCGGTGCATGCAGCTCCGACGACGACGCCTCCGACGAGACGGCGAGCACGTCGTCGACCTCGACGAGCGCCGCGTCGCAGTTCGGCTCGTCGATGGGTGTCGACGAGGTCGACGCGAGCGCGGTGTCGGAGCTGGGCGACGGACCCCCGGCCGGTACGACGTGGACGATCCCCGTCGGGCTCAGCATCTGTGGGCGGTTCATCGAGCCGCTGACCGGCACCCACGGCGGCGTGACGGCCGGGGCCGACGGCACCGTCGCGGTGACGGGCGGCGACGCCACGCCGACGGTCGGCGATCTGGCCGAGGCGATGGGCATCGTCCTGGAACCGGGCTCGATCACCATGCCCTCGAACGCCGTACCGGCCGAGCTCGACTCGACCGAGCCGCCGACTCCCGTCGCGGGCGCGACGCTCGCGGATGGCGACTCCTGCGGCTCGTCGAACGGCGAGGTCCAGGTCTGGGTGTACTCGGCCGCCGCCTCCGAGAGCGGCGACGGGATCATGGTCGTGACCGACGATCCTGCGGCCGTGCCCTTCGCCGAGGACGGCATGAGCATCGTCGTCGCCTTTGCGCCGGAGTCGTCGCTGCCCACGCTGCCGCCCTCGGCGCTCACGCGGGGCTGAGCTCCCGGAGCTGAAGATCCGGGCCGCTCAGGCGCCGTCGGCGAAGGTGTGCACGCTCGGGTCGTAGGTGCCCGCCGTCGCGGGCCCGTCGACCAGGTAGGTCTGGACCGAGAGACCGCCCGGTGTCGACACCACGTCGACGGGTCGAAGGCCGATGGCGTGATCGGTGCGCTCGAAGAGGCGCCGGCCGTCGCCGACGATCACCGGCGCGACGACCAGTCGCAGCTCGTCGACCACTCCTGCGCGGAGCAGCGACCGTCCGAGGGTGGTGCTGCCGTGGATCTGCAGCTCGCGCCCCGGCTGCTCCTTCAGGGCGGCCACCGCTGCGGCGACGTCGCCGCGCAGCACCGTCGCGGGTCCCCACCGCGCGTCGGAGTCGGCCAGCGTGTTCGACGCGACGAACTTGGGCGAGCCGTTGAGGCTCCGTGCCACCGGGTCGTCGAGGTCGGGCATGTTCGGCCACGCCTCGGCGAACGCGGTGTAGGTGCGGCGCCCGAACAGATAGGCATCGGCGGCCTCGGTCCAGGCCTGCACCGTGCCGACGAACGTCTCGTCGAGGTACTGCACGAACCACCCGCCCCGATCGAAGCCGTCGCTGGTGTCCTCGTCGGGACCACCCGGTCCCTGGGTGACCCCGTCGAGCGACATGAACGTCATGAACACGATCCGCATCGCGCATCCACCTTCCTGAGTGGTTCGCCGCTATCATACAACACGATGATTGTATCAGAGCAGATCGACCGACGGCTCCGGGCGCTGGCCGACCCGACACGCCGGGACATCGTGAGGCGCACGATGCGCGACGACGTGGCGGTGGGCGACCTGGCCGCCGAGTACCCGATGTCGTTCGCTGCGGTCCAGCGCCACGTCGCCGTCCTCGAGGACGCCGGACTCGTGGTCAAGCGCCCCGTGCACCGGCACCGGTACGTCCGGGCTCGTCCCGAGGCCCTCGACGAGGTGCGCACCGCGCTCGGGGAGCTGCGCGACCAGTGGCACGATCGCGTCGAGCGCATGCACGACGTGATCTCCGACGAACCGATGGGCGACCGATGAAGCCGAAGGTGCAGTCACATGTCGATCACGCCGAACGTGCCGCGGTGCTCACGACCGACTTCGACCACCCGATCGAGGTCGTGTGGACCCTCTTCTCGGACCCGGCGAAGCTCGAGCGCTGGTGGGGCCCGCCGGGCATGCCCATGACGGTCGATCGCCACGACCTGCGCCCCGGCGGAACGGTCGAGGTCACGGTCACGACCGACGGAGGGGTGATCCGCGGACACTGGACGATCCGTGCGGTCGACGCGCCGACCCACCTCTCGTTCACCTTCGAGAGCGACGGGCTCGACCCGACGGCGATCACCGTCGACATCACGGCGACCTCGGACGCCTCGGCGACGATGGCGATCACGGCACGCTTCGTCACCGACGACGACCTCCGCCATGCGCTCGACATCGGATTCACCGAGGGTCTCGCGCGCTCCTGCGCGTCGGCGCACGCTGTCATCGGCTCGTGAGCTGGCGACTCAGGACTTCTGCAGGAACTCGGCGTCCTCGTCATCGAGCAGGAGCTCCAGCTCCTCGGTGAGCAGCGGGTGCGCCCGGAGGCCGGTCCCGTCGCCGACCAGGTCGAGCGCGACCTCTCGTGCCCGCTCCACCCACTCACGGTCCCGCCGCAGCGAGGCGAGCTTCAGGTCGTTGCGACCCTTCTGGCGCTCCCCCATGACCGTGCCCTCGCCGCGCAGGTCGAGGTCGACCTCGGCGAGCTCGAAGCCGTCGGTCGACGCGACCATCGCCTGCAGGCGCTGCTCGCCGTCCTCGGACACCTCGCCGGTGGCGACCAGCACGCAGTGGCTGGCGTCCACGCCTCGACCGACGCGGCCACGCAGCTGGTGTAGCTGGGCGATGCCGAAGCGGTCGGCGTCGAGCACCACCATCACCGTCGCCGAGGGCACGTCGACGCCCACCTCGATCACCGTGGTGGCGACGAGCACGTCGAGCTCCCCGGTCCGGAACGCGTCCATGACCGCCTGCTTGTCGTCCGAGGGCATGCGACCGTGCAGCAGTCCCAGGCGCAGCCCGGCCAGCTCGCCGTGGGACAGCTGCTCGTGGGTCTCCTCGGCCGAGGCGGCCTCGAGCTTGTCGGACCCCTCGATCAGCGGGCAGACCACGAACGCACGGCGGCCACGCTCGACCTCGGAGCGGACCAGCGCCCAGGTGGCGGCCTCGTCGGCCTCGTCCCGGGCCCACGTGGTCGCGATGGGCGTCCGCCCCGGCGGCAGCTCGTCGAGCACCGTCACGTCGAGATCGCCGTACACGGTCATCGCCGCGGTCCTCGGGATCGGTGTGGCGGTCATGACCAGCACGTCGGGCACGGTGCCGTCGGCGTTCGCGGCGCGCAGTGCGGCGCGTTGCTCGACGCCGAAGCGGTGCTGCTCGTCGACCACGACCACCCCGAGCGACGAGAACGCGACGGTGTCCTGGATGAGCGAGTGGGTGCCGACCACCAGGTCGATCGTGCCCGTCGAGAGCCCCTCGAGGATGCGTCGACGCTCGGCGGCCTTGGCCCGGTTGGTGAGCAGCGCCACCGCAAGCGGACGCGAACCGAGCAGGCTGCCCGGTTCGGCCACCGTCATTCCCGAGAGCATCGAGGTGATCGACGCGTGGTGCTGCTCGGCGAGCACCTCGGTCGGCGCCATCAGGGCACCCTGGTGACCGCCCTGGACCGCGACGAGCATCGCGGCGACGGCGACGAGCGTTTTGCCGGCACCCACGTCGCCCTGGAGCAGTCGGTGCATCGGGACGGGCGACGCGAGGTCGCCGCAGATCTCCTCGACGGCTCGACGCTGGGCGCCGGTGAGCTCGTAGGGCAGCCCCTCGATGAAGGACCGCAGCAGCCCCGGCGCCGGACCCGCGTCGTCACCGACCTGTTGTCGGATGCCGGTCGACGACCGTTCGATGTCGCGCTTGCGCTGCACGAGCCACAGCTGGATCCGCAGCAGCTCGTCGAAGACCAGCCGCTGCCGGGCCCGCACCATGTGCGCCATCGACTCCGGCGCGTGGATGCCGTGCAGCGCAGCGCTGCGGTCGAGCAGCTCGAACCGCTCCAGCACGTCGTCGGGCACCGGGTCCGCCAGGCCGCGTCGCTCACAACGACGCAGCGTCTGCGCGACCCACTCCCCCAGGTCCCAGGTGCTCAGCCCGGACTTCTCGGTCAGCGGATAGATCGCGACGATCTTGCCCGTCCGGTTGCCCAGCAGGTCGACCACCGGATTGGTCATCTGGCGGCGACCGCTGAAGGTCTCGACCTTGCCGAACAGCGCGACGTCGGGTCCGTCGCCGAGCTGGCGTTCCCGCCACGACTGGTTGAAGAAGGTGAGCTTGAGCGAGCCGGACTCGTCGCGCACCTCGGCGGTGACCATCACCTTGCCGTTGCGCGTCCGTCGTGAGCTCACCGAGCCGACCCGACCGAGGACCAACGCCTCCTCGCCCGGCACCAGCTGCGCGATGCGGGACTCCTTCGAGCGGTCGATGTAGCGGCGTGGATAGTGGGCGAGCAGCTGGTCGAGGTCCTCGATGCCCAGGCTGTGCAACCCGGTCAGCTTCTTGGGGCCGACACCCGAGAGTCGTTCGACGGGGATCGCCGCGAGGTCGTGCAGCGTGATCGGACCGGCGGCGTCCGCCCCGGAGCTTCCCGCCGTCACGAGGCGCTGGGTGCCAGGCCGATGTGCAGGTCCTGGGGACGGCCGACCTCGAAGATCGCCTCGACGGCGGCTCCCGGCGACGCCGTGATCACACCGGCGCGCCACGTCGCCCCGAGGCCCTCGAACTCCACGAGCTCGCCCAGCTCGAACCAGGTGGACTCCAACCAGTTGGCCGACTCGATCCCGCAGCCGTCGTGCGGCCGGATCCGACACCGCACCTCGTAGCGGCGACCGTCGGAGCCGACCGAGGGCAGCTCCGAGGGCGGCTCGGGCAGCGGCTCGCCGGTGACGGTGCTGGCCATGACGTCGAGCAGCAACAGGAACCCCGCAGCCGCCGCGTCGACCGCGCCGCGTTCGGCCAGCTCAGGGTTGTTCAGCAGGCCTGCCTCGAGCTCGACGAGGCCCTCGTCGGCCGCGGCGATGAGGGTGTCGCCCAGATCGGCACCCGAGTCGAACGCGGAGAGGGCGCCGGCGGCCGACGCCGCCCCGAC
>JALYWI010000122.1 GCA_030852785.1 Actinomycetota bacterium
ACCGAGAGGCCCTTCTGACCGGCGGCGAGGTTGCGGCGGTAGAACGCGTTGGACTCCTCGGCGGTCGAGAACCCGGCGTACTGGCGCACCGTCCACGGCTGGTTGGCGTACATCGTCGGGTACGGCCCACGCAGGAAGGGCGCGATGCCCGGGTAGGTGTCGAGGAAGTCGAGCCCGTCGAGGTCGCCCGCGGTGTAGAGCGCCTTGACGTCGATGCCCTCGGGTGTGTTCCAGACGGCGTCGTCGAGCCGCGGCTCGCCGGGACCGGCGGTGGGCGCGGGACCGCTCAGGGGCGTTCCGGTCGGGCCGGGGTCGGAGAAGTCGGGGACCTCGAAGCTCATCGGGTTGCCTCCGTGGCGATCCGGGTGGGGGCGGCGGGACGTGATGCCGTGTTCATCGCGTCACCGCGCCGGTGGGGGTGCCGATGTGGTCATGTGCCCGCTGCAGCACGTCGAGCACGTCGACGCCGACGTGCACGAACTCGGTGACCCCCGCGGCGAGCTCGGCGTCGCGACGATCGCCCGGGTTGCCGGCCAGGTAGATGTTGGTGAGCCCCGCGGCGGCGAGCGCGCTCGCCATGGCCTCGGCACGTTCGGCGTACAGGGCGTCGGACGAGCAGATGCACACCAGGTGGGCGCCGTCGGCGAACACGTCTGCGACCGCGTCGGCCGGGTCGTCGAAGCCGACGGTGGCGCCGCGCTCGCTGGTGACCGCCTGGATGCCGCCCGCCTCGAAGAAGTTCTTGGCGAACGTGGCACGGGCGGTGTGCACCGCGACCGGGCCGACGTTCACGAGGAAGACCTTCGGTCGCCCGCCGGTGGCCGCCATGTACGAGTCGGAGCCGTCGCGCAGACGTTCGAACTGCTGGGCCCAGCGGACCTTCGGCAGCGGCTCGCACTCGGTCGGTGTGTCGCCGGCGGGGCGGGCGGGTGCCGGTCCGGCCTGGCTGGTCGCCCGTGACCGCAGCGTCCTCAGGTCGGGCTCGGTGCGGTTGAGCGGCGCCTCGGCGATGTCGGGGAACTCGCTGACACCGGTGATCGGCTCGCGACGTGTGGCGACCCGGCGCAGCCGGTCGTCGCGCACCTCGGCGATGCGGGCGGCCAGGCTGCCGTCGAGCAGCACCGCCGGCAGACCGCCGGCGGCCTCGAGCTCGGCGAAGAGCGCCCACGCCGCGGTCGCGATCTCGTCGGTGAGCGACTCGACGTACCAGGACCCACCCGCCGGGTCGATGACCCGCCCGAGGTTCGACTCCTCCTGCAGCAGCAGCTGGGTGTTGCGCGCCATGCGTCGACCCAGCTCGACGGGTTCGCCCAGCTCGGCGTCGAAGGGCAGCGCGGTGACCGAGGCGGCCCCGCCGAGGCCCGCTGCGAAGCTCGCCGCGGTGACCCGCAGCAGGTTCACCCACGGATCGCGTCGGGTGAGCATGCGCTCGGCGGTGCGCACGTGCAGCACGGGTGCCTGCGCGGCGTCGGACGCGCCGCACGCTGCGGTCATGGAGGACCACAGGCGCCGTGCTGCTCGCAGCTTGGCGATCCCGGTGAAGACATCCGCATCGGCGGAGAGCGTCACCTCGATCTGGGCGCAGGCGGCATCGGCGTCGAGGCCGACGGTGGACAGCGCACGCAGGTATGCCGCACCGGTGGCGAGCATCACCGCCAGCTCCTGGACCTCGCTCGCGCCGGCATCGACGTACGGCGAGGCATCGACGCTGACGGTGCGGACGCCGGGGTGGGTGCGCGACGCACGAGCGGCGAGCGACGACAGCTCGATCAGAGCGGGTTCGATGCCCTGGGGCAGCCGGCCGGTGGCGGCGAGCACGCCGATGGGGTCGGCGCCGAAGCCGCCGCGCACTGAGCTCGGGTCGAGCTCGTGGGCCTCCCAGACCGCCATCAGCTGCTCGGCGGCGCGGGTGAACTGGGCGCCGGGCTCCAGGTGGACGGGCGCCAGGTCGAGGAAGACGCCGTCGAGCACCGTGGCCAGGTCCTTGGTCGTGCCCAACAGGACGCCGCCGATGCCGCCGAGCTCGGCGAACGCCGCGTCGTGCGGTGTGACCCCCGTGCGGAACGCCTCGTCGAACCGGATGGTCAGCTCGGTGGTGCCGCGCTCGAGCTCACGCAGGATGGTCTTGTTGGCGTCGGACGGGTCGGGTGCGGTGACCAGGGTGCGGATGCCCCATGCGCCCTCGGGACGAGCGGCGGCCACGGCACCCCGGGTGAACGGGGCGGAGCCGGGCACGCCGGATACGTCGCCGCCGTCGGGTGTGCCCGCACGGGTGTACAGCGGGTGCACGGGCAGGCCGCCCGGCGTGGTCGACTCGAGCTTCGACAGCGGAGCACCCTTGAGCACCTTGTCGACGAGGGCGAGCCACTGCTCCTCGGTCGCCGGCGGGAAATCGCCGGCGAGAGTGGGTTCGGCCTCGGTCGTCACGCCCATAACCTCCGCGGGGTCAGGCTCCAGTGGTCCTGGTGCGGAAGCAGGTTACCGGAGCCCTCGGGGGTGGTTCGAAGCCACCCCGACCTGCGCCTACGATCGCCGGCGATGGACGCGACGCAGTTCGACCTGATCATGTTGATCCTCCGGCTCGTCGCCGGACCGACGATCTTCCTCCACGGCTACAACAAGATGTTCCGCGGCGGGAAGATCCCCGGCACCGCCGGATGGTTCGACTCCATGGGCATGAAGCCCAACGGCAAGGTGCACGCGTACGTCGCCGCCGTCACCGAGATGGGCTGCGGCCTGCTGATCCTCGTCGGCCTGCTGACGCCCTTCGCCGCCGCCGGCGTGATCGGCACGATGGTCGTCGCCGGCTGGACGGTGCACCGCCACGCCTTCTTCATCGTGAAGGAGGGCTGGGAGATCGTCATGGTGATGGGCGTCCTGTTCTGGGCGATCGGCGCCCTCGGCGCGGGCGAGTGGTCGCTCGACGGCGCGTTGGGCCTCACCGAGACCTTCAACGACAGCCTGCTCGGCGCGGCGATCGCCGCCGGACTGGGCATCGGTGCCGGCGTGCTGACCCTCGTGGCCTGCTACCGGCCCCCGGCGAAGACCAGCTGACGCACCCGGGCGACCCGACCGCTGCGATCGCCGCCCGTGAGGCGGTCGACCGGACAGACTGTCGGCATGGCTGCTGACCCGACCTCTGCCGACGCCCCCGATCCGCTCGGGGCGGTCCCCGAGGACTGGACCCGTGCGCTGGCGGTCGCCGCGCATCCCGACGACCTGGAGTACGGCGCCGCGTCGGCCATCGCCCGCTGGACCGCGCAGGGCAAGGACGTCACCTATCTGCTGGTGACCGACGGCGAGGCCGGCATCGACGGCATGTCGCCGGCCGAGGCCGGGCCGCTGCGACGTGACGAGGAGATCGCCTCGGCCAGGGTGGTCGGCGTCGACACCGTCGACTTCCTCGGTCTGCCCGACGGGCTCGTCGAGGACGACCAGCGCACCCGCCGCCTCCTGGCGGCGAGCATCCGGCGGCACCGGCCCGAGGTGCTGATCTGCCCGAACTTCCGCGAGTCGTGGGGCATGCCGAGCTGGAACCACGTCGATCACCGGAAGGTGGGCGTGGCGCTGCTCGACGCCGCACGCGACGCCGGCAACCGCTGGATCTTCCCCGAGCTCATCGGCGAGGGACTCGAGCCCTGGAGCGGCGTGCGCTTCGTCGCCTTCAGCGGCTCGCCGCAGGCGACGCACGCGGTCGACATCACCGACTTCCTCGATCGCGGCATCGCATCGCTCGAGCAGCACCGCGTTTACCTGGACGCACTGCCCGAGGGCACGATGGGCACCGACCCGGACGCCATGCTCCGCGGCTTCGGCGAGGCCACCGGCCCGCGCCTGGGCGTCGACCTGGCGGTGTCGTTCGAAGTCATCCCGGTCTGAGCGGGCACCGATGACCGACGCCGACTTCCTGGGACTCGTGGCGGGCGCGGACCCGGGGCGGTTCTCCTTCACGGTGCAGAACCACCTGGCCCGCCAGGACGGGCGCCTCTACGGCGGCACGGCGATCGCCGTGTCGATCGCCGTGGCCGAGGCCGTCTCGGACCGATCCGCGCTCTGGATGACGACCCAGTTCGTGTCGACCGCACCCGGGGGCGCCGAGGTCTCGGTGCTGGGCGAGGTGCTCGCCCCGGGCCGCCGCACCAACCAGGTGCGCGTCACCGCGACCGACGCCGCCGGCGACGTCATGTTCGCGTCGCTCGGCGCGACCGGACACCACCGCGTGGACGGCCTCAGCGGCACGTTCGAACACGCCCCGCAGGTCGTCTCGCCCGAGGAGTCCGTCGACTCCGGCGGCCCCTTCGCGGCCATGTTGCGCAACGCGGGGATCACCGACATCCCGCGGTTGCCGGCCGACGTCGGCTTCTCGTCGGTCGTCGAGTTCCGCGAGCCCGAGGTCCGCAGCCACCCGGACCCCGGCGACGGGCGGATGTGCGTGTGGTGCCGTCGTCGCGACCGGGTCCCGCTGTCGCCGGCCATGTTGGCCTTCGTGGCGGACATGGTGCCGCTGTCGGTCGCCCACGGCGCCCGCACGGTGGCCGGCGGCGTCAGCCTCGACAACACGGTCCGCTTCGCTGCGGCGTCGCCGACCGAGTGGGTGCTGCTCGACCTGCGGGCGCACTTCGCCGCGGGCAGCTACGGCCACGGCGTCGCCCACCTGTGGAGCGAGTCGGGCGAACTGCTCGCCACGGCCAGTCAGACCGCGTCGATGTTCGGCTTCGACAGCTCGGCGTCGCCGTGGGTCCGCCGCGGCTGACCCCGGGCCGCGCTGCGGTCGGGTGAGCGGGATCTCCACGAGTACCTTCGGCGGATGCCGCCAGCCGCTCCGTCCGGACCGACCTTGAAGGTGCTGCAGCTCAACGCCGGGTCGCTGCTCGAACACGGCTGGGAGGACCGCCGCCACGAGATCGTCGCGTGGATCGACCGGCTGCGGCCGGACGTCGTCTGCCTGCAGGAGATCTGGGAGCGCATCGACGACACGGGCACGAACACGGCCCGATGGGTCGCGGAGCACGCGGCCGGCAAGTGGTTCACCTTCTTCGGCGGTGACGCGTTCGACGAGGCGCTCTGGCCCGATGCCGGGGTGCACTTCGGCTCCGCGATCCTGTCGCGCTGGCCCTTCGAGTCCACCCACCACCTGCCGCTCCCGGTCGAGGACGACCCCGACGACCCGTTCCCGGGCCTGGTGCCGTGGGAGCTCGTGCATGCCCGCACCGCCGGTCTCGACGTGTTCAGCTGCCACCTGGCCTCGGCGCCGGTGCACGGCCACCATCGCCGCCGTCAGGTCCTCGCGATCGACGAGTACGTCCGGTCCGCCCGCGGCGATCTCGACGGCACCACCGGCACCCGTCGCCGCCGCGACTCGATGCCGGCGATCCTCTGTGGCGACTTCAACGCGGAGCCCGACAGCGACGAGATCCGATTCATGACCTCGCTGTGCGACCTCGAGGGTCGGCGCACCTACTACCAGGACGCCTGGCGGGTCGCCGGCGACGGCGGGCCCGGCTGGACCCAGCAGTGGCGGACCCACCCGATCGCCGCTGCGATCAACGTGCCGCGCAAGCGCATCGACTACGTGTTCGTCGGTGACGCCTTCAACCGGGTCGACGGCGCGGGTCGGGTGCTGTCCGCCGAGCTGGCCCTGCACGAGTCGCTCACCGGTGTGATGGCGAGCGACCACATCGGGTTGTGCGTCGAGGTGCTGTGGCCGCAGCGCCCCGGTCCCGTCGACTGATCCCGCCGGTCGTGCGGGGGTCGGTTCACTCCCCCGAGCGGGCGAAGCGGTCGCACAACTCGACGAGCGCCGAGGCGTTCTCGGTGTCGAACATCGAGTGGCCGGCGAGGGTGTTCACGAACAGCTCCGCCTCGGGCCAGGCCCGGTGCAGGTCCCACGCCGATCGCATGGGGCACACGACGTCGTAGCGACCCTGCACGATGCCCGCGGGGATGTGCCGGATGCGGTCGACACCGTCGAGCAGCTGGGTCGGCGAGTCGAAGAACCCGCCGTGGAAGAAGTAGTGGTTCTCGATCCGTGCGAACGCCTCGGGGCCGTCGGGGAAGCCGCCGGCGGAGCTCGGTTCGAGCGTGCCGGTCGACCGCTCCCACTCCGCCCACGCCGCCGCGCAGCGCAGCAGCTCCTCACGGTCCGAGCCGAAGAGACGGCGGTGGTACGCGCCGATCATGTCGTCGCGCTCGTCGACGGGGATCGGGGCGACGAAGCCCTCCCACGCGTCGGGGAACAGGTGGCTCGCCCCGTCCTGGTAGAAGAACGCCAACTCCGAGGGGCGCAGCATGAAGATGCCGCGCAGGACCAGCTCGGTCACCCGCTCCGGATGCGTCTGGGCGTACGTCAGCGCCAGGGTCGACCCCCACGATCCGCCGAAGACCAGCCAGCGGTCGATGCCGAGGTGGGTCCGCACCCGTTCGACGTCCGCGACGAGGTGCCAGGTGGTGTTGTGCTCGACCGACGCGAACGGGGTGCTGCGCCCGCAGCCCCGCTGGTCGATCAGCACGATCCGGTACCGCTCGGGGTCGAAGAACCGGTACTGCTTCGGCGACGAGCCGCCGCCCGGACCGCCGTGCAGCACGACCGCCGGCTTGCCGTCGGGATTGCCGGCCTCGTGCACGGCGATCGTGTGTCCGTCACCGACGTCGAGGAACTCGGTGCGGCGGTGGTCGATCTCGGGGTAGAGGTGCGTCACCCCGCCATCATGGCCCGCGGCGAGCCGCGTTGATTTCTCCAGTTCCGGCCCCTTCCGACCGACCATCCGGTTGGGCGATCGTCAGGACCCGCCCCACAGGACGCGGCGGACAGGCGAGTGGCAATGGGACACGGCGGATGACAGCGAACCCCATCGAGGTGCAGCCAGCGGGCCTGAGCACCGCGGTCGACCGGCTGTCGATCCACTCCACGGAGTGGTCCTGCGAGCGGGTGCTCGACGAGGGGCTCGACCTGGTCCGCGACTGCTCGTGGGCGGACGCGTCGCTGCTGTACTCGGTGACCCCCGACCGTGTGATCGAACTGTGCCGGCGTCCGCCGTCCGCGTTCGCCGCCCCCGACGAGCTGCCGCTCGACTGGTTCCCGTGGGGCCTCGCGCCGCTGAACCCCCAGCGCTACCTGCTCGTCGAGGACGCCACCGCCCTGCCGGTCGCCCCCGGGTCGAGCGAGACGCTCGGCGACCTGGGCATCCGCTCGTGCCTGCACCTGCCGATCCTCGAGCGCTCCGCTCCGGTCGGCGCGGTCCACCTCTACTGGACCGAGCCGCGCCTGCACTGGGACGACGAACGCGGCCGCCTGCTGCGCACACTCGGCAGGTTCCTGCTCGCGCGCGCCTCGGGCTGAGCTACTCGATCGGTTCGTCCCGGCTGACGCGCCGCAGCGCACGACGGAACGCGGATTCGCCCTGGGTCGCCTCGATCTCGTCGAGCTTCGTCAGGTCGTTCTCGATGACATCGTGACGGTCGAGGTAGGCCGACACGAACGCCTGGATGACCGCGGCGGCGGGCAACGCCAGGATCGCTCCCATCGGCCCGAAGAGGCTCGCACCGGCGAGCGCCGAGCCGAACGCGACGGCGGGGTGCAGGTCCATCGTGTGGGCGGTGATCTTCGGTGAGAGCAGGTAGTTCTCGATCTGCTGGTAGATGAGGATCCAGGCCAGCACCCACAGGGCCGTGATCGGCCGGTTCACGAGCGCGACGAGCAGCGGCAGCGCGCCGCCCAGGTAGGTGCCCACCACCGGGATGAACTGGCTGACCAGGCCCAGCCAGAGCGCGAGCGCGAGCGGCGACGGCAGTCCGAGTGCGACGAAGACCACCCATGAGGTGACCCCCGCGACCGTCGCGAGCAGCAGCCGCGAGAACACCCAGCCACCGGTCTTCTCGATCGAGAGCTCCCAGAGCCGCAGCACCACGTGCTGGCGGCGTTCGGGTAGCAGCGAGCACACGTTGCGTCGCAGCCGTGGCCCCTCGGCGATCATGTAGTAGCTGAACAGCATCACCGTGAAGAGCTGGAACACCACGCCCAACGCGGCGCCCGTCACCGACAGGACCCGGCCGCCCATGTCGGTCGCCATGCGGGCCAGGTCGTCCTGGTAGTCGGCGAGCGTCTCGTTGAGCTCGGTCGAGGTGATCTCGGTGTCGAAGGTCTCGTTGGCCCAGTTGGTGACCTCGGTGACGTAGTCGGGTGCCTGGTGGGCCAGGTCCGAGACCTGACCGACCACCAGGCCGACCATCAGCCCCATGAAGATGCCGCCGCCACCGAAGATGACCAGGAAGCACGCCAGCGTCGCCCGTCCGCGACGCCAGCCGCGGTCGGCCAGCCAGTTCACCGCGGGTTCGACCGCGAACGAGAGGAACAACGACACGCCGATCAGGCTGAGCAGCCCCGTCAGGCGACCGAGCGCGCCGCGCACGGCGGCGAAGGCGAGCACCGAGAACGCGACGGCGATGACCGCCCGCCAGAACCACGGGGGGAGGGACTTGTCGCCGACCAGGCCACCGATGCCGCCCAGGTCGAGCGGCGCGTCGCCCGACAGCTCGGTCGGCAGTGCCCCCTCGCCGTCGCTCATCCTGTCCGCTCCATCACACGATCAGCTCCGACCCGGTCCGCTCGATGTCACCGAGCACGATGTCACTGAGCCGGACCTGAGTCCGCTCGATGGCACCGCCAGCCTCGCACGCAGCGGCACGGGGTTCGTGGACCGGATCGGCGATCAGTGGCCGAACATCATCATCCACTGCTCGAGCGACGTCGGACGGAACACGACGTTGTTCGCGCGGGTGTCGCCCAGGCGCTGCGCGCTCTGGGGCGAGTAGGCGTGGCCCGGCAGCAGGACGGCGTCGTCGGGCACCTTGGCGAGCGTCTGGGTGAGGCTGAGGTAGAGCGCCTCGGGGTCGCCGCCGGGCAGGTCGGTGCGGCCGCACCCGTCGAGGAAGAGGGTGTCGCCCGAGACCAGCGCGCCGTTCACGAAGAAGCACTGGCTGCCCGGGGTGTGCCCGGGGGTGTGCAGCAGCTGGACGGGGATCTCGCCGACCATCACGGTGTCGCCCGCGCCGTGCAGGGTGAGGTCCCCGGGCTGCAGGTCGGTCACCTTGAGCACCCACTCGGCTTCGTCGGCTTGGACGTGCACCGGGATCGAACCGAGCTCGAGCAGCTCGCTCACCCCCTCGATCTGGAAGCCCATCATGGAGCCGCCGCAGTGGTCCGCGTGGTAATGGGTGACGAGCGCCCCGGTGAGGGTCATGTCGTCGGCCTCGGCGATCGCCTTGAGCTCGGCGACGCCGTAGGCCGGGTCGACCACGACGCACTCCCGCGTCACCCGGTCGCCGATCAGGTACGAGAAGTTGACCATCTGGCGGGCGATCTGGTCGTTGACCGCGAAGTCCCGGCCGGCGAGCAGCTGGCGCAGGTAGAAGCGTTCGGGATCGGGTGCGGTCGAGGCCTGTGATGAGTCGGTCACGTCGCCAACGCTACCGAGTGCAACGCGGGTGCTCCCCTCGCCACTCCCCTTCCACGTGCGCCGCCACCTGCGCCGCCACTCCCCGCCCCCGGGCTCAGCCCGCCGACCACTCGCGCAGTCGACGACGGAACAGCGCGTCGTAGCGGTCGTACTCGCGGCGCAGCGCGGGACCGGGCCAGTCGCGCGGGGTCAGCTCGCGCGGCAGCAGTGGGTCGGCCACGAAGTGCCGCAGCACCGCAGCGGACAGCACGAAGCCGGGTGCGAGCGACTCACGCGCACCCGCGTCGAGCTCGGCCCCGAGCGGTCGCATCGCCCGACGGAGCTTGTCGGCCCGCTCGGCCCACGCGTCGAGATCCCACAGGCTCGCCGCGAGCTCGACGTCGGAACGGTCCAACGGCAGGTCCGGATCCGCGCTGAACCACGTGCAGCGGCCGAGCGCGTCGACGGTCGACTCGAGCTCCGGTGTGCGCGCCAGGTTGTCGGGCCGCATTCAGACACCCTCGCGTTGCTCGGCGAAGCGCAGCTGCAGCATGAGTCGTCGGAGCTCGGCGCGCTCAGGGGCCGGTCGGGCGCCCGGGGCCACCACGGCGAGGCGCCAGCGGCCCGACCACTCGCGTGTCTCGGCCGCGCGGCTCCGTCGTTGGCGCTCCTGGCGTCCGATCAGCTCGCCGGTGAGCGAGTACCAGCCGTCACCGTCGTTCGTCACCTCGCCGGCGGCCACCATGCGCGACAGCGCCGTGCGGACCGTTCCCTCGGCCAGTCCGAACAGCGCGCAGGTCCGCACCAGGAACGAGACCGGCAGCCGCGGCGGATCGGAGCCGAGCAGCGTGGAGGCCAGCACCGACCGGGCCGTCAGCGGTCGCTCGCCCTCGAGTCGTTCCTCCGTCGCCGGCATCTCGGGGACCCTAGCGACCACCGCCACATCTTACGCTCTCGCCGTGCGTGTCGAGATTGCGTAATATGGGCGCATGAGCTCGACTCCCACGTCGTCGACCCTGCGTCGTCCCGGAACGATGGTCCCCGACCCGGCGCTGCTGCCCGACGTCCTGCCGACCGACACGCTCGGCCCCAAGGGACGCCCGGTCGGCGCGCTGCGCGACGAGCTGTACCGAATCCCGAACGTCGCCAACGTGTTCCATGTGGTCGGCGTGTGGGTGCAGTCCGTCGGCGTGCTCGTCGCGGCGTCGTGGATCGCCGACCGATCCACGTGGTGGGGCGTCGTCGCGTGGATCGCGGCGTTCCTGCTCATGGGCCGCGCGTTCGCCCGGTTCTCGATCCTCGGCCACGAGGCCGCCCACCGTCTGCTGTTCTCGAACCGGCCCGCCAACGACTGGGTCGGCAAGTGGCTCGTCGCCTACCCGGCGTTCGTGCCGCTCGACGCCTATCGCCGCAGCCACATGGCGCACCACAAGGAGGAGTTCGGTCCCAACGAACCGGACCTCGGCCTGTACGCCGGCTACCCGATCACCACCGCGTCGTGGCGGCGCAAGCTCCGCCGTGATGCGGACGGCAACTCGGGTTGGAAGAACCTGAAGGGGCTGCTGTTCGCGCTGCGCTCCGCGACGGCCCGGCCCGTCGCGCTGAGGATCCTGGGGTGCCAGCTCGTGATCTTCGTCGGGCTGTGGGTCGCCCTCGGGCACTGGTGGATCTACCCGGTGTTCTGGCTGCTGCCGTGGATGACGGTGTGGCGTGTGCTCAACCGGCTGCGTGCGGTCGCCGAGCACGGCGGGATGCAGGCCTCGGCGGACCGGCGGATCACCACGCACCACGTGCGCCAGTCGTGGAGCGCACGGTTCTGGATGGTGCCGTTCAACACCGGCTGGCACCTGGCCCACCACGTCGACATCGGCGTGCCGTTCTCGAAGCTCCCCCGCCTGCAGCGCGAGCTCGAGGCGTCCGGCTACGTGCAGCCCGGCCTGGAGTGGCCGACCTACCGAGCGCTGTGGCGTCACGCGTCCTCGCGCGAGGGCTGACGGTGCAGCGGCGCGAGCGCTGACGATTCGGGCCGCGCGGCCTCTCTCGGTTCAGCCGCCGCTGAGTCCGCCGGCAGCGGTTTCGAAGATGAGCGCGGTGCCGTCGTCGAGGACCAACCGGAGGTTCGTGTCCTTGAGCAGCTCACCCGCCACGACGTCGGGCAGCTGCTCGATGAGCTGGTACTGCGGTTGCGGTGTCGGCGGGTACTCGATCGTCGACGGTGCGCCGAGCTCGATCGACACGTCGGACCCGTCGACGGTGAAGGTGCCCGTCGCAGTGTTCACGCCGTCGTAGACCTCGATGTCGGTCTGGCCGAAGGTCACCACCGCCGGCACCGGTGCGAGGGTCGCGTTGGCGCTCTCGTTCTCGCTGGACACGTCGATCAGACGCCAGCGGGTGTCGCGCAGGTCGATCGGCGCCGCCACCGGTTCACCGACGTCGTACTTCAGCTCGCCGCTCGGAAAGGTGAGCACCAGCGTGTCACCGCGGACCGCTGCGCTGGTCGCGGTCTCGACCAGGCCGAAGATCGCGTGCTCCGGGAGCAGCGGCTCGGGGTAGGCCTTCTTGGTCGCCGCCAGCGGTCCGGCCGAGAAGTCCTCGCCCTCGAGCGTGTAGGGCCCGCGGGCGGTGTTCACGCCGTCGTCGAGCACCAGGGTGTCCTCCTCGAACGAGACCCTCGGCACCTGCGTGCCCTCGAACTGCGTCTCGTCCTCGCCCACCACCATCGAGCGCAGGTGCCACTCGGTGTCGACCAGGACGTTCGCGTCGCTGCTCCCCGCCTCGGGCACCGCGCTGCTCAGCGGTGCCTCGTCGCCCCCCGAGCATGCGGTCACCAGCACTGCCCCGAGTGCGACGACGGACCTCAGCAGGTGTCTCATCGCGGCGACTCTAGGAGCGGAACTGCGTGATGAAGGTGCGCCCGCCACCGGTAGCCTCCGCGCATGACCGAGTCGACCGACACCTCGCCCGCCACGACGCCGCTGCGCGTCGGGTTCCTCGGCCCGGTCGGCACCTTCACCGAACAGGCGATGCTGCGCGAGCCCGACCTGGCCGCTGCCGAGCACGTCGCGTTCCCCGTGATGACCGAGGTGCTCTTCGCGGTCGCCGAGGGTTCGATCGACCTGGGTGTCGTGCCCGTCGAGAACGCGATCGAGGGCACCGTCAACGCGTCGGTCGACACCATGGCGTTCGACGTCGACGTGCTCGTCCAGCGAGAGCTGCTCGAGCCGGTGTCGATGAACCTGCTGATCAAGCCCGGCACGAAGCTCGCCGAGGTCGAGCGGGTCGTCTCGATCCCGGTCGCCACGGCCCAGTGCCGCACGTGGCTGCGCGAGCACCTGCCGGACGTGGAGTACGTGGCCGCCAACTCGACCGCCGAAGCCGCCCGGACCGTCGCAGCGTCCGACGATGGCGTCACCGCCGGCATCGCGAACGCTCGCGCCGGCTCGGTCTACGGACTCGAGGCAGCGGGTGTCGACATCGAGGACCATCCCGAGAACGTGACGCGCTTCGTCGTGGTGTCCCGCGAGGGCGTGCCCGCGCCGACCGGTCACGACAAGACCTCGATCGTCGTCTACCAGCGAGCGGACCGGCCCGGTTCGTTGCTCGCCATCCTCCAGGAGTTCGCCGCCCGCTCGATCAACCTGAGCCTGCTGCTGTCACGTCCCACCAAGACCTCGCTCGGCGACTACTGCTTCATGCTCGACCTGGACGGGCACGTCGCGGATCCCGTGGTCGCCGACTGCCTGCGTTCGTTGCGGGCGACCCAGGGCGGTGTGAAGTTCCTCGGCTCCTATCCCGCAGCAGGCACGGCGGGCCCCGCGGCACGGGCAGAGGCCGACGCCGGACTGGTCGAGGCGACCGAGTGGATGCAGTCGATCACGGATCAGATCGGCCGATGAGCGCTCAGGACTCGTCGAAGACCTCGGTGTCGGCGGAGCCGTCGGCGGCGCGGGTGCGGCGGATCTCGGCGCCGTAGAGCGACACGAGCCGGGCGACCGCCGTGGCCAGGAAGATCTGACCGGTCATCGCCTCGACCACCGCGATGCGGCGACCGAGGTCGGTGTGTGCCACCAGGTCGCCGTAGCCGACGGTGGTGAGCGTGACGAAGCTGAAGTAGGAGTACTCCTCGTTCGTCACGCCGTGCCCGAAGAGCGGAGCGACCGTGACCGCGTCGACACCGGCGTAGAGCATCGTGAAGAGCAACCCGATCAGGAAGTACACGCAGAGCGCGCCCAGGATCGTCTCGACGTTCACGCGTTGCTGGTCGATGACCTGGCGGAACACCGCGATCAGGATCACCAGGTAGAGCACGGCGTTGAAGAACGCCGCGGCGCCGTGTTCGGTGGTCGCGGTCCGGTGCGCGACGACGGTGTACACCGCGACCGCGAAACCGATCGCGAGCACCACGACGACGACGGGAAAACCGCGTCGGCTCGGTGACCTCGTGGTCCTGAAGGCCACGACGATCATGCACAGCTGGAGGATGGTGGCGGTCGCCCTCGCCCAGGCGTATTCCGAGAACCCGCTGACGATGAAGGTCGTGACCAGCAGTGCGAACAGGGTGCCGAAGCGCTGGGTCAACTTCGCGTCGCGCAACGCCGCTGCCCTGGGGCGGGTCTCCACCATTCCTGGCACGGTATCGGCGCGCTCAGCGCTCTCCACCGGGCTCGACGGCGATTCCGGGGCCCCACGGGCACGCGCCTACGATGGGCGACGGAAGGATGGCAGAGCGGACGAATGCACCGGTCTTGAAAACCGACGGGCCTTCACGGGTCCCGGGGGTTCGAATCCCCCTCCTTCCGCCACTCCCCTCCCGCACGGCTTCACTGTCACACCCGCTCGTTACCTTGGATGCATGTTCGATGCGGGGGCAGGGGCGGAGCAGCTGGAGGAGGTTCGGCGGCGGCTGGCCGAACAGATCATCGAGGACGAACTGCGGGACCGCCTCGGCGTACGCATCGAGTTGTCCCCGGCACGTGATCTGCTCGATCGTGTCGCCGCGACGGACCCCGCTGCGTCACGTGACGCCGACCTGCTCACGACACTGCAGCAACTGAGCGAGCTCCGACGACTGCTCGACGCCTCGACGAACCGGTTGCTCGCCGAGGTCGAACAACGCGACACCACCAACGTCGACCTCGGCCTACGACCCGCCGTGTGGCTCGCCGACGCCGCGACGCTGCCCTCGGGTGTCGCCCGAGCGCAGGTGCGCGTGGCGGCTTCGTTGCGTGACCACGCTCCCGAGGTCGCCGACGCCTGGTGCCAGGGACGCATCGGCGAACCCCACGCACAGCTGCTCGCCAAGGCGGTCGACAACACGCGGATCCGCGACGCGTTCACACCGATGATCCCGTCGCTGCTCGACGACGCGGTGACACTCCACTTCGACATGTGGCGAGCGCAGGTCATCGCGTTGATCGCACTGCTCGACGCCGATGGCGACGAACCCCGCGACCCGAGCGACGACAACCGGCTCGGGTTCACCCGTGGCCTGTCCGGGAGGTGGATCCTGCGCGGCGAGTTCGACGCCGTCACCGGCGGCGTGATCCGCGACGCCCTCAACGACCGGGCGGATCGGCTGTTCCACGCCCGCAGCAATGACGAGGCAGTGGCGGGCACCGACCTGATTGTGCCGTCACAGCAACGGCTGCTCGCGGACGCGCTGCACGACATGGCCCGCAACGATCGCGCCGCCAACGCCGCAGCCGGCAAAGGCGGCCGAGCCGAGATCCTGTTGCACTTCGACGCGGTCGACCTCACCAAGCTGGTCGACGACGACGGCGTCGCGATCGGTGACACCGGCTACTGGGCCGCGACGTGCGACCCGACCGTGCGCGGCGTCGTGTTCGGCATGCACCGCACCGTGCTCACCGTCGCGAAGGAACAGCGCCTGGTGTCCCGGGCGCAGCGTCGGGCGATGGACCGCCGCGACGGCGGCTGTGTGTTCCCCCGCTGCACGGCCAAGGCGTCATGGACCGACGCCCACCACGTCATCCACTGGCGCAACGGTGGCCCGACCGACCTCGCGAACCTCGCCTCGCTGTGCAGGTACCACCACGGCGTGTCACACCGCAAAGGGTGGCGCATGGGCGTCACCGACGACGAATGGTTCTGGTGGCAGACCCCCATCGGCCACGTCTTGTGGTCACAACGCCACGGAGTCCAACGAACCGGACCACCCCCGGTCCCACCACCCCGAACTCCGGTGAACACCTGACGGCCGCCTACCCGGAACAGCCTCCCGAACCGCACGCCGTTCACACCATCTCGCCGACCGCCCGGAGCTACACCGCGGGCGGCTCCGGCGCGCACGGCGTGCCGGACGCGGCTCGGCCCGTCGACCGCTCCCCTGCGGGG
>JALYWI010000123.1 GCA_030852785.1 Actinomycetota bacterium
TAGCCGGCGCCGCCGAGCGCGACCGTCGCCGCGGAGCGTCGCCGCCGGAGCCGCCCGAACCCCTTGGCTGCCTCTGTCATCGGAGTCCTTTCTCAGGTGCATCGCCGGGCGGCGTCCGGGCGCCCCGGCCGTGGACCGGGACACGGATAGCCTGTCGCCGTGGCGTCACCCGGTCGGGCAGCGCGTCCGTACAGCCTGTCATGTCACGAACCGTCTCCCTGCTCCTCCGCTTCTCGCTGATCGTCGTCGCCGGTGTGTGCGCGATCGGACTCCTCGGCTCCCAGCTGCTGCCACAGCTCGGCGAGATGCGACACGCCGCGTCGTTCGAGCCCGCGTCGAACATCGCCCTGCCGCAGCTGCCCGAGGGCAGCAAGATCCTCGACATGCACGGCCAGCCCGCCGGTGGGCTCGTCGGCGCCGAGAACCGTCGTGTCGTCACACTCGACCAGGTCTCGGACCAGCTGATCGACACGGTGCTCGCGGTCGAGGACGCCGACTTCTACCGCCACGACGGCGTGAGCGCGAAGTCGGTGCTGCGAGCGGTGCGGGCCAACTCCGACGCCGGCGGCATCTCGCAGGGCGGTTCGACCATCACCCAGCAGCTCGTGAAGCTGTCGCTCGTCGGCTCCGAGAAGACGCTGTCGAGGAAGGTCAAGGAGGCGAGCCTCGCCATCCAGCTCGAGAACCAGTTCTGCAAGGACGTCGAGAAGGTCGACTGCAAGAACCGGATCCTCGAGCAGTACCTCAACCTGGTCTACCTCGGGCGGGGCGCCTACGGCGTCGAGGCCGCCTCGCAGGTGTACTTCGGCAAGCCGGCCTCCGAGATCGGCTACGGCGAGGCCGCAGTGATCGCCTCGCTCATCCGGAACCCGAACTACTACGACCCGATCCGCTACCCGGAGGTCGCCGCCGAGCGCCGCGAGGTCGTGCTGCTGCGCATGGTGGAACAGGAGCTGGTGACCGAGGACGAGGCGGCCATGATCGCCGCAGGGCCGCTGCCGACCGAGGCGCAGACCGTCGCGTCCTCGGCGAGCTCCCGGGACCTGACCTACTTCGAGCGCCGCATCCGTGACGAGCTCCTGCGGGCCGAGTGGCTCGCGCCGACCGAGGAGCTGCGGCGCTACCTGATCTTCAACGGTGGCCTCACGATCACCTCGACGCTCGACCCGCGAGCGCAGCTGCTCGCCGCGGTCGCGTCCGAGAACAATCCGATCAAGCAGCGGAACCCGTCGACGATCGCGGTCGTCGCGTCGGTCGAACCCGCGACCGGAGCGGTCCGGGCCGTGGTCGGCGAGACCACCGTCGAGGGCAAGGGCCTCGTCGAGGTCGCGCTGCCCGCCGGTGGCCGCAGCCCCGGTTCGTCGTTCAAGACCTTCACGCTGCTCGCCGCCCTCGAGGAGGGCCACTCGGTGCGCGACTCGATCTCCGCGGCGCCGGCGCCCCGTTCGCTCTACGACGACTGGGAGCTGCCCTCGTCGACCAGGTCCTGGCCCTCGGGCTGCAAGGGCGGCTCCCTCGATCTGGTCCGAGCGACCGCCTCGTCGAACAACTGCGCCTTCGTGCGACTGCAGGAGGCCGTCGGCGGCGACAAGGTGATCGAGGTCGCGAAGAAGCTCGGCATCAACACCCTCGAGAACACCGAGCCGGTGAAGTCGATGACGCTCGGCGGCGGCGTCGACGTCCGGCCGCTCGAGATGGCCGCTGCGTACGCGGCGATCGCGAACGACGGGAAGTACAACCCGCCGCACTTCGTGACCAAGGTGGAGGACCGCGACGGCAACGTGCTCTTCGAGTACCAGCCCTCGACCGAGCAGGCGATCTCGGTGAACTCCGCCCGTCAGGCGACGGTGGCACTCGAAGCCGTCGTCACCGGCGGCACCTACAAGGGCGGCTCGCTGCCGGGGCGTCGTCCCGCAGCGGGCAAGACGGGCACCAACGAGGCCGACGGTGGCATCAACGCCGATGTCTGGTTCGTCGGCTTCACCCCGGAGATGTCGACCGCCGTGTGGATCGGCGATCCGTCGTGCCAGTGCGAGATGCGCGGCGGCAAGGTGCAGGGCGGCAGCACGGCGGCCAAGGTCTGGAACGAGTTCATGAGCGCGTACGTCGAGGACCTGCCGGTCACCGACTTCAAGGCGCCCGACAGCTTCGGGTCGCGGTCGTCGATCCCGGATCCGTGGAAGCAGTACAGCTCGAAGTCGAGCTCGTCATCGAGCTCCTCGAAGAAGTCTTCGTCGAAGAAGTCGAGCTCGGGCAACCGCTCCTCGGGCAGCGGCACGACCGCGACCACCGCGGCTCCCTCCACCCCCGACGCGGGCGGCTCGCCGTCGTCGGGCGGCGGCGGTGACGACGACGGTGGCGGCGGTGGTGGCGGTGGCGCCGGTGGTGGCGGTGGTGGCGGTGGCGGTGGTGGGGACGACTGACGCCGCTGGCACCGAACCTGCAGGCGCCGGCGCCGGCGGTACTGGGGTCGCGACGGACGGCGCGACCTATGGTGCGGGTGTGTCGACCTTCGAGCAGCTTCTCGGCGTCCAGGAACTGGACACCACCATCGACCAGCTCCTGCACCGGCGCGCGACGCTGCCCGAGCTGAGCGAGCTCGCCCAGCTGGAGCGCGACGCCGCAGCCGCTGCCGCGGCGGTGTCGGAGACCACGGCGCGCCTCGACGTCGTGCGCGACGACGAACGAGCGGCAGAGGAGCACGCCTCGCAGCTCGAGACGAAGGCCGCCGAGATCGACCGTTCGCTCTACGACGGGTCGGTGACGTCGCACAAGGAGCTCGAGTCGCTCCAGGAGGAGCATGCCGCGCTCAAGGTGCGTCAGGCCCAGTTCGAGGAGCAGGCGATCGAGCTGATGGAGCTCGCCGAGCCGATCGAGGCCGAGCTCCAGCAGCGCACCGACCGGGTCGAGACGATCGCCGCCGACATCGTCGCGGTGCAGCAGCGCATCGCGGTGGCGCAGGCCGAGATCGACGTCAGCGTCGACGAGACCCGTGCCCAGCGGGCCGACGCCGCCGCGGGTGTGTCGCCGGAGCTGCTGTCGTCCTACGAGGAGCTGCGCGGCCAGCTCGGCGGGATCGCCGTGGCCCGGTTGCACGGCGCCCGTTGCGAGGGCTGCCACCTCGAGATCCCCTCGGCGCAGCTGGCCGCGCTGCGGCGAGCACCCGAGGCCGAGGTCGTGACCTGTCCGGAGTGCTTCCGGATCCTCGTGCGTTGATCCCCTCGCGGCGGGGGTGTCGGCCCCGATGATCATCTGGTTCGCGGTGCTGTCGGTGGTGCTCACCTGGGCGGTGTTCCAGAGCCCCGCGCTCGACTACCGGCTGGTCGCGCTCGGCGCGGTGCTGCCCGTGGTCGAGATCCCCTTCGGGACCGGCCCGATGCACTCGTTGCTGTTCCCGACGTTCGTGCTGGTCGTCGTGATGCTCGCCACGTCGAAGCGTCGACTCGTGCGGCGCCGCTGGCTCGGCCTGCCGATCGGTCTGTACCTGCACATCGTGCTCGACTTCGCGTGGGGACGCACCGAGACGTTCTGGTGGCCGGTCCTCGGATTCGAGTTCACCCCCGGCTCGGCACCAGAGCTCTCACGAGGAGTGCTGAGCCTGGTGCTCGACCTCGTCGGCGTGGCCGTCGGCGTCTGGGCCTACCGGCGGTTCGGTCTCGACGACGCCGAGCGTCGCGCCCGGTTCCTCCGCACGGGTCAGCTGGACCGCTCGATCATGGGCGACTCCCGAGGTCCCCGGGGTGGCGCGCCGGGTCGACGGGGTGGCTCGTGAGCGCCCCCGAGCAGCGCTCGTTGCTGCTGGTCCGTCACGGGCGCACCGCAGCCAACGCCAAGGGCCTGCTGCTCGGCCGTGAGGACCCGCCGCTCGACGACACCGGACTGCAGCAGGCGGCGCAGGTCGCGGCGTCGGTCCGGTCGGGTGCGTATGGCCGCATCCTGGGTGTGGTCGCCAGCCCCTTGCAGCGCACCCGTCAGACGGCAGCGGCGTTCGGCCATCCCGTCACGATCGATGACCGGCTCGTCGAGCTGGACTACGGCGAGTACGACGGCACGCCGGTCAACGACGTGCCCGTCGAGGTGTGGCAGCGGTGGCAGTCCGACCTCGCGTTCGCACCACCCGGCGGTGAGTCGATCGCCGCGCTCGGCCATCGGGTGCGCGCGGCGTGCGACGACTGGGCGTCCCGCCTGGACGAACCGGGCACGATCGTCCTGGTGACGCATGTGTCACCGATCAAGGCGGCGGCTGCGTGGGCGCTCGGGGTCGGCGACGAGGTCTGCTGGCGGACCCACCTCGACACCGCCTCGATCAGTCGCGCCCTCGTCCGTGGCGGTCGGCCGGTCCTCGACCTCTTCAACGAGACGTCGCACCTGCGCTGATCGACGACACGGTCGCGACGTCGCGGCACCGGAACTCGTTCCGGGGGGATCAGTCGATCGGCGTCACCGCGGCTCTAGCGTGGAGCGCATGGATCTTCTGGATGAGGAGTCGCACCGACTCCTGTTGTGGGCCGTGCGTCTGTTCGAGGTCGGCGGCACGCCGACGCGCAAAGAGCTCCGACGACTCGCCGAGCCGCGGCGCCCCGCCGCCCTCGCGGTGGTGTCCGGGCTGGTCGGCCGTGACGTCGACTTCAGCGAAGGCGCCGTCGCGTCGTTGGAGCGTCGCGGGCTGATCGAGGTGGCGACCGGTGAGCGCATCGTGCCGACCGAGATGGGCCGGGTCGTCGTCAACGCACTCGGACTGCACCCCGAGGACACACCGCTGTTCGAGGTGCTCGAGACCGATCTGCGTTCGAGCGACCCGCTGGCCTTCGCCCGCGTCGTCGGTCGCATCGCGGCGCTCGACCAGCCGCTGGTGGTCGACCCGTACTGCCGTCGCCCGCAGCTCGAGTACCTGGTGACCCACACCACGGTGAACAGGGTGCTGGTGAGCGACCGGCTGACCGCGGATGACCTCGACGATCTCGTCGACTACGTCCGCTCCATGTCACGGCGCGACACCAAGCTGCGGCTCCGGGTCGCACCCGCTGCCGAGCTGCACGACCGCCACGTGATCAACGACGACCGTGTGCTGCAGATCGGTGGCATCGCGACCAGCGCGGGTGCCGGCACCACGGTGCTGTCGGAGCCGATCGATCTGGGTGTCGCCGTGCGCGAGTACTACCGGGGTGTCTGGAAGCGTGCCCGCAAGCTCGCGGTGTACAAGGCGCAGCCCTCGCAGGTCGACCAGGTCGCCTGAGCCACCCCGACCGATCGTCGAACGCGACGACGCCGACCGACCCGAGGGCCGGTCGGCGTCGCTCGTTCTCAGCCCTTGTGGTTGGCGCCCGAGAGCGCGTCGAGCCAGCGTGCGCCACCGGTGTGGGTGCCGTGCAGGCGCGGCAGGTGGTGCGTGCTCTTCGCGTGGCGCTCGGTCCGCTGCGCCGGAGGAGCGATCGGCTGCTCCTCGGTGGGCGAGGGAGCGGGCTTCATGCGTGCAGCGCGCTCGACCTCGAGTGCCCGCAGGATCTTCTCGACCGCGTCGAGCTGGTCCTCGGTGTACGGCAGGCGGAAGCCCTCGGCGACGAACCTGGCGGTGTCCGCCCGGTAGTCGTGGCCGGTGGAGCGGAACTCACCCGGCGAGTTGCGCATGGCGTTCGCTGCGTCGACCAACGTCTGGATGAACGTGACGCCGGGGGTCCAGTGCTGACCCGCCGGCACGCCGCGTCCGCGGTCCTCGCCGAGCCACTCGGGCTTGCGGTAGAGCAGCGTCGGGGTGACGAGCGTGATGGGATCGTTGTCGTGGCTGAGCTGCACGATGCGCAGCTCGTCGCGCTGTTCGGGGCTGAGTTGCTCGAGCTCCTCCCACCGGTCGAACACACCGACGGTGCCGGCGGGGGTCAGCTGACCCGGGCGGTACAGGCCGGCGGCCGACCAGCGCGCCAGCTGCGGCATGCCGAACCAGAGCGCACGGTCGATCCCGTAGTGGTCGAGGCCGGCGACACCCTGCTTCATGATGACGTCGGACGACGCCCAGGCGCCGAGGCTCTCGCCGAAGACGAGCACCCGGGGTCGGTCCTCGGGGGCCATGCCCTGGAGGCGCTGACGCACTCCCCAGACGAGCTGGCGGAACTGCTGGCGTCCGGCACGCACCTTCTGCAGCGAGAGAAACGACGGGAAGCGTCCGTACTGGATGCAGACGGTCGCGATGTCGCCGCGGGTGAAGAACTCCGCGGACTCGATCATCGTGTGGTCGACCCAACCGGTGCCGGTGGGGGAGACGAGCAGCAGCGTGTCGCGTTCGTAGGCGCCGGTGCGCTCGAGCTCCTCGAGTGCCGCCTCGCTGCGGCCGCTGGGGTAGAGCGGCTGGCCGTCGAAGCCGACGTAGACCCGGATCGGGTGCGCCACGGCGGGCTCGCCCATGGTCGACTCGATGAGCTCCGGGGTGATCACGTCGGTGACGAAGCGACGGCCCTGCTGGCCGAGGTCCTCGAAGCGGACGATGCTCTCCTTGCTGCCCGACACCAGCGGTGTGGTCGGCGGCTCGGCGTAGCCGGGTTCGATCTTCTCGTTGGAGCGCCCGACGTAGGAGATGCCGGCCCAGTACAGACCCGTCAGCCCGGCCGCCCACGCCGCGGTGTTGACCGATCGTGCCAGTGCGGTGTGGCAGATGCCGGGACCGAAGAACTTCTCGAAGCCCTTGCGGGTGCCCCGGTACGTGAAGGCGAGTCCGGTGCCGACGCCGGTCATGCCAGCGGTGACCGCCAGCGACTTGGGCAGCGTGAGCGGCAGCTTGTCGAGGTCCTCGGTGAAGAAGTCGCGCCGCTCCGCGAGGTACTGACGGGACTTGAAGAGCGCGAACGCCAGCGCCGCGCTGGTCACCCCGACGCTGATCGCCGCGCCGCGCTGCGTGCTGGTCGAACGTCGCTGGGCGGCCGAGGCGAGCTCGTAGACGATGCCGCCGAGGGCGCCGCCCTCGATGAGCTCACCCGCCAGACGCGTCACCGCGGCCGGCAGCGCCGTGTCGTCCTCGTCGGGAGCCTTGCGGGCGGCGTAGGCGGCGCCGGCGATCGCCGCTCGCACGCCGACGCGCTGCGCGAGCGAGTCCTTGTTGGGGGTGAGTCGGTCGGCGGTGCGGGTGACCTTGTTGGACACCCCTCGTGCGAGCAGGACGGCGACGCCGCTGGCGAGGCCCTGCTGGACCGAGTCGTGGGGCATCAACGACGGCCGGAGCGAGCGCAGCAGCTCCGAGGTCTCGAGCGGCGAGCCGGGGGAGCTGGCCAGCGGAGCGAAGATGCTCGCGACCTTCTGTGCCTGTTCGATCGTCAACTGCGGCTTCATGGTGATCCGTTCCTCCGGGGCCCCGGCGCGGGCCTGGGCCGAATCTATCGGGGGGCTCGTCGGATCAGGCGGGATCAGCTGCGCTCGACGGTCGACCGCGTCGGGGGCGTCGGACGGACCGACGGCATCGGTGCGGAACGGAGAATTCCGAGAAATCTGGATTTCCGTGTTTGGCGACGCTCGCGGCAGGGGCAGGAGACGCCTGTCCGTGAACGTGGGTGGCTCCGACGCTGACGATCACGGCTTGTGCACACAACCCCAATGCGCTCGGCCCCGGTTCCCCTCTCTCGCCGGGGCCGAGACGCGTTCGGGGACAGTGCCCCGGGCCGTTCGAATCGCCAGTCAGCTGTCAGGGGCAGGCCTCGTCGAGGGCGGCCGCGGCCTGCCGGCTCGACAGCGTCCAGGCCGGGGGATCGGTGTCGAGATCCGATCCGCACAGCCGGACGATCAGGTACGACTCGGCCGTCGGGTTCAGCTGCGGCAGGGCGTCGACGATCGCAGGGGTGGCGTCCGACGACAGCGTCAGCACGTACGGAGCGTCGAAGTCGCCTCCGTCGAGGTGGTGCGCCAGGTTGCGCTCGACGACGAGGGCATCGGGGTTCACCAGGTTGACCGCGACGACGGCGACGAGGGCCGTCACTCCGATCGCCGTCGGCAACCACTCACGGGACCAGCGTGCGCCGAGCACGAACGCCGCGGCCATGAGCAGGAACGCCATGCCGAGCCACCACGCGAACGCGCTGCTGTAGAAGCGCAGCAGGGTCAGGCCGAAGGCATCGGCGTACAGGCCGAGCCCGGCGATCGCCGCGTGCACGACCACGAGCGTCAGCAGACAGGCGATGCCGCTCACCGCGGCGAACGATCGGCGCGCGGTCGGGCTGGTCAGGTCGACCGAGCTGCGGAGCAGGAGCAGCACCGCGGCGGTCAGCCCGGCGACCACGAGCAGCTGGAAGAAGCCCGAGCGTGCGTACTCGGCGTAGCTCAGACCGCTGGTCTCGACCACGTAGTCCGGGCCCCGGAGCGCCGCGGTGAACCTCGAGGCGGCGAACACGGCGTAGAGGCCGGTGAGGGCGGCGACGACGACGAGCCCCTCGGTGGCGCCGATGCGGACCGTGCTGCGGTGCGTCTCGACCGGCGGCCGGGCGGAGGCGACGAAGCAGCCGGCGGCCGCCCAGATCGCGAGGCCGACGACGATCAGGCGCAGGGGAGTGCCGGACAGGTCGACGTCGATGCCGCGGAAGAGCGACGCGAAGACCGGGTCGGCCGAGGCGAGCAGCAGGCCGACGACGACGAGGAGCGGCAGGGCCAGGGCGACGC
>JALYWI010000179.1 GCA_030852785.1 Actinomycetota bacterium
CACCCGCACCGTCGGGCGTGCGCGCACCGCTCGGGGCGGGCTCGCCGGACGCAGCAGCGCCGGCAGGCGGCCGGCCCAGCGCCAGGTCGCCCAACGGCACAGCTCGATCACCTCGGCCGAGGGCCCCTCGCCCACCAACTTCGACACCGACGCGAGCGTCAGCCCGGGCACCGGCTCCACGTCGGTCGCCATGACCCAGCCCACGACGCTGCGCCCGTGCAACGGCACGCGCACCATCGTCCCGACGCGCACCTGGTCCCCGACGTCGTCGGGGACCAGGTAGTCGAACTGCCGGTCGATGGCCGGCACGTCCGGGAGGACGCGCACGACCCTCATGGGGTGCTCGGAATCGGCCGGATCAAAGACCCAGAGCGGAACGGAGGTCGTCGACCCGGTCCGTGCGCTCCCAGGTGAAGCCGTCGCCGGTGCGGCCGAAGTGGCCGTAGGCAGCGGTCTCCTTGAAGATCGGGCGGCGCAGGTCGAGGTCGCGCACGATGGCACCCGGACGCAGGTCGAAGATGGCCTTCACGGCGTCCTCGATGGCGGTCGGATCGACCTTCGCGGTGCCGAAGGTGTCGACGAAGATCGACACGGGATGGGCCATGCCGATGGCGTACGCCACCTGCACCTCGCAACGTGACGCCGCGCCGGACGCCACGACGTTCTTCGCGACCCAGCGGGCGGCGTAGGCGGCCGAGCGGTCGACCTTGGACGGGTCCTTGCCGGAGAACGCGCCGCCGCCGTGGCGGGCGGCGCCACCGTAGGTGTCGACGATGATCTTGCGGCCGGTGAGGCCGGCGTCGCCGACGGGGCCACCGATGACGAAGCGACCGGTCGGGTTGACGAAGACCTCGTAGTCGTCGTTCGCGAACTGCTCGGGCACCACGGGGCGGATGACCTGCTCGATGAGGTCCGGGCGGATCTCGGTGTCGCGGTCGACGCCGTCGTTGTGCTGGGTCGAGATGAGCACGGTCTTGAGTGCGACCGGGCGGCCGTCCTCGTACTCGAAGGTGACCTGGGTCTTGGCGTCGGGGCGCAGGTACGGGATGGTCCCGGCCTTGCGGACCTCTGCCATGCGCTCGGCGAGGCGGTGCGCCGTGTGGATCGGCAGCGGCATCAGCACGTCGGTCTCGTCGACGGCGTAGCCGAACATCATGCCCTGGTCGCCCGCACCCTGCTTGTCGAGGTCGTCCTCCTCGCCGGCCTGGCCGGAGCGGACCTCTTCGGAGTCGTCGACGCCCTGGGCGATGTCGGGCGACTGCTCGTCGAGGGCGACGAGCACACCGACGGTGTTGCCGTCGTAGCCGTAGCTCTCACGGTCGTAGCCGATCTCGGAGATCGTCTTGCGAGCGATGGACGGGATGTCGACGTATGCGTTGGTGGTGACCTCACCACCGACGAGGCAGAGGCCGGTCGTCACGAATGTCTCGCAGGCGACCCGTGCGGTCGGGTCCTGGGCGAGGATCGCGTCGAGGACCGAATCGGAGATCTGGTCCGCCATCTTGTCGGGGTGACCCTCGGAAACCGATTCCGAGGTGAATGTCCATCTGCTCATCTGCTCTCTCCTGATGGGGGTGCGCTCTTTGGTGCGTGGGCACGGTGCCCGGCTGCTCTGCGACCGATGACGGCGTCGATCACCGCGTCGGCGACCGACCGCTTGTCGGTCAGCGGGACGTGGACCGCGGTGCCGTCCGCTCCGAGGATGTGCACCTCGTTGGTGTCGTGCTCGAACCCGACACCCGGTGCGGCGACGTCGTTGACGACGATGAAGTCGGCACCCTTGGCGAGCAGCTTCTTCTCGGCGTTCTCACGGACGTCGTGCGTCTCGGCGGCGAAGCCGACCAGCGTCTGCCCGGGTGTGCGGGCGGCGCCGAGGGCCGCGAGGACGTCGACGGTCGGACGGAGCTCGACGACCGGCACGCCGTCGCGCTTCTTGAGCTTCTCCGGTGCGACCTCGACGGGTGTGAAGTCCGCGACGGCGGCCGCCATCACCACGACGTCGGAGGCCTCGGCGCGCGACAGCACGGCATCCGCGAGCTCGGCGGCGGACTCGACGCTGACCCGCTCGATGCCCGGCGGGACCGGCAGCGAGGTCGTCGTCACCAGGGTGACGGTGGCACCGCGGGCCGCGGCTGCCTCGGCGATGGCGTGGCCCTGCTTGCCCGAGGACCGGTTGCCGATGAAGCGCACCGGGTCGAGGGCCTCACGTGTGCCTCCGGCGCTGACGAGCACCCGCAGGCGTGCCAGATCCGCGCTCGGCGCCGCGGCGCTCGCGGCCGAGGCGGCCGCCCCGTCACCGGCGAGCAGCGCGGTGACCGCCTCGACGATGGTCGAGGGGTCCGCGAGGCGTCCGGCGCCGACGTCGCCACCGGCGAGACGACCGGATTCCGGCGGCACCACCAGCACGCCGCGGGATTCGAGCGTGGCCATGTTCGCCTGCACCGCGGGGTGCTCCCACATCTCGGTGTGCATGGCGGGGCAGACCATCACGGGAGCCCGGGTGGCGATCAGCACGTTCGTGAGCAGGTCGTGGGAGTACCCGGCGGCGTACGCCGAGAGCAGCCGTGCGGTGGCGGGCGCCACCAGCACCAGGTCGGCGCCCTGGCCGAGTCGTGTGTGCGGGATCGGGTCGCCGCCGTCGTCGAACAGCGATCGCCGGACCGGCTCCGAGGCGAGCGCCGAGAGCGTCACCTCACCGATGAACCGGGTCGCCCCGTCGGTCATGACCGGCACCACGTGTGCGCCCGCGTCGACGAGTCGACGACTCACCTCGACGGCCTTGTAGGCGGCGATGCCGCCGCACACTCCGAGCACGATGCGCCGACCGGCCAACGACGCCATGGTTCGACTGGGGCTCAGGCGCCGTCGGAGTCGTCGCCGTCGATGACCTCGACGGCGTCGGCGACCTCGGTGAGGTCGAGCTCGGACACACCCGAGATGCCCTCGATCTTGTCCTCGGAGATCTCCTCGAACGCGATCGACAGCGGCTTGCGTGCGGTCGACGCGACCTGCGGCGGCACGACGTGGCCGAGGCCGTCGCCGAGCTGGCCGTAGTAGCTGTTGATCTGACGAGCACGCTTCGCGGCGAGCGTCACCAACGAGAACTTGGAATCGCACCGCTCGAGGAGCTCCTCGACGGGCGGGTCCATCATCGTGTCGAGACGTTCTGCCATGTGCGTGGTGCTCCGAGCGGACTTGAGGGGTGTGCCGTGCCGTGGCCGGACGAGGTCACGGGTGACCTGGTCATCGACCGACTCGGTAGGCTAGCAGCCGGACCCCGTCGGACGCGAACGATGGCGGTCGATGTGGGCGCGGATCTCGTCGAGCGCCCGGTCCAGGTCGTCGTTCACGACCCCGATCACGTCGAGCTCCCTGGCGAGCGCGACCTCTTCGTCGGCCTTCTGCAGCCGCTGCCGGATCCGCTCCTCGTCGTCGCCGCGACCGCGCAGCCGCGCCTCCTGCACCGAGCGGTCGGGGGCGTCGACGAAGAGCAGCAGTGCGTCGGGGTAGAGCTCCGAGATCGCTCGGGCGCCGTTCACGTCGATCTCGAAGACCACGTCGCGCCCTTCGGGCGGCTCGGGCAGCGGGCTGCCCTGCAGGTAGTCGAGGAACTCGACCCACTCCAGGAAGCCGCCGTCGGCGATGCGCTGTTCGAACTCCTCGCGGGTGGCGAAGCGATACGCGTCGGCCGCCTCTCCCGGTCGGCGTTCGCGGGTGGTCCACGACCTGCTGAGCCAGAGCCGGTCGTCGCTGTCGAGCAGCCGCTCGACGAGGGTGCCCTTGCCGACTCCTCCCGGTCCGGAGATGACGATCACCGAGGAGCCGGACGGCAGCGCCGGCACGGAGCGGCTCACTGCTCGTCCCCGACCGGTGTCGAGAACCGCTCCACGAGCACCGCGGCGAGTGCGTCGTCGATCGCCGCCAACGCCATGGCCGGATCGACGCCCATGGCGGCGAGCGCACGACGCGTCGAGATCTTCCGTGCACCGGGCACCGACTCGAGCACCCAGAGCAGCCGGACCGCTCCCAGCGCAGGGTCCTCGGTGCGGGCGGTCATGACCGAGGCCAGGTCGACCGAGCCGTCGCGGAGCTCGTCACGCACCTGTGCACGCCGGCGACGGGCGGTGTCGGCCCAGTCGAGCGCGTCCCGCCGATCGGGGTCGACGGTCATCACACCGCGGCGGCGATAGCCGCTGCGGCCGCAGCGGGGTCGTCGGCCTTGGTGACCGCGCGACCGATGACGAGCAGGTCGGCGCCGTTGGCGACGGCCTCCTGGGGGCTGGCCGCGCGGGCCTGGTCGTGGCGGGCACCGCCGCTGAGGCGGATGCCCGGGACCACGCGCTTCAGCCGTGGTGCGAGCTCACGGGCCGTCTGCAGGTCCTCTGCGGCGAGCACCAGTCCCCCGCAACCGCCCTCGAGCGCCAAGCGCACGCGGTTCGGCACGATGTGCGGTGGGGCGGAGTCGTCACTGGTGAGCACGGTCACCGCGAGCGCGGTCGGGTCCGGCAGGCCGGCACGTTCGGCGCCGTCGTGCAGACCCTCGACACCGGCACGCAGCATGTCGACGCCGCCGAGCGCGTGCAGGGTCAGGTACTCGACGCCGAGGGACCCCAGCACGGTGGTCGAGCGGTTGACCGTCGTCGGGATGTCGAACAGCTTGAGGTCGAGGAAGACCTGGTAGCCGAGGTCGCGCAGCGCGGCGATGGCGTCCGGTCCGGCGGAGCTGAACAGCTCGAGGCCGACCTTCGCGACGCCGAACCAGGGTCGCAGCATGGCTGCGTACCGGTGTGCCTCGACCAGGTCGTCGACGTCGAGCGCCAGCGCCAGGCGACGCCGCACGTCCTCTGCGACGGCTCCGTCGGCACCTGCGGTGGTGTCGATCTCAGACATGCCCTTCACTCCCTGCACTCGTGTTCACCGGCTCAACCGACGACGGCGCCGGTCAATTCGGCGACACGCTCGACTCCCTGACGAGCGCACCATGTTTCCAGACCCTCGAGCAACCTGATCGCCGATCGTGGATCTGCGAACGTCGCGGTCCCGATCTGCACCGCGGTCGCGCCGGCGAGCAGCAGCTCGACGACGTCCTCGACGGTCGACACACCGCCGACACCCACGATGGGCAGCTCCGGCAGCGCGCCGTGAACATCGTGGACGGCGCGGACCGCGACCGGGTGGATGGCAGGGCCGGACAGGCCGCCCTTGACCGCCCCGAGCACCGGTCGACGGGTCCGGACGTCGATCGCCATGCCCATCACCGTGTTCACCAGTGTCACCGCGTCGGCGCCGGCCTCCGCCGCTGCGGCGGCCACCTCGACGAGCCGGTCGGTGTTCGGGCTGAGCTTCGCCCACCGGGGCACGCCGATGCCGGCGGTCGCCTCGAGCACGGCGGTCGTCGCGTCCGGGTCGTGGGCGAACAGGTGCGCGCCCCCGTCCAGGTTCGGACACGACAGGTTCACCTCGACCGCGACCAGGCCGTCGGGGGCATCCGCGAGCGCCGCCGCGGCACGGCCGTAGTCGTCGACGCTGCGTCCCCAGATGCTGGCCACGACCGACGCGCCGGTGGCGAGCAGCGCCGGCAGCTCGTCGGCACGCCAGGCGGCGACGCCGGGGCCCTGGAGCCCCACGCTGTTGATCATCCCGCCGGCGGTCTGGTGCACGCGCGGCGAGGGGTTGCCGGCCCACGGATCGGCCGACAGCGACTTCACCACGACCGCACCCAGGCGGGAGAGGTCGAAGTAGCGGGCGAGCTCGTCGCCGTGACCGGCGGTGCCCGAGGCCGTCATGAGCGGCGCGCGGAGCGCGAGGTCACCGACGGTGACCGTCATGTCGACCGGTCGGTCCCGGCGCGTCCGGCGCCCGAGCATCAGGCGCGGACCCCCTGGTGGTACGCCTGCAGGCTGCGCACGCCGAGATCGGTGCCGTTCCACTCCCCGACCCCGTTCGCCGCAGCGAGCGCCGCGGCGGCCGTCGTCAGCAGCGGCACCTGATGGGCGGCCGCCGCCCGGCGGATGTGTGCGCCATCCGCGCGCGGGCCGCGGCCCCTCGGGCTGTTGACGACCAGGTCGATGCCGCCCGCCGAGATGAGCTCGACGCCGTCGACCTCGCCCTCGGCCGGCACCGACGCGTCGCCGTCGCCGGGCTGGGTGAGCTTGGCCACGACCTGCGACACCTCGACGCCCTCGGCGCTCAGGTGGGCTGCCGTGCCAGAGGTGGCGACGATCGAGAAGCCGAGCTCGCGGAACCGCCGTGCGGCACGGGTGCCGACGGCCTTGTCGCGGTCCGCCAGCGAGAAGAAGACCGTGCCCGAGGTGGGCATGCGGTCCCCCGCCGCGAGCTGCGACTTGGCGAACGCCATGCCGAACGAGGTGTCGATGCCCATGACCTCGCCGGTCGAGCGCATCTCCGGGCCGAGCACCGAGTCGACGTCGGGGAACCTGCTCCACGGCAGGACGGCCTCCTTGACCGCGACGTGGTCGCCGACGACCTTCTCGCGCAGGAGTCCCTCGTCGCGCAGCTCCACGAGCGTCGCGCCGCACATGACGCGGGCGGCGACCTTGACCAACGGGACGCCCGTCGCCTTCGCGACGAACGGCACGGTCCGCGATGCGCGTGGGTTGGCCTCGATCACGAACACCTGGGCGCTGCCGGGGTCGTCGCCCGAGCGCTTCACCGCGAACTGCACGTTGATGAGCCCGATCACGCCGAGCGACTCGGCGATCCGCTTCGTGTAGTCCTCGATCACCGCGATGGTCGACTCGGCGAGGCCGACCGGAGGGATCACGCAGGCGGAGTCACCGGAGTGCACACCGGCTTCCTCGACGTGCTCCATGATCCCGCCGATGACCACGTCGCCGGTGTGGTCGCGGATCGCGTCCACGTCGACCTCGGTGGCGTCCTCGAGGAACCGGTCGATCAGCACCGGACGGCTGGCGGAGAGGCCGCCCTCACGGCCGAGGGACCCGCTCTCGGTGATGGCCGCCCAGGCTCGGGCCAGGTCGTCGACGTCGTAGACGATCTCCATGGCACGCCCGCCGAGCACGTAGCTCGGCCGGACGAGCGCCGGGAAGCCGATGCGCTCGGTCGTCGCGATGGCTTCATCGAGCGTGGTCGCGGTCGCACCGGCCGGCTGCGGGATCTCGAGGCGGGCACAGAGCGCCGCCCAGTGGTTGCGATCCTCGGCGGCGTCGATGCTCTCCGGCGGCGTGCCGAGGATCAGCTCGCGCGGCAGGTCATCCGCGAGCTTCAGGGGCGTCTGCCCACCGAGGGACACGATGACGCCCTTGAGCGACCCTCCCCCCTGTTCGGCGGAGCGGCGCTCGGCGTCGATGACGTTCAGGACGCCCTCGGTCGACAACGGCTCGAAGTAGAGGCGGTCCGAGGTGTCGTAGTCGGTCGACACGGTCTCCGGGTTGCAGTTGACCATGATCGTCTCGTAGCCGGCGTCGGCCAGCGCGAAGCAGGCGTGCACGCAGCAGTAGTCGAACTCGATGCCCTGCCCGATGCGGTTCGGACCCGATCCGAGGATGATGACCTTCTCCTTGGATGACGGGGCGACCTCGCTGTCGTCCTCGTAGGTGCCGTAGTGGTAGGGCGTCTCGGCCTCGAACTCCGCACCGCAGGTGTCGACGGTCTTGTAGGTGATCTCCACCCCCGCGGCCAGGCGGGCGGCGCGCACCTCGGGCTCGGTGAGGCCCCACAGGTAGGCCAGCTGGGCGTCACCGAAGCCCATGCGCTTCGCCCGACGCCAGGCACGGGCGTCCATCGCCTCGAGCGCCTCGGCTCCCTTGCCCTGGGACTCGAGCGCGGTGCGCTCCTCGACGATCGAGAGGATCTGGTCGAGGAACCACGGATCGATCTTCGTGAGGTCGTACACCTCGTCGACGGTCAGGCCCCGCCGCAGCAGCGCCTCGACCTCGAAGATCCGGTCGGGTGTCGCGACCTGCGCGCGGGCCGAGAGCGTCTCGGTGTCGAGGGCGTCGAGCACGGCTTCGCCGGTGTCGCCGTTGAGCCCGCCACGGCCCTGTTCGAGGGACCGCATGGCCTTCTGCAGGGACTCCGGGAAGGTGCGACCGATCGCCATGACCTCGCCGACGGACTGCATCTGGGTGCCCAGGCGCGGTTCGGCACCGGGGAACTTCTCGAAGGCCCAACGCGGGACCTTGGTGACGATGTAGTCGATCGTCGGTTCGAAGCTCGCGGGCGTCTTCTTGGTGATGTCGTTGGGGATCTCGTCGAGGGTGTACCCGACGGCGAGCTTCGCCGCGATCTTCGCGATCGGGAAGCCGGTCGCCTTCGACGCGAGGGCCGAGGACCGGCTCACACGCGGGTTCATCTCGATGACGACCTGGTGGCCGTCGACGGGGTTGACCGCGAACTGCACGTTCGAGCCGCCGGTCTCGACGCCGACGCGACGGATGACCTGGAACGCGGTGTCACGCATCTGCTGGTACTCGACGTCGGTGAGCGTCATGGCCGGCGCGACCGTCATCGAGTCGCCGGTGTGCACGCCCATCGGGTCGACGTTCTCGATCGAGCAGATGATCACGCAGTTGTCCGCGCGGTCGCGCATGACCTCGAGCTCGAACTCCTTCCAGCCCGCGATCGACTTCTCGATCAGCACCTCGCCGATGGGGCTCGCCTCGATGCCCCGGGCGACCATGTGCTCGAACTCGGCCTGGGTCGCGGCGATGCCGGTGCCCTTGCCGCCCAGGATGAACGCCGGGCGGATGACGACGGGAAGACCCAGCTCGCCGAGCACGTGTGCGGCTTCGGTCATGTCGTGCGCGATGCCGGAGGCCGGCACGTCGATGCCGATCTCGAGCATCGCCTTCTTGAACAGGTCGCGGTCCTCGGCGGTGCGGATCGCCTCGGCGTTCGCTCCGATGAGCTCGGTCTCGTAGCGGTCGAGCACGCCGGACTCGTCGAGCTCCATCGCCAGGTTGAGCGCCGTCTGTCCACCGAGGGTCGGCAGCACGGCATCCGGGCGTTCGGTCGCGATGATCCGCTCGAGCACGTCGGCGACGAGCGGCTCGACGTAGGTCGCGTCCGCGAAGTCGGGGTCGGTCATGATCGTCGCCGGGTTCGAGTTGGCGAGGATGACCCGGTAGCCCTCCTCGCGCAGGACCCGGCAGGCCTGCGTGCCCGAGTAGTCGAACTCACAGGCCTGACCGATCACGATCGGTCCGGACCCGATGAGGAGGATCGACTCGAGGTCGTCGCGGCGAGGCATCAGTTGCTCCTGGTTGAGAGATCGGCCGCGCGGGTGCGGGCATGTGCGGGGTGGGCGTCACGGTGTGCGACGCTGGGGACGTGAAGTTCGCATTCGAACAGCGATGGACCGCGGCGGTCGACGACGTGGTCGACGTCTACCTCGACGAGGGCTTCTGGTCGGGCCTCTCGGGCCTGACCACGACGAGCCCGCCCAAGGTGCTGGGCGTCGAACGCTCCGGCGATCGGGCGGTGGTGAGCCTGCACTGGGTGCTGAGCGTCGACCTGCCCAAGGAGGCGGCGCGCTTCATCGACCCCGACGACGTCGCGTGGACCGAGGAGACCACCTGGGACCTCGCGGCACGCTCGGCGACGGTGGCCTTCCGACCCGACCAGGCCGCGGGCCTGCTGCGCGCGTCGGCCACCGCGGTGCTGCACCAGGACGGCGCCGACGCGGTGCGGACGATCAGGGGTGAGCTCAAGGTGCGGATCCCGCTGGTTGGCCACAAGGTCGAACCTGTCATCGTGGACGGGATCGGCGAGCACCTCGACGAAGAGGCGGACGCCGTCGCCGCGCGACTCGCGGGGTAGGCAGCTGCCGGTCACGAGGTGTGACCGTCCATGAGCTCGGCGAAGCGCTCGAACAGGTAACGGCTGTCGTGCGGGCCGGGACCGGCCTCGGGGTGGTGCTGGACCGAGAAGGCCGGCACGTCGGTGCACCGGAAGCCCTCGACGGTCCCGTCGTTCAGGTTGCGGTGCGTGACCTCGACGTTGCTGACGCCCTCGAGGTCGATGCAGTAGTTGTGGTTCTGGCTGGTGATCTCGACCTTGCCGGTGGTCAGGTCGCGCACCGGGTGGTTCCCGCCGTGGTGACCGAAGGGCAGCTTGTAGGTCGAGCCGCCGACGGCCGCGGCGAGCATCTGGTTGCCCATGCAGATCCCGAAGATCGGCACCTCGCCGAGCAGCGCACGCAACGTCTCGGGCACCGCGTCGACGGCGGCCGGATCGCCGGGGCCGTTCGAGATGAACACACCGTGGGGCTCGAGCGCCAGGATCTCCTCGGCGGACGCGGAGGCCGGCACGACCTCGACGTCACCGACCTCGACGAGGTTGCGCAGGATCGTCGTCTTGATGCCGAGGTCGATCGCGACGATGCGCCGTGAGG
>JALYWI010000186.1 GCA_030852785.1 Actinomycetota bacterium
ACGCTGGTCGACGACGCCCTCGAGACCCTCGGCACCCACGACTTCGACGGCGCACTGGTCGGCCCGATGACCGCCCACCCCAAGGTCGACCCCGCCACGGGCGAGCTGCACTTCTTCGGCTACTCGGCCATGGCGCCCTACCTGCGCTACCACGTCGCAGATGCCGGCGGCCGACTGATCCGTTCGCTCGACATCGACCTGCCGAACCCGGTGATGATGCACGACTTCGCGATCACCGAGCACCACGTCGTCTTCTTCGATGCACCCGCGCTGTTCGACCTGTCGGGCTTCCTCGGCGGCGGCCCGATGATCCGTTGGGAGCCCGACCTCGGCACGCGCATCGGCGTGATGCGTCGCGACGGCGACGGCAGCGATCTCCGCTGGGCCGAGGTCGAGCCCTGCTACGTCTTCCACTTCCTCAATGCGTGGAGCGACGGCTCGACGCTCGTGCTCGACGGCTGCCGCCTGCCGCGACTCGACATCGGACTCGAAGCGGGGACCGAACCAGCACCGACCAGCGGCAGCAGTTCGGACGGCAGCAGTTCGGACGGCAGCAGTTCGGACGGCGGGGGCCACCTCAGCCGGTTCACCGTCGACCTCGACACGTTCCAGGCCACGACGACCCAGCTGACCGACCTGCGCGGCGACTTCCCCCGCATCGACGAGCGCGCTGCGGGCCGCGAGCACCGCTTCGGCTACCTGGCGACCATCGTCGACCCCCGGTCCGCCGACGACCCGGGCGCGTCGAACCCCGAGGAGGGCGCCTTCGACTCCGTGACGCGCATCGACCTCGCCGACGGCACCACCCACTCGCACCGCTTCGGGCCCGGCCGCACCTGCGGCGAGCCGGTCTTCGCGCCCGACCCGTCGCGCGACGGCCAGGACGGCGGGTGGCTGCTCACCTGGGTGCACGACGCCGCCACGGACCGCTCCGACCTGGTCGTGCTCGACGCCGCGGACGTCGAGGCCGCGCCGGTCGCGACGGTGCACGCCGGCCGGCGGGTGCCCTTCGGGTTCCACGGCGCGTGGCTCCCGGACGACGGACGGCTCAGCGGGACGACCTGAGCCCGTCGACGACCGAGTCGATCACCGAGTCGACCAACGCCGACTCGTAGTCCGCTCCGAGGTTCGGGCGGGCGATCAGCACCGTGGCCACGCCGTGCACGGCCGCCCAGATGGTCAACCCCACCATGAGCGGGTCCTCGTTGCGCAACAGCCCCGCGGCGATCGCGTCGTCGATGGCGACGCTCGAGACCTCGAAGGACTTCGACGCCAGGTCGTGCTCGGCGGCCGCGGGCTGCGGGGACCAGGCCGGCCGGAACATCGTCATGACCCCGAACAGCGCGGGGTTCGCGAGCGCATGGTCGACGTAGGCGCGGCTCTGGACCTTGATGCGTTCGATCGGATCCTCGACCGTGGTCGACGCGACGACCAGTCCGTCGAGCAGTCGCCCGAACTCCTCATCGGCGATGGCCCGCATCAGATCGTCCTTCGATGCGAAGTGCGCGTAGAGGGCAGGTGCGGTGACGCCCAGGCGCCCGGCGATCCGGCGGAGCGACACGGCGTCCGGGCCGGCCTCGAGCATGATCGAGCGTGCCGCGTCGAGGATGGCCGCTGCGCTGAGGGGCGTGCGGGGCTCGCTCATGGCTCGTCACGGTAGCGGTGGCCCCAGCGGATGGCATGATCCCTGGGTGAGCTCCTCCTGTTGCAGCCCGGGCGCCGGCGACCGACCCACCGCGCAGGACGCGCAGCACTCCCAGGACGCGCCGGCCCCGACCGCCGAACGCGCCGCGACCTCCGAACGCACCCCGACCACGACGACCGGGTCCACGGCGAACCCGTCCACGACGACGTCATCGAGCTCGAGCCGTCCGTCGTGGCTGCCGCTCGACGGCGGGACCTTCCTCATGGGCTCCGCCGAGACCAAGTACCCCGGTGACGGCGAGGGCCCCGTCCGTCCGGTCGCACTGGCCCCCTTCGAGCTGGCGGCGCACGCCGTGACGAACGACGACTGGGCGACGTTCGTCGAGGCGACGGGCTTCCTGACGGAGTCGGAGCGACTCGGTTCGTCGTTCGTCTTCGGCGGGTTGCTGCCCGACGACTTCCCACCGACCCGCGGCGTCGCCGCGACCCCGTGGTGGCGCCTGGTCGAAGGTGCCGCGTGGGACCGTCCCGAGGGTCCGCAGTCCGACCTGGACGGGCGGGGGGACCACCCGGTGGTGCACGTCGCGTGGCTCGACGCGGTCGCCTACTGCGACTGGGCGGGCGTCCGCCTTCCGACCGAGGCCGAGTGGGAGTACGCCGCACGTGGTGGTCTCGAGCAGCGCCGCTACCCCTGGGGCGACGAGCGCGAGCCGGATGGCCGCCACATGATGAACGTGTTCCAGGGGACGTTCCCGCAGAAGGACACCGGCGACGACGGCCACGTCGGCACCGCACCCGTCGACGCCTTCGACCCGAACGGGTTCGGGGCGTTCAACATGTGCGGCAACGTCTGGGAGTGGTGCTCGGACTGGTTCGGCACCGATCACCTCGCCGGACCGGGCGGACCGCGCAACGGCACGCACCGCGTCATGCGCGGCGGCTCCTACCTGTGCCACGAGTCGTACTGCTGGCGCTACCGGGTCGCTGCGCGCAGTGCGAACACCCCGGACAGCGCGGCGGGCAACATCGGATTCAGGGTCGCCCGCTGACCCGCTCGCCGCTCCGCTCGTCGCCGTCGGGCTCGTCGATCTCGTCCGAGGGCCGGCTGCCGACGGTGAGCGGCAACACGATCCAGAACAACGGCAACGCCACCGCGACCGGGATCACGATCAGCAGCGACGGGATGGTGCCGTAGACGAACCGGACGACGCACAGCAGGGTGGCCACCATCGCCACACCGAGGAAGCCCATGCCGACGACCGTCAGACGGATGCTCCACCGGAGCCGTTGCGCCCGGGCGGTGCGGCGACCGAAGCGGTGGAACGCCGCGGGTGACAACATGCAGATCACCGCCAGCATCGAGCAGACCGTCGCGACGCCGAAGATGCCGAGCCCCATGTCGTCGAGCTCGGGGAAGCGGGTCGCGAACGGCGCGGTGACGAGGAACGCGACCAGCACCTGCGCGCCGGGCAGCACGACGCGCAGCTCCTGGAGCAGCCCGTAGTAGCGGTTGCGGAGCTCCTCACGATCGCGGAGGTCGTCGAGCTCGGACAGGTCCCGGTCGTCGCCGAGCTGTTCGGTGGGGAGCTCGTCGGAGCCTTCACCCGAGTGCTGTGCTCCATGGTCGGCATCCACCTGCACGTTCTACCCCGTTCCGGCGATCGTCGACCTGTAGCGTGCGCCGAGGTGGGTGATCAGGGGTCAGCGAACGCTTCCGGAGGGTCGTCGACGAGGACGAACGGCGTGCTCAGCGACGCCGAGGTGCTCGACGCAGCGCTCGACGCGTTCGCCGAGGAGGGCTTCGCCGGGACGTCGGTGCGCAGCCTCGCTCGCAGCATCGGGGTGCACCACAACCACATCCCCCAGCGCTTCGGATCCAAGGAGCAGCTCTGGTACGCCGCGGTCGACCACGGGTTCCGGGTCATCCGACGCGACCTGGTGGGGCTGACCGACGCCCCCTTCCCCGACGATCTGGCGCGCCTGCGTGCCGGCATCGTGCGCTACGTCGAGATCAACGCGATGCGACCGGCGATGCTGCGGATCATCAACCAGGAGGCGGTGCTCGGCGGCGAGCGCCTCGAGTACCTCTTCACCGCGTTCATCGAGCCGGTGAACGAGTTCGGCGGCAACCTGCTGCGGCACCTCGCGGCGCAGGGCAAGGTCCGCACCGACTCGGCCGGGCTGCTGTACTTCTTCATGACCAACGGCATCGCCGGTCCGATCGTGTTCCCGGGTCTCGCCGAGCGCCTCGGGGTCAGCGTGGATCGCGACGACGCCGACGCGGTGCATGCCCACGCCGAAGCCGCCGTCGAGCTGCTCTTCGACGGGCTGTCGATCCACGACGAGCCGGCCTGAGCGACCGGTTCGACCGACACCGCGGCCGATCGGTCGAACTTGTAACACAGCCGTGACACGGCGGAGCGGAACCCGTCCGCGACGAGGGGTAGGTTCGGCCCGGGCCGACAAGTGAGGTGTCACGACATGCACGTTCCCGAGCATCTGATCAGCGATCCGACCGAGATCATCACCGCGGTGGGCGCCACCGCAGTGCTCGCCGCCGCCGCGTTCCGTCCGGCGCGACCAGCCACGGGCGACCCACGCCGACCGCCGACCCTGGTCGAGCACCCCGAGCGGGTCGGTCCTCAGGTCGCCACCGCCGCACTGGTGTTCGCGTTGCAGATGGTAAACGTGCCGGTCCTGCCGGGCACGAGCGGCCACCTCTTCGGCGGTGCCCTGGCCACGGCGTTGCTCGGTCCGCGTCGAGCCCTGTTCGCGGTCACCGCCGTGCTCGCCAGCCAGGCGTTGTTCTTCGCCGACGGCGGCGTGGGAGCGCTCGGGGTGAACGTGCTGCTCATCTCGATCATCCCGGTGCTGGTCACCGCGACGGCGATGCGACTCGTCGCCACCTCGGGTCGGATCGACGGCCGTTGGTGGGCCTCGGTCGCGCTCGGCTCGCTCGCGGGCCCGGCGGTCGCCGCCCTCGCCTTCGCCGGGATCCACGCCGTCGGCGGCACCACCCAGGTGCCGATCGGTGAGATGACCTCGGCCATGCTGGGCGTGCACACCGCCGTCGGCGTCGGCGAGCTCGTCGTCACCCTCGCCGCGCTCGGTGCGATCGTCGCCCTCCGTCAGCTCTCGCTGTCCCCCACCGCTGCCCTGGGCCTCGGTGCCGTCGGCACCGCCGGGGTGCTGTCGCTCGCCGCGTCGTCGCAGCTGGACGGCCTCGAGCGGGTGGCCGGCGACCTCGGCTTCGCGGTGAGCGGCCCCGGTTCGATCCTGCACGGCAGCCCGCTCGCCGACTACGCCGTGTCGGGGCTGAGCGGTTCGCTGTCGAGCTCGACCGCCGGTCTCATCGGGCTCGTCCTCACCGCCGTCGTCGCCGGTGGCCTCGCGCTGCTCATCCGTCCCACGTCGACGCCGGCGACCGTGTCGAACGCCGCCTGAGTCGATGCAGCTCTCCCCCCACGAACAGGAGCGTCTGCTCGTCCACGTCGCGGCGGACGTGGCGACACGACGACGCGAGCGCGGCCTGCGCCTCAACTACCCCGAGGCCGTCGCGATCCTGACGTCGTGGGTGTTCGAGGCCGCACGCGACGGCCGCACGGTCGCCGAGGTGATGTCGCTCGGACGAGAGGTCCTCACCACCGACGACGTCATGGACGGCATCGACGTGCTGATCGACGAGCTGCAGGTCGAGGCGACCTTCCCGGACGGCACGAAGCTGGTCACGTTGCACGGCCCGATCCAGGCGCCGCTGTGCCCCGCCGACGGCACCGTCGCGGCGACGAGCACGGCGGCGCCGATCCGCCCGGGTGAGCTCCTGGTGGCCGCCGACCCGGTCACCCTCTTCGACGGCCTCGAGACACTCGATGTGCACGTGCTCAACACCGGTGACCGCCCGGTGCAGGTCGGCTCGCACTTCCACTTCGCAGAGGCGAACGACGCGCTCGACTTCGACCGCGCCCCGACCGTCGGGTTCCGCCTCGCCGTGCCCGCCGGCACCAGCACCCGCTTCGAACCGGGCATCCCGATGGACGTCACCCTCGTTCGCTACGGCGGCGAACGCCGCACCGCCGGCTTCCGCGGGATGCACGCTCCGTCGTGACCCCGAACATCGTCGCCGTGGCCACCCGGTCCGCCACCATCGCACCAACCCCCGCACCAACCCGCTCACCAACCCCCGCATCCACCCGCGTACCCGAACGGAGCACCCCGTGGAGCTGACCAGGAACCGGTACGCCGACCTGTACGGTCCGACGACCGGCGACCGGTTGCGTCTCGCCGACACCGACCTGGTGGTCCGCATCGAACGCGACCTGTGCGGCGGCCCGGGGCTCGCCGGCGACGAGGCCGTCTTCGGCGGCGGCAAGGTCATCCGCGAGTCGATGGGCCAGTCGCTGCGGACCAGCGCCGAGGGCGCCCCGGACCTGGTGATCACCGGAGCGGTGGTCATCGACCACTGGGGTGTGGTCAAGGCCGACATCGGCGTCAAGGACGGCCGGATCGTGGCGCTCGGCAAGGCCGGCAACCCCGACACGATGGACGGCGTGCACCCCGACCTGGTGATCGGCCCGTCGACCGAGATCATCGCCGGCAACGGCCGCATCGTGACCGCCGGCGCCATCGACTCCCACGTCCATCTGATCTGCCCGCAGGTGCTCGACACCGCGCTCGCCACCGGCATCACCACCATCATCGGCGGTGGGTCCGGTCCCGCCGAAGGCACCAAGGCGACGACGGTGACCGCGGCGCCCTGGTACCTGCACCACATGCTCACCGCGCTCGACACGTGGCCGGTCAACGTCGCGCTGCTCGGCAAGGGCAACACGGTGTCACCCGACGCGATGGTCGAACAGCTCCGCGCCGGCGCGAGCGGGTTCAAGCTGCACGAGGACTGGGGCTCGACACCCGCAGCGATCGACGCCTGCCTGCGGGTCTGCGACGAGTACGGCGTCCAGGCGGCGCTGCACACCGACACCCTGAACGAGGCCGGATTCGTCGAGTCGTCCCTGGGCGCGATCGCCGGGCGGTCGATCCACGCCTACCACACCGAGGGTGCCGGCGGCGGCCACGCCCCCGACATCATCACCGTCGCCGGACGACCGAACGTGCTGCCGTCGTCGACCAACCCGACCCGGCCGCACACGGTCAACACCGTCGACGAGCACCTCGACATGCTGATCGTGTGCCACCACCTCAACCCGTCGGTGCCCGAGGACCTCGCGTTCGCCGAGAGCCGCATCCGGCCCTCGACGATCGCTGCCGAGGACGTGCTGCACGACATGGGCGCCATCTCGATGATCGGTTCGGACTCCCAGGCGATGGGACGCATCGGCGAGGTCGTGATCCGCACGTGGCAGACCGCCCACGCCATGAAGCGCCGACTCGGCGCGGCACCGGGCGACGCCGACGACGACAACCGACGGGTCCGCCGCTACGTCGCGAAGTACACGATCTGCCCTGCGGTCGCCCACGGCCTCGACCGTGAGGTCGGTTCCGTCGAGGTCGGCAAGCTCGCCGACCTGGTCATGTACGACCCCCGCTTCTTCGGGGTGCGTCCCCACCTGGTCCTCAAGGGCGGCATGATCGCCTCGGCGCAGATGGGCGACTCGAACGCGTCGATCCCGACTCCCCAGCCGGTCCTGCCCCGACCGATGTTCGGTGCCGCCGGACGGGTGGCCGGCGCGACCTCCGTCGCCTTCGTGGCCCCGCTGGCCCTCGAGCACGGACTGACCGAGCAGCTGGGACTGGAGCGCCGTCTGGTGGCGGTCGAGGACTGCCGGTCGGTGGCCAAGGCCGACATGGTCAACAACGACGTGTGCCCGGACATCCGGGTCGATCCCGACTCCTTCGAGGTCAGCATCGACGGCGAGGTCATCGAGCAGCAGCCGGTCGCCGAGCTTCCGATGGCTCAGCGCTACTTCCTCTTCTGAGCCGTGCCTGCCGTGACCGAATGCCTGCCGTGACCGAATGACTGCTGTGACCGTATGACTGTCTCGTCGCTGCTCCTGCTCTCCGACGGTCGCTTCCCCGACGGCACGCACGCGCACAGCCACGGGCTCGAGGCCGCGGTCGGCGCGGGACGCGTGCACGACGCGGCGTCACTCGAGCGCTACGTCGACGCACGGCTGCGCACGGTGTGCATCACCGACGCCGCGAC
>JALYWI010000126.1 GCA_030852785.1 Actinomycetota bacterium
CGTCGGCGCCGACGCGGCGACGACGTGGTCACCACCTCGACGGGCGAGCTGCGCGCACCGGGCGCCGCCTCGGCCGTCAGGGTCACCCGGCGGATCACCGAGACCCCGAGCGGATGGGCACACCTCGAGGTCGACATCCGCCTGCCCGACGAGCTGGCCGACCCACCGAGGGTCGGCATCGAGTGGCGCCTGCCCGGCGACCTGGAACGGCTCGAGTGGTTCGGCGACGGGCCGCACGAGAGCTACCCGGACCGTCGCGCCTCGGCCAGGGTCGGCCGTTGGTCGACGACGGTGAGCGACACCTACGTCGACTACGTGCTGCCCCAGGAGCACGGCCACCACACCGGCCTGCGCTGGTTGGCGCTCGCTCCGAACCGGTCCCGTCGCGGCTCGGTCACGGGACTGCTCGTCGTGGCCGACGAGCGCAGCGACACCTCGCTGGGGTTCGCTGCGCGGCACCTCTCCGACGCGCAGCTCTGGGCGGCGCGACACACCAGCGACCTGGAGCCCTCGAGCGAGGTCACCCACCTGTACCTCGACGCGGCCCAGCGGGGCCTCGGCACGGGGTCGTGCGGTCCCGACGCCCTCGAGCGCTACCGAATCCCCGCGGGACGTCACCGCATCGGCGTCTGGGTCGCTGCGTTCGACCCGCGGACCACCGACGCCGCCGACCTCGTCACCGAGCAGACCGCTCCATGACTTCGCCATGACCGCGCCATGACGGGGAATTCCGTCTCGCCTTCGGAGGGCTCACCCCGACGACGAGACGGAATTCGAGGTTGATGAGCGGGCCGTTCAGCGGTCGATCGCGTCGGCCACCGCGCGCAGTTCGGCACGCAGATCGGGGTGCGCGATGTCGACGAGCAGGTGCGCTCGTTCGCGCACGGTCCGGCCCTTCAACTCGGCGGCGCCGTACTCGGTGACGATCACGTCGACCTGGTGCCGGGGTGTCGTGACGACCATGGGATGCAACGAGGTCGTGATGCGCGAGCGCAGCTCGCCGTCGATCGTGCTGGACGAGCGCAGGCACAGCAGCGAGCGATCGTCGCTCTGCAGCCCGGCACCGGCGAGGAAGTCCTCGTGGCCACCGGTGCCCGAGTACTGAACGCCGTTGATGGTGTCGGCCGCGACCTGGCCGTACAGGTCGACGGCCGTCGCCCCGTTCACCGACACGAAGTCGCGGTTCGCCGCGATGGTGTCGCCGCTGTTGACCACGTCGACGGGCAGGAAGCGCACCTGGTCGTTGCCGTCGAGCCACGAGTAGAGCTCGGGTGTGCCCGCCGCGAAGGTCGTCACCGAGAAGCCCTCGAACACGCTCTTGTGGGCGTTGGTGACCTTGCCGGAGCGGTGCAGCGCCATCAGCCCGTTGGTGAACATCTCGGAGTGCACGCCGTAGTCGCCGCCGTCGCCCTCGGCGAGCTTCGTGGCGATGATCGACGGGATCGCTCCGATGCCGGTCTGCAGGGTGGCGCCGTTGGCGATGTAGCGGAGCGCGATCTCGGCGATCGTCACGTCGGTCTCGTCGGCGGCGGCGTCGGCCAGGTCGACCGGCGCCGAGTCGGTGCCGACCAGCACGTCGATCTCGTCGAGGTGCAGCCGGTGGGGATGCTCCGGCATCAGACCGAACGTGCGCGGGAAGTGCGGCGAGTGCTCGACGATCAGCAGCCGGTCCGGATCGGCGCCCGCCCGATGCAGCTCGTCGACGGTCGCGCCGGCATGCAGCGAGAGGCTGCACCAGCCGTCGTCGTCGGGCGGCGCCGCAGCGGTGGCCATGATCCGGGGGTGGAGCTGCTCGATGATCGGGGCGAAGCGCCGGAAGTCGGCGGGCACGTACTCGATGTCCGCGCCGCTGTCGCGCAGGAAACGTTCGGCGGGACCGAAGAAGCCCGACCGGTAGTGCACCGCCGGGTTGGTGAAGATGGCGTAGAGATCGGTGAGCAGGGCACCGAACATCTGCAGGTCGACCCAGTCGTCGCGCTCGCCCAGCGCGTGCAGGAATCCGCCCGGATGCGCCGGTCCCAGACCGACCGCGAGGGTGTCGGTCGGACGGACGAAGGCGACCGCCTCGGCGGCGGTGGCGACACGGTGCAGGGCCATCCGGGTTCCTTTCGATACGAGGAGCCACCGGACCGTATCGTTCGGTCCGTACCGCTCCTCGCCATACCCTGCACGGCGGAGTCGGTCGGTCGACAGACGGGGGTGGACATGGCAGAGGGCCTGATGGACAGCACGAACGCGACGGTGTCGAACCTCGCCACGGTCTGGGAGCTGGTCGCGTCGACCGTGCCGGACGCCGATGCGCTGATCCACGCCACGCCCGAGCCGGTCGTCCGGTCCTGGCGAACGTTCGAGTCGCGTGCTGCTCGCCTGGCCGCCCACCTCGGTGCCCGCGGCGTGGGAGCCGACGCCAAGGTCGCCATCCACCTCTACAACGGACCCGAGTACCTCGAGACCACCTTCGCTTCGTTCAAGGTGCGGGCGGTCCCGGTCAACGTGAACTACCGCTACCTCGAACACGAGCTCGAGTACCTCTACGACAACTCCGATGCCGAGGCGGTCGTGTTCTCCGCCGAGTTCGCGCCCCGTCTCGCCGCGGTGCGCGACCGCCTGCCCAAGCTGACCACCTACGTGTGCGTCGGCGCCGACGACCAGCACCCGGTGCCCGAGTGGGCCGACGACTACGAGTCGGTGCTCGCCTCGACCGATCCGGCGCCGCCGATCGACCGCTCGGGCGACGACCTGTGGTTCCTCTACACCGGCGGCACCACCGGCATGCCGAAGGGTGTCATGTGGCCCCACCGCAGCCTGCTCGGCACGACCGCTGCGACGTTCTCGGTGATCAAGGTGCCGGTGCCGTCGACCGCCGCAGAGGTCGTCGACGCGGCGTCCACGTTCCACGAGCGGGGCAAGGCGGTCCGTCTGCTGCCCGCGGCGCCGCTCATGCACGGCACGTCGGCCATCACGTCGCTCGCGGTGCTCTCCGCCGGCGGCTGCGTCGTCACGTTGCCCTCTCGCTCCTTCGACGGCGACGAGCTGTGCCGGGCCGTCGAGGAGCATCGCGTCACGCAGCTCACGATCGTGGGTGACGCCTTCGCGAAGCCGATGCTGGCGGCGCTCGAAGGTGCCGCTGATCGGGGAGAGCCGTACGACCTGAGCTCGCTCAAGGTCGTCGTGTCCTCGGGTGTGATGTGGTCCCAGGAGACCAAGGACGAGCTGCTGCAGTGGTGCGGCGCGGTGCTCGCCGACACGCTGGGTTCTTCCGAGGGCGTCGGGTTCGCGAGCTCGGTCGCCCGCGCCGGCCAACCGGCGAGGACCGCTCGGTTCGCCCTCGGCGAGTATGCCCAGGTCTTCGCCGAGGACGGCCACGCGGTCGTGCCGGGCTCGGGCGAGCGGGGGCTCCTGGCCGTCGGAGGGCCGATCCCGATCGGCTACTACAAGGACGAGTCGAAGTCCGCCGGCACGTTCAGGACCTTCGCCGGCAAGGTGTGGTCGGTGCCCGGGGACTTCGCGACCGTCGAGACCGACGGCACGATCGTGCTGCTCGGGCGTGGCTCGGCCTGCATCAACACCGCGGGCGAGAAGGTCTACCCCGAAGAGGTCGAGGAGACGTTGAAGACCCACCCGGGAGTGCACGACGCCAACGTGGTCGGTCTGCCCGACGAGAAGTGGGGGCAGTCGGTGACCGCCGTGGTCTCGCTCGCCATGGGAGAGCAGGCCATGGGGGATCAGGGCACCGCGGCGGCGCCCGACGAGGCGGCGTTGATCGGCTACGCCAAGGAGCGACTGGCGGGTTACAAGTGCCCGAAGCGTGTGATCGTCGTCGACGAGGTGCAGCGTGGGCCGAACGGCAAGCCCGACTACCGCTGGGCGACCGAGGTCGCCACACGAGCGACGACCGGCTGAGCAGCGCCGCGCCGGTCGCTGCGGCGCAGAACGAGCGCTCCGCAACCACTGCCCGGAGTAGGGTCGCATGCACGGCACCGAGCCGGGGGGCTCGGTGGCACGGAGGGGAAGATCATGAAGCGTCTCGCGGCGGTGTTCATGGCGACGGCAGCGCTCCTCGCAGGTGCGTGCGGCGCGTCCGGTGACGACGACGCGGGGGGTGAGCCGGAGGAGACGACGACCTCGGCGGCCACCGGCGGTGGTGGCGAGGCCGGGTTCCCCGACATCGACGGACCCCTGTGCGGCGAGGGCGACTTCAGCGTGCAGGCCGACGAAGCGGGTCTCGGCGACGACGCGCTCTACCTGGGTGTCACCAACGACCGCAGCTCCGACATCCGGCCGGGTCTGAACAAGATGATGTACGACACCGCCGTCGCGTTCGCCGGGTGGTGCAACGAGCAGGGTGGCATCGGCGGTCTGCCCATCGAGATCGTCGACCTCGACGCCGCGCTGTTCAACGTCGAGGCGGTCATGACCACCGCATGCACCGACGTGTTCGCGCTCGTCGGCGGCGGCCTCGCCCAGGACCAGCTGCAGTTCTCCGGGAAGGAGGGCAGCGACATCCTGAAGTGCGGTCTGATCGACATCCCCGGCTTCGCGGTGTCGGCGGTGAAGGCGGACTCCGAGGGTCAGGTGCAGCCGCTGCCGAACCCCGGGAACTCGCAGAACAACACGTGGTTCCGCGACTTCAAGGTGGTCGAGCCCGAGAACTCGAAGTCCTGGACGGTCCTCTGGGGTGAGCTGCCGGCGCTGGAGCTGGTGAAGACGAAGAACCAGGCGGCCGTCGCCGAGGTGGGCGGGATCGACGACGTCGGCGAGCAGTCGTACCCGGCGACGGGTGCTGCGGACTGGACGCCGCTGGTGCAGCGCATGATCGGCGACGGGGCCACGAGCTTCAGCTGGGTGGGTGAGGTCGAGAACCTGACCTCGTTCCTCAAGTCGGCCCGTGAGCAGCGCTGGGAGGGCACCCCGCTGCTCGAGACCAACATGTACGACCAGAAGCTCGCCGAGTCAACCGCCGCCGAGGGTGCGGTCCTGCGCATGGGGCTGCACTCGCTCGAGGAGGCCGACGAGTGGCCGGCCATCCAGCAGTACCTCGACATGCTCGAGCAGTACTCCGAGGACGGTGACATCGGTGCCCTCGGCATTCAGGCGATGTCGGCGTGGTTGCTGTTCACCGTCGCGGCGAACGCGTGCGGTGAGGAGAACGACGGCGTGATCGACCGGGCGTGCATCCTCGAACAGGCGGCGGCGGTCGACGACTGGACCGGCGGCGGTCTGCACGCCCCGCAGGACCCCGCGCCGGCAGGTGAGGCGGTCGCCAGTCCGTGTGGCATGTTGATCGTCGTCAAGGACGGCGCCTTCGAGCGGCTGTATCCCGAGCTCGGCGGCGAGAACGACGACGTCGACGGCTTCCACTGCCCGGAGAACGGCGTGACGACGCTCGACTGACCGGCTGGGTTCGGCCGGGCCGGTTCGGCCGGGCTCGGCCGGCTGGGTTCGAACGACCGATGACGGCTCGGAGCGTGTGTGTGGGGGAGGGTCAGCCGACCCAGCTGCGCACGGCGTGCTCGAGCTCGTCGACCCGTCCGGGCAGCGCGTCGATCGTGACGGCCTCGGACAGGTGCACGCCCTGGGCGTGGTCGCAGCCGAAGTCGGCGAGCATCGACAGCGTGGTCGCGTCAGGCACGCCGTCGGCGCCGACGCGCAGGCCGAGCTCGTGGCACAGCTCGATGGTCGAGCGGACGATCGCCGCATCCGACGAGGCATCGGCGAGTGACGAGATGAACGTGCGGTCGATCTTCAGTCCGACGACGGGCAGGTGCTGCATGGTCGACAACGACGTGTAGCCGGTGCCGAAGTCGTCGACGACGAACCGCAGGCCCAGCTCGGAGAGCGCGGCGAGGGTCTCGCGTGAACGGACCGGGTCGTCCATCAGCTCGACCTCGCCGACCTCGATCTCGATCAGGTCGGGGTGCAGCTCTCCGCTGGTGACCAGCAGCGAGACGAACGCTGCCAGGTCGGGGTCGATGAGGTTCCGCATCGAGAGGTCGGTGCTCACCACGACGTCGTGACCGGCGTCGCGCAGCAGGGTCGCGGCACGGGCGGCCTCGCCGAGCACCCAGCGCGTGAGCGGCTGGATCAGTCCCGACTGCTCGGCCAGCTCGAGGAACTCCAGCGGCAGCTGGGTGCCGTCGTCGCGGCGCCAGCGCAGCATCGCCTCGACCTTCGCGACGCGGCCCGAGCGCAGGTCGATCATCGGCTGGAAGCGCAGCTCGAGGTCCTGGTCGGCCAGGCCACGGCGGAGGTCGGCGAGCAGCGACAGGCGGTGGATCGAGCTCGACGCGTCGACGTCCTCGTGGCGGGCGAACCCGCTGCCGTCCCGCTTGGCCGTCTCGACGGCCCGGGTCGCGGCTCGCAGCAGGCTGCGACCGTCGTCGCCGTCGCCAGGGGTGATCGCGACACCGATGCTGACCTTGCAGCTCACGATGTGGCCGGCGATGTCGAAGGGGCGGTCGAGGGCGACCCGCACCGAGTGCGCCCGGTCGAGCGCCTCAGCCTCGCTGCTGCACGGCATGCTCAGCACGGCGAACTCGTCGCCACCGATCCGGGAGACGACCGCGGCGCCGCGGACCTCTCGCACGAGTCGTCGGCCGATCTGGACCAGCAGCTGGTCGGCGAGGTGCAGACCGAGGGTGTCGTTCAGGCCGGCGAGTCCGTCGATGTCGACCACGGCGAGCGACAGCGGCGCGTTCGGCGACGCGGCGGCGACGGACACCGCCAGGCGTTCCTCGAGCAGCGACCGGTTCGGCAGGGCGGTCAGCGCATCGTGCGACGCCTGGTGGCGCAGCCGGTCCTCGAGGGCGACCGTGGTGGTCACGTCGGTGACCGACACGCCCAGCGTGCCGTCGGAGAGGCGGTCGACACGGAGGTCGAGGTAGGTGCCCGGCACCTCGCTGAGCGAGATGCGCTCGGCGGTGAGGGTCTGGCCGGTGTGGCACACGTCGAAGAGAGCGGAGCGGATCAGCTGCGCGGATGCCGGCCCGAGGATCGACTCGAGGGCCGTGCCGTCGACCTGGCGAGCCTCGAGGTTGAACATGGCGTGGGCCGAGCGGTTGGCCGCACGCAGCATCAGCGACGCCGGGTCGGACAGGTCGGCGAACTCGGCGACGAGACAGGCGGACGGGTCGTGCTCGACCACCTCGGCGAAGCGACGGGTCGAGGTGCGACGCTGCTCGAGCTCGGTCACGTCGACGAGCGCTCCGCTGCAGGTCGCCGGCTCGTCGAGGGTCGGCGTGCCGGGCGCGAGGAACTCGCAACGGTCCGCGCGCACCTCGACCGAACGCCACGTCCCGCCGGCGGAACGGAACCGGACCGGACCGTCGAGCGGCTGTGCCGGTGGGCCGGGCGAGGGCAACGGCGCCTTGGACACGGTGAGCGGCGAGCCCGTCGTCAGGTCGATGATCGGACTGGGTGCAGGTCGAGTCTCGGGGCCGTTCGATCCGCGGCCGGCGTGGGCCAGCTGGTGGTCGAAGCGCTCGAGGTCGTCGGGGTGCACCATCGCACGGAACATGCCGGGTGTCAGGAACATGACCGGCTGCCACCCGAGGACCTGCTCGGCCGACGTCGACACGTGGAAGGTGTCGCTCCCCGGAGCGACCTCCTGGAAGAACACGGTGCCCGATGCCGCCAGCGCGGCGTCGTAGTCGGCACGGACCCTCGCCACCTCGGCGTCGGCCCGCTCCCTGAGCGCGCTCAGCTGAGCGTTCATCTGGCTCTCGAGTGCCGCGGCCTGCTGGGCGATCGCAGCCTCGGCAGCCCTGCGGCGCGAACGTCGACTCACGATGGCGCCTCTCCCGTGGTGGTGCTGCCGATGCTACCGAACCGAACGCCGCCGGTCGTCGGAGCCGGGAACGCACGGAGCGCGCCCGAGACTACGGCCCACCCGGTCGGCGCGAGTGGATCCGACGCGCTCGCTACCATCCCGCGATGGCCATCGGAACCTCCCTGCTGCTCGCCGCCACGCCGGGCTACTGCGACGAGCGGGGCTGGGGGTGCGAGCCGGTGCTCGAGGCGACCGACAACGAGGGCCTGGCCGCAGCAGCGGGCTGGTTGTCCGAGAAGCCGCTCCAGATCCTCGGGATCCTGGTCGCGGCATGGATCGCCAACCGGGTGCTGCGCAAGCTGATCAAGCGCTCGGGCGAGCGGATGATGGACCACGCGGACCGTCTGGGCGACTTCATGCCGAACAGGTTCCGTCGTGCCGCACCGACGGGCCGCGCCGAGGCGAGGGGCGCGGCGATCTCGACGATCGCACGCAGCGTCGCCACGTCCATCGTCGTGGTGGTGGCGTTCGGGGCCGTGCTGTCGGTGCTCGGGGTGAGCCTCGCGGCGCTCTTCGCCAGCGCAGGTGTGCTGGGCGTCGCCCTCGGCTTCGGTGCGCAGACCTTGGTGCGGGACGTCCTGGCCGGCTGGTTCATCATCGTCGAGGACCGCTACGGCGTCGGCGACACGATCGACGCGGGTGCTCCCGCGGTCGGCGTGGTCGAGCGGGTCACGCTGCGCTCCACGCGTCTGCGCGACATCACCGGCACCGTCTGGCACGTCGCCAACGGCGAGATCCTGCGCGTCGGCAACAAGAGCCAGAACTGGTCGCGGGCGCTCGTCGACGTCGTCGTCACACCCCAGGCCGACATCGACCGTGCCTGCGAGCTGCTCGAAGAGGTCGGCGAGGAGCTCTTCGCCGATCCCGAGTGGTCCGAGCGCATCACCGGACGGCCCAACGTGCTCGGTGTGCACCTGATGGACCCGACGGGCGTGACGCTGAGGGTGATCTGCGAGACCGAGCCGGCGAGTCAGTTCATCGTCGAGCGCGAGTACCGGCTGCGGGTCCTGAAGTCCTTCGAGCGCCACGGGATCCCGCTGGCGTCGACGGTGCCGATCCGCCCGATCGCCGCACCCGAGGGTCCACCGAACGGCTGAGGACCGCTGGTACGTTCGCATTCCGAGCGGACAGGAGTCCCGTCGCCCGGCGCGTACGAGCTTCCCGACGTCCACCGCATCACCCGGTGGCGTCGTCCGTCGGAAAGGTGGTCGAGCGCGATGAACAAGTCCGTGCAGGTCGTGCTGATGCTCGGCGCTTGCTTCCTGGTGTTCGCCATCTGGCGCGACCCTGCGACCGCCGCCCAGGACCTCGGCGATCTGGTGGGTTCCCTCGCCTCGTGGCTGCAGGACGTCCTCTCCAAGTTCGCCGACTTCTTCTCCAACCTCGGGTCGTGACCCACACCGACCCCGGACGCCACGACCCCGGTCGTGACGTGCCCCGGGTCGTCCGCGCCCGGGGCGCCGGACAGTCACGGAGCCGTGCGCCGCGCGGCTGGCGCCCCGCGACGATCGCGAGCGCCTATCTCATGCCCGGCGAGCACGTCGTGCGCCAGGAGACGCGGTCGGTCCGTGGCTTCCTCGCGGCGCAGGTGCTGTGGCTGGGCCTGGCGGTGCTGGTCCCCGTCGTCGGCGCGATGTTCGATCCTGCGCTGCTCGCGCTCGGCGTCGTCGTCGCACTCGGCATCATCGGGCTGCTCGTCGTGCGCGGGGTGCAGGCCGCGTTCACCCGCTACCTCGTCACCGACATGCGGGTCCTGCGGGTCAGCGGCGTGCTCAACCGCTCTGCCGAGTTCATCCCCTGGGGCAAGGTCACCGACATCACCCGCACCGAGTCGCTCGTGCAGTGGCTGGCCCACACCGCGACGATCCGCATCGAGTCGGCCAACGAGCGCTCGAGCTTCCGGGCGATCGACGACATCGACGACCCGGACGCGTTCTACCGGGTGATCGTGCAGCT
>JALYWI010000200.1 GCA_030852785.1 Actinomycetota bacterium
GACCCGACCCGTCCTGCCACCCTCCCTGCCCCCGGGCAGGTTCCTCTCAGCGACCTGACGAGATCACGTGGACAAGTTCCTCATCTTCACCATCGCCGGACTCTCGACCGCAGCCATCTACGCGATCGCTGCGTCGGGTCTGGTCGTCACCTACACGACCTCCGGCGTGTTCAACTTCGCCCATGGCGCCTTCTCGATGATGGCCGCCTTCACCTTCTGGCAGGTGCACGTCTCGTGGGGCGTGCCGCTGGTCCCCGCCGTGATCCTGGTGGTGTTCGTCATCGGACCGTTGTTCGGCGCGCTCGTCGAACGGGTCATCATGCGCGGCATCGAGGGCACGACCGACGTCGTGAAGATCGTCGTGACGATCTCGCTGATGGTCGCGCTGCTCGGTCTGGCCAACGTGATCTGGGAGCCGAACGTCGCGCGGTCCGTGCCGGCCTTCTTCGAGGGCAGGACCGTCGAGCTCTTCGGCGTGATCGTGTCGTACCAGCGGCTCATGACCATGGCGGTCGCGATCGCCGTGGCGATCGGCCTCCGCATCGTCTTCACCCGCACGCGGCTCGGCATCGCGATGCGCGCCGTCGTCGACGACCGCAGCCTGTTGCAGCTCAACGGCGGTCGCCCCGGTCGCACCTCGATGCTCGCCTGGGGTCTCGGCGCCGGCATGGCGGCGATCTCCGGTGTGCTCATCGCCTCGGAGCAGACGCTCAGCGCCACGTCGCTCACCCTGTTGTTCATCAACGCCTACGCCGTGGCCGTCGTCGGACGCCTGCGCAGCCTGCCCGGAGCGTTCCTCGGAGCGGTGATCCTGGGCCTCGCGCAGTCCTACGCCATCGGCTACATCCCGCAGGACGCGATGCTCGGACCGGTGAGCCTGCAGAGCCTGCAGCTCGCCATCCCGGCGATCATGCTGTTCGTGGTCATGGTGCTGCAGCCCCAGGACCGGCTGCGTGCCCACGGCGTCAGCCGCCGCACCAGCGCCTCGAAGCCACCCTCACAACAGCTCGGGCTCATCGGCGGCGTCGTCTTCATCGCCGTCGTCGCCGCGATCGGCTCCCTCGTCGCCGCACCCGACCTGAACCTGGTGCTCAACGGCTTCTTCATCGCCGTGGTCACGCTGTCGCTGGTGCCGCTCACCGGGTACGCCGGCCAGATCTCGCTCGCCCAGCTCACCTTCACCGGGATCGGTGCGGTCGCCATGGCGACCTGGGGCGCCAACGGAGAGCCGTGGGCGGTGCTGCTCGCGGTCGGGGCCTGCGCCATCGTCGGCGGTCTCGTGGCGTTCCCGGCGCTGCGCCTCTCGGGCATCTACCTGGCGCTCGCCACCGCGGCGTTCGCCATGTTCTGCTCGGCGATGTTCTTCAACCAGGTCGACGTCATGCCCGGCGGCAACCGCCAGGTCCCGCGACTCGATCTGGGCCCGCTGTCGATCGACAGCGACTACTCGCAGCTCATCCTCTTCGCGGTCGTGTTCGCGGTGATCGGCAACCTCCTGATCCTGCTGCGGCGCAGCTCGTGGGGACGCCGTCTCACCGCCATGAAGGACTCGCCCGTGGCCTGCGCCACGCTCGGTCTGAACCTCACCTCGACCAAGGTCGGCGTGTTCGCGCTGTCCGCAGCGATCGCCGGCGCGGCGGGCGCGGTGGCAGGACGGACGTTCCTGGCCGACACCCTGTCGCTGCCGAGCTCGCTGCCGATCACGATGATGGCGGTCGTCGGTGGCATCGGCGCCGTCTCGGGTGCCTTCTTCGGCGGCATGCTGCTCGGGATCTTCCCGATCGCCTCGACGATGTTCGCCGCCAACGCGATCGGCGTGTTCGGGTTCGTGTCGATCTCGGTGCGTGACGTGCTCGCGTTCTCGCCCGGCATGATGGGCATCTCGCTCGGTCGCGACCCCGACGGCGCGGCGCCTCAGCTCGCAGCGGGTTTCGGATCGGTCGCGAAGTCGCCCCCGGCGCTCGTCGCCGCAGCGGTCGGCGCGGTCGCGATCTGGATCCTCGCCCGCGTCGAGATGATCGGCAACTGGTCGTTCTTCGCCGCGGCGCTGCTGTTCGTCTTCGGTGTCGTGCCGCTGCTGCCACTGGTGTTCGCTCCGCCGAACACCCCGGGGCGACGGGTGCCGATGGCGCTGTGGCTGGTGTTCGCCGTCGCGGTCGCCGCCGCCATCCCGTGGGGCACGGCCATCGAGTCGAACGGCATGCGTCTCGTCGCCATCTTCGCCTTCGTCGGCATCAGCGTGTTCCTGGCCATCGGCATCCACGGCGCCGCGCCGTCGTTGACCGGTGAGCCGGCGCATGCTCCGGCGCCGTCACCCGACCTGGCCGGCATCGACGGCCCGCTCCTGCGGTCCGACGCGATCGACGCCGGCCGTGCGCTCGGCATCGACGAGTCCGCCTTCGCCCAGGTCGGCCGATCGAGGGGTGCCTCGTGACCGTCCTCGAGCTCGAACATCTGTCGGTCCGCTTCGGCGGCCACCTCGCGGTGAGCGACGTGTCGCTGCGCGTCGAGGGTGGACGGGTGAGCGGTCTGATCGGCCCGAACGGCGCCGGCAAGACCACCACCTTCAACGCGATCTGCGGCGTGGTCAGCCCGTCGGGGGGACGCGTCACGCTCGACGACAAGGACATCACCCGCGTCGGCACCCACAAACGCGCCCGGCTCGGCATCGGGCGGACCTTCCAGCGCCTCGAGGTCTTCTCGTCGCTCACGGTGCGCGAGAACATCCAGGTCGGCCTCGAGATCCGGCGCAGCTGGTCCCGCGGACGAGCGGCCCTGCCGCAGTACCTGGCCGACGGTGGCGACCCGTCGCCGTCCGACGAGATCGACCTGATCCTCGACCGCCTCGACCTGGGGTCGCTGGCGGATGTGTCGGTCGGTTCGCTGCCGACCGGCCACGCCCGACTGGTCGAACTGGGCCGTGCGATCGCCGCTCGTCCGTCGGTGCTCCTGCTCGACGAGCCCGCATCGGGTCTCGACGACAACGAGACCGACGCCTTCGGCGACCTGCTCGGCGTGCTCGCGTCGAACGGGCTGGGCATCCTGCTCGTCGAGCACGACGTCGCACTCGTCATGCGGGTCTGCAGCGAGCTGTCGGTGCTCGACTTCGGTCAGATCATCGCCTCGGGCTCTCCAGAGGTCGTGCGCTCGAACGAGGCGGTGCTCGCCGCGTACCTGGGCACCGCACCCGCGCCCGGCGAGGCCGGCGGCTCGCCGGTGTCCACCAACGGAGCGACCCCATGACCGAGCTCGTCGAACGCCCACCGCTGCTCGAGCTGCGCGGCGTGCGCGCCGCCTACGGACCGATCGAGGTGCTGCACGGCGTCGACCTGAGCGTGCCCCAGGGCACCGTCGTCGCACTGCTCGGCCCCAACGGCGCGGGCAAGACCACCACGCTCCAGGTCGCGTGCGGCCTCATGCGCCCGAGCTCCGGATCGGTCTTCCTGGCCGGCAGGGACGTCACCGGCACCAGTCCCGAGGAGCTCGCACGCCGCGGCGTGACGACCATCCCCGAGGGCAAGGGCATCTTCCCGAACCTCACGGTGCGAGAGAACCTGCTCATGGCCACCTACGCCGGCGCCACCATGAGCCACGTCGAGTCGGTCGCGTACGAGCGCTTCCCCCGCCTCAAGGAGCGACGCAGCCAGGTCGCCGGCACATTGTCCGGTGGCGAGCAGCAGATGCTCGCCATGGCTCGAGGACTCGCCGTCGACCCCGCGGTGCTGCTGCTCGACGAGCTGTCGATGGGCCTCGCTCCGCTGGTCGTCGAGGAGCTCTACGGCATCGTGTCGCAGATCGCCCGGGCGGGGACCTCGATCCTCGTCGTCGAGCAGTTCGCCCGCACGGTGCTGGGCGTCGCCGACATCGCTGCGATCATGGTCAACGGCCTGGTCCGTCGGGTCGGCACCCCGACCGAAGTCGAACAAGAACTATCCGCTGCCTATCTGGGTGGGTGAAACCTGTGAATGAAAATGATGCACGTATCGAGCAGTTCAAGTCCGAGATCGAGGACCTGAAGCTGCGAGGGAGTTCGAGCGAGGGTGAACAGCGGCTGCTGGTGCTGGGCATCGCGCTCGCGGTCATCGGCGTCGCGCTCGCCGTCCTGGGCGCGATCCAGGTCGGCGCCTCGGGTGGTTCGCCCGCCGACCAGCGGGCCTTCATGGCCCAGGGCTCCTTCATGGGGCTCGCGCTGATCATCGCCGGTGCCGCGCTGTTCATCCGCTACTCGCTGGCCCGCTACATGCGCTTCTGGCTCATCCGGCTGACCTACGAGAGCCGTGCCAACACCGACCGCATCGTCGACGCGATCGAGCGCGCCTCGGGCCTGCCCTCGGCGGACCTCGACGCCCAGGCCGTCGGCGCGAGCGAGCCGCCGCCGTTCAGCCAGCAGGGGAGCTGACCCACTCCGCTCGACACGGCGCAGCGCGGACCTGGCAGGATTTGCGAGCCACCGGGGCTGCGTCGTACATTGCGAATGGTTTCACAAGCGCTGCAGCAGCGGTGCCGCGGAGCGGTCGGACCAGGGGACTCCGTCACAGGACGACCTGATTCGGCAGCCGGCACGGGCCAGCGCCTCGGACCACACTCTTCACCATGCCTGATCACACCTCGACCACCCAGGATGCGACCCGCTCGCTCAACCGGTCCCACGGATCGTTCGAGCTCGCGTTCGCTCCGGTGATCCTGGCGTTGCTCGGCCTCTGGCTCGACAAGACCATCGGCACCGTCCCGGTCTTCACGCTGGTGCTCGCCCTCGTCGGCGTGCTCGGCGCGTTCACCAAGGTCTATTACAGCTACAAGCACTCGATGGCAGCCCTCGACCAGCAGGGCGCCTGGGTCGGCCACGCGAGCACCGCACAGTTCCGCGCCGAGTCCAAGGCCCGCGCCGATCGCCTCGCCCGTCCGCTCGAGGCACAGCCGAAGGCCGAACGGATCGTGCCGACGCCGTCGGACGAAGCGCTGTCCAACTGGTCGGCACAGGGGTCGGGCGCATGAAGGCCGATCCGATGAACGTGCGGGTCGAAGGACCGTCGCCGGCGCTCGGCGTCGCGTTCGACCTGGCCAAGCGCAGCCTCTGGCTGATCCCCGTCGTCACGATCATCTCGGCGGCGTTCTGGGGTCTGCCCGGAGTGGCCTCCACCCTCTACGGCCTGGCGATCGTGGTCGTGAACTTCGTGCTGTCGGCCTACCTGCTCGCCGTCACCGGTCGCATCAGCGCCGCCCTCATGGCGGGCGCCGCGATGTTCGGCTTCCTCGCCCGCCTCGGGTTGATCTTCCTCGCCGTGATGCTCGTCAAGGACCAGTCGTGGGTCGAGCTCGTCCCGCTGGGACTGACGCTGATCATCGCCCACCTCGTCCTGTTGTTCTGGGAGATGCGGTACGTCTCCGGCACGCTGGCCTTCCCGGGCCTGAAGCCGCAGGCGACACCCAACCCGTACCTCCCGACCGCAGATGCCGCCGACGCCGACGCGTCGGGTGGCGATGCGGATCTCCCGTCCGTCCCGTCCTCCCCGAACGCGCAGTAGAAGGAGCCCTTCCGAATGTCAGGCTTCCAGACCCTCGCAGGTCAGCTCAGCATCCTCGCCGCCGAAGAAGGTGGAGGTGGGGGAGTCCACTTCCCGCCCATCGACGACATCGTCAAGTGGCCCGCCGCCTTCGGCGAGGACACCTGGTACGGCTTCAACAAGATCGGCCTGATCTCGCTCATCGCGATGATCGTGCCCTTCCTGCTGTTCTTCTTCGCCGGTCGCAAGGCCTCGCTGGTCCCCGGCAAGCTGCAGAACGTCATGGAGACTGCGATCGACTTCGTCGAGAAGCAGATCATCCTCCCGGCGATCGGCAAGGAGGGCATGCGGTACCTGCCCATGCTCACCGCCATGGTCTTCTTCATCTGGATCGGCAACCTCTTCGAGGTCATCCCGACGTCGCACATGCCGGCCAACGCCCGTATGGCGAACCCGCTCATGCTCGCCATCGTCGCCTGGGTGATGTTCATCGGCGTCGGTGTGAAGCACAACGGCCTGGGCTACTTCAAGTCCGCCCTGTTCCCGCCCGGCGTGCCCAAGGCGCTCTACCTCCTGGTGACCCCGATCGAGCTGCTCTCGACCTTCATCATCCGGCCCTTCTCGCTGGCCGTGCGACTCTTCGCCAACATGCTCGCCGGGCACATCCTGCTCGTGACCTTCTCGGTGCTGTGCATCACCCTGTGGCAGCTCAGCCCGCTGATCATCGTGAACGCTCTCTCGTTCCCGATGCTCGTCGCCTTCACCGGCTTCGAGTTCATGGTGGCCTTCCTGCAGGCGTTCATCTTCGCCCTGCTGACCGCCGTCTACATCGGTGGAGCGCTCCACCCGGATCACTGATCCGGCGACCGCCTCGACCAGCGTCACCGAGCTCGGCAACACCGGCTCTGCACACCAGCGTTCCGCAACACCAGTTCTGCAAACAGACCTGACCACATGGCCGGCGGACCCGGCCACGAACAGGAGTACCAACCCAACATGAGTGCAATCCTCAACACCGCCAACACGATTCTGGCCCAGGCTCCCGAGGGAGTCACCGCTGACGAGGCGAAGAGCATCAGCGCTGCAGCTGGCGCCGGCATGGCCTACGGCCTCGCCGCCATCGGCCCCGGCATCGGCATCGGCTACCTCGTCGGTCAGGCAGTGCAGGCGATGGCCCGTCAGCCCGAGTCGGCCGGCCAGGTCCAGACCACGATGTTCCTCGGCATCGCTTTCACCGAGGCGCTCGCGCTCATCGGCTTCGTCGTCTTCATCCTCCTGAAGTTCGTCTGATCGGACGCTCCGGCGTTCGTTCGTTCCATTCGTCCATCTAGCCGTTCCGTGTCGTACGGAGACCGGAGGAGACCCCGATGCTCGCTCTCGTGAGTGTGCTCGCAGCAGAAGTCGCAGAGAAGACCGAGTCGATCAACCCCGTCGTCCCCGACGAGCTGGGTGAGATCTTCTGGGGCGCCGTCGCCTTCTTCGGCCTGTGGATCCTGCTGCGCTACGTCTGCCTCCCGCCCCTGATGAAGGTGCGTGAGCAGCGGGCCCAGCAGATCATCGCCGACGCCGAGGCAGCCGCAGCTGCCGAGACGGCGGCGGAGCAGGTGCGTCGTGACTACGACGCCACCCTGGCCGAGGCCCGTGCCGAGGCCGGACGCATCGTCGAGTCCGCCCGCAGCGCCGCCGAGGCGCGTCGGGCAGAGGCGGTCGGTGTCGTCGAGTCCGAGGTCGCGGCCCAGCGTCAGGAAGCCGTCGCCGAGATCGACGTCGCACGGACCGCGGCGCTCGGCCAGCTCAAGGGCGACGTCGCTTCCCTCGCGGTGTCGGCGGCGTCCAAGGTCGTCCAGTCCGACCTCGACGTGGCCAGCAACCAGGCGACCGTCGACGACTACGTGAACCAGGCCAGCGGAAACCGCTGAGCAGGTTGGAGACTCACATGAACGCAATTCTGACGACGGTGCTCGCCGAGGGGAACGGCTTCTGGCTGCCCCACGACTTCAACGAGGTCATCTGGGGCTCGATGTCGTTCCTCATCGTGGCCGCGCTGCTGTGGAAGTTCGCCCGCAAGCCTGCGGCGACCATGCTCAGCAACCGGATCGCCCAGATCCAGAGCGAGCTCGACCAGGCCGCACAGGCACGTCAGGCCGCCGAGGCCGAGCGTGACCGGATCAAGGCTGCCCTCGCCGACTCCGACAGCGAGGCCGCACGGCTCATCGCCGAGGCCCGCACCAGTGCGGACCAGCTCGCAGCCGACATCGAGGCCCGCACCGGCACCGACATCGCTTCAGTCCGGGAACGTGCCGCAGCCGATCTGGTCTCGGCACGCACCCAGGCCGAGTCGGACCTCTCCGGCGAACTGTCCCGCCTCTCGCTCGGCGCTGCCGAGCGCGTCGTCGAGACGTCCCTCGATCCTGCGGCGCAGCAGCGCCTGATCGACGCCTACATCAGCCAGGTCGGCTCCCAGAACTGACCGGCCCCTGGCCGGTGCCGCACCGCACCGTTCCGAACCGTATCGAACACACCGAGAACAGAAGCGAACGACACGATGAGTGACAACCGCATCACCGCCTACGCAGACGCCGCCTTCGGGATCGCCGCTGCCGAGGGAGCCTTGGCCGAGGTCGAGGACGAGCTGTTCCGGCTCGGACGGATCTTCGAGTCGAACGACGAGCTCCGCGCGACGCTCAACGATCCGCACCTGCCGGCCTCGCGCCGTCAGCAGATCGTCGAGGACCTGCTCGAGGGCAGGGCGACCACCACGACCGTGGCGATCGTGTCCATGATCGTCGGCGCCGGTCGTGCCAACGACCTCCCCAAGATCGCCCAGGACCTGGTGCAGCGCTCCGCCGCCCAGAAGGGCGAGGTCGTCGCCGAGGTCCGCTCGGCAGTGGCGCTCACCGACGATCAGCTGTCGCGGCTGCAGCAGGCCCTCAAGGCACGCACGCAGCTCGACGTCACCATCAAGAACGTCATCGACCCGACCGTGATGGGCGGTGTGGTCACCCAGATCGGTGACTCCGTGCTCGACGGCACGGTCCGCACCCGTCTGAACCAGCTCCGCGAGGCGTTCTGATCCCCCGGATCGGCACACCACGCACCCGTACGCACCGCCGCAGGAGACACCCACATGGCTGAACTCACGATCAACACCGCCGACATCTCGGCAGCGATCCGCAAGAACCTCGAGGGCTTCACGCCCGACGTCGCGCTCACCCAGGTGGGCCGCGTGCTCGAGGTCGGCGACGGCATCGCCCGCGTCTCGGGCCTGCCCGACGCGGCGGTGAACGAGCTGCTCGAGTTCGAATCGGGCCTGCTCGGCCTGGCACTCAACCTCGACGAGGAGTCGATCGGCGCCGGCGTGCTCGGCGAGGTCGACTCCATCGAAGAGGGTCAGACCGTGAAGGCGACCGGGAACATCCTCTCGGTCCCCGTCGGCGACGGCCTGCTCGGCCGTGTCGTCAACACCCTCGGTGACCCGATCGACGGCAAGGGCCCGCTCAGCAACGTCCAGGATCGCCGCATGGAGATCCAGGCGCCCGGCATCATGGGCCGCCAGCCGGTGGGCGAGCCGATGCAGACCGGCATCAAGTCGATCGACTCCCTCATCCCGGTGGGTCGTGGTCAGCGTGAGCTGATCATCGGCGACCGCAAGACGGGCAAGACCACCGTCGCCATCGACACGATCATCAACCAGCGTGGCCTGGGCGTGAAGTGCATCTACGTCGCCATCGGCCAGAAGGCCTCGACCGTCGCCCAGACGGTGGCCACCCTCGCCGATCGTGGAGCGCTCGAGTACACCGTCGTCGTGGTGGCCCCGGCCTCCGATCCGGCGCCGTTCAAGTACCTCGCCCCCTACGCCGGTTGCGCCATGGGCCAGCACTGGATGGAGAACGGCGAGCACGCCCTCGTGGTCTACGACGACCTCTCCAAGCAGGCCGAGGCGTACCGCCAGGTGTCGCTGCTGCTCCGCCGCCCGCCGGGCCGCGAGGCGTACCCCGGCGACGTCTTCTACCTGCACAGCCGCCTGCTCGAGCGTGCCGCCAAGCTCTCCGACGAGAACGGCGCCGGTTCGCTGACCGCCCTTCCGATCATCGAGACCAAGGCCGGCGACGTCTCGGCGTACATCCCGACCAACGTGATCTCGATCACCGACGGCCAGATCTTCCTCCAGGACGACCTGTTCAAGTCGGGCATCCGTCCCGCCGTGGACGTCGGCATCTCGGTGTCCCGTGTGGGTTCCGCTGCGCAGATCAAGGCGATGAAGACCGCCGTGGGCACGCTGAAGTCCGACCTCCAGCAGTTCCGTGAGCTCGAGGCCTTCGCCGCGTTCGGTTCCGACCTCGACGCCCTCTCCAAGGCGCAGCTCGAGCGTGGCTACCGGCTCACCGAGCTGCTCAAGCAGGGCATCAACTCGCCCATGCCGGTCGAGCAGCAGTGCGTCGTGATCTTCGCCGGTACCCGCGGCTACCTCGACGACATCGAGATGGCCGACGTCGGCCGCTTCGAGTCCGAGCTGCTCGAATGGTTCCAGACCCGCCACGGCGACCTGCTCGAGACGATCCGCTCGACCGGCAAGCTCGGCGACGAGGACGTCTTCGAAGGTGCGATCAAGGCCTTCGCCGAGCAGTTCGTGGCCACGGACCACACCGCCGGTGCGCCGGCGATCGAAGCCCAGGGCGACGCCGACACCACCGTCAAGCGTGGCGCCGTCCACCTGCCCGAGGAAGAGGTCAGCCGGGACGAGGCCTGAGGCCTGATCCCGTCCGACCCACCGACCTCACGAGGGAGACCCCATGCCGGGTGCACAGGAACGAGTACTGCGCAGGCAGATCGCCAGCGTCCAGAACACGAAGAAGATCACCCGAGCCATGGAGCTCATCGCCGCGACGCGCGTGGTGAAGGCGCAGACGGCCGCGAACGAGGCCCGTCCGTACTCCGAGCGCATCACCCAGGTGATCCAGGACCTCTCCGCCGCCGGCGCCGAGGTCAACCACCCGCTGCTGCGCCCGGTCGACGAGGTCACGAAGGTCGGCGTCGTCGTGCTCGCCGCTGACCGCGGACTCGCCGGTGCGTACAACACCACCGTGATCCGTGCCGCGGAGCGCCAGGTGCAGGCCGCACGGGCCGAGGGCCAGGAGTTCGCCCTGGTGACCGTCGGTCGCAAGGCCGAGGGCTACTTCAAGTTCCGGAACTACCCGATCGAGGCCGTCTACGGCGGCTTCACCGATCGGCCGACCTACGACGAGGCCGTCGCCATCGCCGCCCGGGTCACCGACCTGTTCGTCAACGGCGGCTGCGACCGCATCGACCTCGTCTACACCCGCTTCATCTCGCTGGGCAGCCAGGAGGTCGTCGTCCGACGCTTCCTGCCCCTCGAGGACACCGACACCATCGCCGAGGGCGGCGAAGCCGGCGCGACCGCCGGGTTCGAGTTCGAGCCGTCCGCGAACGCGGTGCTCGAGTCGCTGCTGCCCCGCTACGTCGAGTCCCGCCTCTACGCGGCGCTGCTCGAGGCCGCTGCCTCGGAGCTCGCCTCGCGGCAGCGGGCCATGAAGTCGGCGACCGACAACGCCCAGGAACTGATCATCAAGTACACCCGCAAGATGAACCAGGTCCGTCAGGAAGCCATCACCACCGAGATCATGGAGATCATCAGCGGCGCCGAGGCGCTCGCGGATGACAAGAGCGGCCCCGAAGACCTGCTGCTCGATCACCTCGATTCCGATCCGTTCCCGAAGCACCTCGGCAAGAAGGCCTCGGCGTCGCACTCGCGACCCGACAACGCCCGCTGAGCCGGTTCCACCCCTTTCCGTTCGACCCACACACCTCGTAGCTGCGTCGTCGAGACGCATTCGACCGACACCGACCAGGAGATACTCATGACGGTCACCGATACACAGCTCGCAGACGGCAGGATCGTCGCCATCGCTGGACCGGTGGTGGACGTGGAGTTCCCGCCCGACGCCCTCCCCGAGATCAACACCGCGCTCGAGTTCACCATCAGCGTGGGCGGCGAGGACATCGTGGTCACCGCCGAGGTCGCACAGCAGATCGGCGACAGCCGCGTCCGTGCCATCTCGCTCAAGCCGACCGACGGCCTGGTCCGCGGCACCCCGGTGCGCAACACCGGCGCCGGCATCTCGGTGCCGGTGGGCGACGCGACGCTCGGCCACGTGTTCAACGTGCTCGGCGAGCCGCTCGACGTCCCGTCGATCGAGGTCAAGGACCGTTGGGAGATCCACCGTCCGGCCCCGGCGTTCGACTCGCTCGAGCCCAAGGCCCAGATGTTCCCGACCGGCATCAAGGTCATCGACCTGCTGACGCCGTACCTGCAGGGCGGCAAGATCGGCCTGTTCGGCGGTGCCGGCGTGGGCAAGACCGTGCTCATCACCGAGATGATCAACCGTGTGGCCAGCCAGTTCGGTGGCGTGTCGGTGTTCGCCGGTGTGGGCGAGCGCACCCGTGAGGGCACCGACCTCTTCATCGAGATGGGCGAGACCGCACTGGCGGGCGCCGGCTCGGTGCTCGACAAGGCCGCCCTGGTCTTCGGCCAGATGGACGAGCCGCCGGGCGTGCGCCTGCGTGTGGCGCTGTCCGCCCTGACCATGGCGGAGTACTTCCGCGACGTGAAGAACCAGGACGTGCTGCTCTTCGTCGACAACGTGTTCCGCTTCGTGCAGGCCGGCTCCGAGGTGTCCACGCTCCTCGGCCGCATGCCCTCCGCGGTGGGCTACCAGCCCACCCTCGCCGACGAGATGGGCGTGCTCCAGGAGCGCATCACCTCCACCCGCGGTCGGTCGATCACCTCGCTGCAGGCCGTGTACGTGCCCGCCGACGACTACACCGACCCGGCGCCGTTCACCACCTTCACGCACCTCGACGCCACCACGGAGCTGTCCCGCGACATCGCCGCCCTCGGCATCTACCCGGCCGTGGACCCGCTGTCGTCCACGTCCACCATCCTCGCCCCCGAGGTCGTCGGTGAGCGCCACTACAACGTGGCCCGCCGGGTCCAGCAGACCCTCCAGCGCTACAAGGAGCTCCAGGACATCATCGCCATCCTCGGGCTCGACGAGCTCACCGAAGAGGACCGCGTCACCGTGGCCCGGGCCCGCAAGATCCAGCGGTTCCTGTCGCAGCCGATGTTCGTGGCCAAGAACTTCACCGGCCTGGAGGGCGTGTTCACCCCGGTCGAGGAGACGGTCGAGTCGTTCGAGCAGCTCGTCAACGGTGACCTCGACGACCTGCCCGAGCAGGCCTTCCTCAACGTCGGCGGCGCCGACTCCGCCCGGGCCAAGGCCGCCGAGCTCCTGAAGAACTCGTAGCCATGACGTTGCACGTCGAGGTCGTGTCGCCGGAGCGGATCCTCTGGACGGGTGAAGCGGAGATGGTGAGCGCGCGCACCGTCGGGGGCGGCGACATCGCCTTCCTCACCGGCCACGCGCCCTTCGTCGGGGCCCTCGACATCGGCAAGGTCACCGTCCGCCCGCAGGAGGGCTCGTCCGACGTCCTCGTGGCCGTCCACGGCGGCTTCGTCGAGGTCAGCAACGACCGCGTCACGATCCTCTCCGACGTCGCCGAGCTCCAGGAGCAGATCGACGTCTCCCGCGCCCAGGCCGCCCTGGCCAAGGCCGAGGCCGAGCTGAAGGCCGAAGGGCTCAACCCCGACGCCGAGGAAGCCAAGCGCCGCGCCGATCTGCGGCTCGTGGTGTCCGGCGCCACCGCCGGCACCGCCGCTCACTAGCGCTCGTTCCTCTCAGCCCCGATCGTCGGCGAGGAGGGCTCGGGCCTCGGCGACCACACCGAGCTGCGCGTCGGGGTGGATGCCGGCGAGCACGACCCGGGCCGGCTCGAGGTCGCCGGTGAGCCGCTCGAGGTCGAGGGCCACCCGAAGGCCGAACACGGCGTGGCCCTGGCGGTCGGCCAGCGCCAACGCCTCGCGGAGGCCGGCCTCACGGAGCACCGCGTCGTCGGTGAGTGCGGCGAGGTGGCGACGGGTCTCCACCTCGTAGAACGCCATGCCGGTGCGGGCCGAGAGCTCCATCGCTTCCTCGAGGCTGGCCCGGGCGAGGTCGGGCTCGCCGCCGGCGGCGTGGAGCACCCCCTGCATCGTCAGGTAGTAGGTGAGGAACACCCACTGGTCGACGAGCTTCCACATCATGAGGTGGCCGCCGAGGGTGTGGGCCGCCCGCGAGGCGCCGACGCCGTCGCCGGCTCGGGCCGCCTGGAGGCCCTCCCACACCTGGCCGGCGGTGGCCGCCACGATGGCCCACTGGTCGAACCCGTGCCGGGTGGAGAGGTCCACGATCTGGTCCATGGCGGCGGTGCGGTCGTCGTCGTTGCCGAGCTCGGTGGCCAGCCACGCCTCGAGGGAGAGGTGGCCGGCGAGGGAGAAGGCCCCGTTGGGGAAGGGGAGGGCGGCAGCGGCCTGGCGGGCGGCCTGGAACTGGGACCGGGTGCCCGTGACGTCGCCCACGGCGAAGTGGCCGACGGCGACCAGGGTGTGGGTGAGCACGCTGGGGTCGAGCGGGGTGTACCACCACGACCCGTAATCGGCCGGCGAGTCGAACTCCTCCTGCAGGGTAAGGGCTTCCTCGGCCAGCTGCAGGCCCCGGCGGGTCTCGCCGCAGTAGATGTCGCACAGCGCGTGACCGGCCCGGGCGAAGAAGTTGGCGTACGGGTGGAGCGGTCCGTCCACCTGCACCAGGCCCCCGAGGATCTCGCGTGACCGGTCGAACTCGGCTCGAGCGGCGAAGTAGCTCCCCAGGCAGCCCAGGGTGCTGAGCAGGGCACCGGCATGGGTGGTCTGGACGGCCAGCTCGAGGCAACGCTCGTAGTCGGCGGCCGTCGACGCGCTCGAGTTGCCCTCCAACGACACGGCAAGGAACCCGCGACGCAGCCGGAGGTCGATCTCGAGCTCGGGCGCCACGCCGCCGGACGCCTCGATGAGCTCGACGGCCCGGGTGAGGAGGGTGCGGGCCTCGATGAGCTCGCCCCGCTGGCTGGCAGCGGTGGCAGCCCTGCCGAACGCGGTCGCGGCGGCTCCGTGGTCACCGGCCGCTTCGAGGTGGGTGGCCACGAGGAGCCAGTCGACGCTGTCGGCGTCGGTGCCGTCGGGGGCCATGGCTTCGGCGATGGCCCGGTGCAGGGCCTGGCGCCGCGTCGGTGGCACGAGGTCGGCCACCACCGAGCGGAGGAGCTCGTGGCGGAAGCGGAGCTGACCGGGATCGCTGGGCGACCGCACCAGCAGCCGTTCCGACAGCAGGACGCCCATGGCATCGTGGCGGGCCGCCTCGGCGACGGGGCTGGCCCGCACCAGGAGCTCACGATCGACGTCGCGCCCGATGAGGGCGGCGGTGGCGGCCACCTCCATCACCTCGGCCGACACGTTGAGCCGGGCGACGAGGGCGCCGTAGAGCCGCTCGGGCACGGGGCTGGCGGGGTTGGCTGCCGGTGCGGCACCGGACGGAGCGGGCCCGGCGACGGCGGACCGGGCCAGCTCCTCGGCGAAGAGCGGCACGCCGTCGCTCTGCTCCGCGACGTCACGGATCGACAGCTCGTCGAGCTCGTGGCCGGCCAGCGCGTGGACCAGGGCCAGGCGGTCGGCGTCCTCGAGCGGAGTCAGCTCGAGGTGGATCGTGCCGCTGCCCCGCGGGGCGTCGGTGGCGTTGCGGCTCGACAGCACCACGACGCGGTCAGGCGTGGGTGTCCGCAGGAGGTTGGCCACCAGCTCTCGGCTGCTGGCGTCGAACCAGTGCAGGTCCTCGACGACGAGCACGGAACCGGCCCCGCCCCGCCACGAGTCGAGGTAGGT
>JALYWI010000202.1 GCA_030852785.1 Actinomycetota bacterium
CCGATGACCACCACGGCGGTCACGATCGCCACGGCGACGTAGCCGAGCCGGACCTCGGGCAGACGGCGCAGCACCGTGGGCACCGGGCGGACCTCGCCCGCTGCGTCGAGACCGGCTCGGGCGTCGGCATCGGCGCGGGTGTCGCCACGACGCTGGATCAGCAGGCTCACGATGATCAGCAGGGCCAGGATCGGCGAGACCAGGTAGGCGTCGCCGGTGTTCCAACGGATGCCGGTCTCGAGCAGACCGAGCGCCACCGCGGTGACCGAGATGACCACGAAGTGCGTCATGCGCCCGATCACCAGCGCCGTCATCGAACGCAGCACGATCGCCAGGCCGACACCGAGCCCGAACGGCAGGCTCGACACGCCGGCGGTCAGGATCACCGAGGCGAAGGAGAGCACCGCTGCCAGGGTCCACACCTGCGCCTCGAGACGACGGACCGGGATGCCGAGCAGCGATGCGCGGTCGGAGCGGTCCGCCGCGGCACGCACCGCGGTGCCGGTGTCGGTCAGGCGCAGCAGCACGGCCACGGCGACGATCAACAGCGGCGCCACGACCAGTGCGATCAGGTCGTTGGCGTCGAAGGCGACCTGGCCGACCGAGAAGTCGAACTGGAACGGTGCCGGCATGGAGCGGATGGCAGGCCCCTCACCCCACGCCCGTGGCAGCAGCAACGCACCGAACGCCAGCAGCTGCGCGAGGCCCAGTGTGGCGACGGTCAGCTGCAGTCGGGGCGCCCGGTAGAAGCGGCGCACCACGAGCACGTCCGCGACCAGCCCGACCGCGGCCGCGGCTGCCAGACCGGCGACGACACCGACGATCCACGGCAGCCCGACGATGGTGATCAGGAGGACGGTGAGCGTGGCGGGGAACGCTCCCAGGTCGCCCTGCGCGAAGTTCACGATGCGGTTCGACCGCCACACCAGTGCCAGTCCGACGGCGCCCAGCGCGCCGAGCATCCCGAGGATCAGGCCGGAGAACATCGCACCGATCGGCATGGGGAAGACGATCAGCTGCACTGCGACGATGGCGGCCGGCGCGATGTACAGACCGGCTGTCGACCACGTGCGGCCGCGCAGGTTCCACTGTGGCATTCACACCCCCCGGTGTCGCGATGACCACCCCGCTCCGCCCTGACGGCGGAACGATTCGAAGTGTCTACACCGTCTCGTGCACCTCGGGGGCGAACGACGCGGAGGGAGCGTCGTCGCCGTCACCGAGGGTGCCGAGGCGGACGTCGATCCGGGCGGTGCCGACACCGACCGCGGCGGCGCGCAGCTGCGTCGCGACCGGCGCGAGCAGCGCGGCGCCGGTCGTCGGGGTCCACGTCGGCTCGAGCTCGTCGATCGTGGCGACGATGCGGGCCAGGTCGTCGTGCGGCACGGCGGACATCGCCGCTCGGGTCGCAGCCCAGAGCCGCAGCGCGCCGTCGAGCGTCGGGCACGTCACCGGGTGGCGTTCCAGTCCGCGTGCGATGTCGACGCCGTCCCTGAGCGTGAGCCAGCAGCGGTCGTCCTCGTCGAGCTCGAGCAGGCGGCGCACGGCGACGGTTCGACCGCGCAGGTCGGCGCCGGGTTCGAACAACGGCCCCTCGAGCGAGCAGCGGGCATCCGCGGTGATCCATCCCGCAGCGCGTCGGGCCGCCACGCCTCCCGACGCGACGTACGCAGCGATCAGGACCGCGACCGCCGAGTCGGCCGCGGCGCGACCCGGGATCACGGCCAGCGTCTCGGCCGGCTCGTCTCGGTGCGCAGTCCCGCTGTCGCCGTGCTCGGTGTCCGCAGGTTCCCACTCGGCGGCCGCAGCCGGCTCGGGACCGGGCGGCGACGAGGCGCCCGTCCCCAGCGACCGGGCACGTCGCGACCGACGGGCGGCGTCGCGCTCCTCGATGAACATCGAGGCGACCACGCACCCGCACAGTGCCACCAGCACCAGCGCGCACGTGAGCAGCGTCGGGATCATCGTCGACCCCGCGGGGTCACGGTCGGTGCTGCGTCGTTCGGGTCCACTCCCCTCCGATCGGCATGACGCCGATCGTTCGTGAGGAACCCGTGTGTGCCAGGTGGCCCGTCAGTCCGCGGTGAGGACCGACAGGGTGCCGTCGAGGTACTGCGCCTTGCAGGCGGAGCGCTGCAGCTTGCCCGACGAGGTCTTGGGCACGGTGCCCGGCTCGACCAGCACGACGGCCTTCGGCGGCACGCCGACGGAGTCGGCGACCTCACGGGTCACCTCTCGGGCGAGCTCCTCGAGGTCGTTCGCACGGGCCTCGGCGACCACCACGATGTTCTGCGCGCCCTGACGGCCGTCGATGCCGAACGCGATGACGTTGCCCGGCCGGACGCCCTGGACCGCGCCGGTCACCTTCTCGATGTCCTGCGGGTAGATGTTGCGACCGCCGATGATGATGACGTCCTTGATGCGACCGCAGACGACGAGTTGGCCGTCGACGATGTAGGCGAGGTCGCCGGTGTGCAGCCAACCGTCGCGGATCAGCTCGTCGGTGGCTTCCTGGTTGCGGTAGTAGCCGGAGGTCAGGGAGTTGCCACCGATGCGCAGCTCGCCGACCTCGCGCTCCGCGCACGGCTCGCCGGTGGTCGGGTCGCTGACGGTGATCTCGAGACCGTCGACCGGGGCACCCAGCATGACCAGCTCGCTGGCACCGTCGGACTCCGGCTCGGCCGGCTCGGCGCGCCGGTCGTTCTCGAGCGCGGCGCGGTCGACCCAGTCGGTGCGCAGGCCTGCGCCGGGCTCGGGGAACGTGCCGGCGATGCAGACCTCGGCCATGCCGAACGCGGGGAACGCACCTTCGGGGCGGAGCCCGAAGCGCTCCCCCGCCTCGAAGAACGCGCGGAACGTGCCCGGATCGACCGGCTCGGCGCCGTTGAGCCAGACGCGCATCGAGGCCAGGTCGATCTCGGCGTCGGTGCGGCGCAGCGCTCGTGCCGCGAGGGCGTAGGAGAAGTTGGGGCCCGCGGTCCCGGTGCCGCCGTAGCGGGTGATCCACTCGAGCCACCGGATCGGCCTGGCCAGGAAGTCCTGCGGCGCGCCCTGCACGAGCGTGCACCCGCGCGACATCGGGATGGTCAGCAGACCGACCAGACCCATGTCGTGGTAGAGCGGCAGCCACGACACGATGACCTCGTCGTGGGTGATCTTCGCGGCGTTCCACGCACCGTCGAGGTTGTTGCAGATGGCGCGGTGCGAGAGCATCACGCCCTTCGGCTCCGAGGTCGAACCCGAGGTGAACTGCAGGATGGCGAGCGCGTCGGGGTCGCTCGCAGGCCGCGAGTAGTCGTCGTCGGACACACCCGGTGCGACGAGCTCGTCGAGGGTCAGGAACGGCGGGTCACCCGGTTCCGGTTCGAGGAACGCCGCCAGGTCGGTGTCGATCAGCACGAGCTTGGTGCCCGAGCTGATGATCCGGGCCCGCGTCTGGGCGATGAACTGGTCGAGCGCACCCATCCGCATGGGCAGCGGCATGGTCACCAGGGCGGCGCCGGCGAGCCACGTCGCCTGGATGCCGGTGATCAGCTTGCGGGTGGTCGGACCGAGCAGCGCGACGTGGTCGCCGGGACCGACGCCGTGGGACTGCAGGACCGCAGCGGCGAGACGGGCCTCGGCATGCAGCTGCGGCCACGGGATCGTCGTGTGGTCGTCGCCGCTGACGAACGTGATGTCGCCATGGGGGTCGGCGGCAACGTCTTCGATTCGGTCGATCAGTGAAAGCACCATGTTCTGACTCTCCAAGCGCCCGGTCGGTTACATCCCTGTCATTCGCGCACGGCTGTTCCGCTCACGGCTCATCCGCTCACACGGCTCATCCGCTCACACGACGATGTTCACCAGCTTCGGGGGACGAGCGACGACCTTACGCGGCTCACCGTCACCCAGATGCGCCCGGACCTTCTCGGACCCGAGCGCGGCGGCCACGCAGGTCGCCTCGTCCGCGTCGGCGGCGACCTCGATGCGGTCGCGGACCTTGCCGTTCACCTGCACCACCAGCGTGACGGTGTCCTCGACGAGCATCCGCTCATCGGCGACCGGCCAGGTCGTCTCGTGCACGTGCTCGACGCCGTCGGCCGACGTCGTGCCGTCCGCGACACGGCGCAGCGACCAGAGCTCGGCGGTCATGTGTGGACAGGCCGGGGCGAGCACCTGCAAGAGGGTGTCGGTCGCGGCGTCGAGCGTCGCCCGGTGCGCCCCGTCGTCGGACTGGACGTAGCGGTACAGGTCGTTCACGAAGCCCATGTACTTGGCGACCGCCACGTTGTACGACCAGCGCTCGAAGTCGCCGGTGACGTCCGCGATCAGCCGGTGCGTGGCACGCACCATGGTCTCGTCCGCGGCGGTCGGCGCGCCCTCGCGCAGGTCCACGGTCAGGTCCGAGTCGGGCACCGCGAGACGCCACACACGCGCCAGGAACCGCGAGCAGCCGTCCAGGCCGAAGTCCTCCCAGTCGACGTCCTCTTCCGGCGGCTTCACCGCCAGATGGCTGAGGCGCAGCGCGTCGGCGCCGAGGGTGTCGATGATCTCCTCGGGGGCGACCAGGTTACCCTTCGACTTCGACATCTTCGAGCCGTCGAGACGGATCATGCCCTGGGTGAACAGACGGCGGAACGGCTCGCGCAGCTCGGGCGGTGCGATGCCCAGATCGGCGAGGGCCTTGGTGAAGAACCTGGCGTACATCAGGTGCAGCACGGCGTGCTCGGCGCCGCCGATGTACTGGTCGACCGGCATCCACTTCGCGACCTCGTCGGGGCGGAACGGTGCGTCCTGCGACCACGGGTCGGTGAAGCGCAGGTAGTACCACGAGCTGTCGACGAAGGTGTCCATCGTGTCGGTCTCTCGGCGGGCGTGACCGCCGCACGCCGGACAGACCGTGTTCAGGAAGCCCTCGTGCGACAGCAGCGGCGACTGGCCGGTGGGTGTGAACTCGACGTCGTCGGGTGCGAGCACCGGCAGCTGGTCGTCGGGCACGGGCACCACACCGCAGTCGTCGCAGTAGACGATCGGGATGGGACAGCCCCAGAAGCGCTGGCGCGACAGCAGCCAGTCACGCAGCCGGTAGTTGATCGTCCGCCCACCGAGTCCCTCGGCCTCGAGCCAGTCCATGGCGGCAGCCTTGGCGTCATCCTTGAGCAGCCCGTCCAGGTCCGGCCCGATGCCGCCCGAGGAGTTCACGTGCGGCCCGTCGCCCGGATAGGCCTCGCCGTCCCAGCCCTCGGGGCGCTGCACGGTCTCGATGATCGGCAGACCGAAGATGGTGGCGAAGTCCCAGTCGCGCTGGTCCTCACCGGGCACCGCCATGACGGCGCCGGTGCCGTAGGTGCCGAGCACGTAGTCGGCCAGGTAGACCGGCACGGCCTTCCCGGTGAACGGGTTGCGGGCGTAGGCCCCCGTCGGCGTGCCGCGCTCGCCGAGGGCGCGCTCGGTCGAGAGCCGGTCGATCTCGGAGGTGGCCCGGGCGACCTCGACGAAGCGCTCGACATCGGCGCGGTGCTCGTCGGTGACGATCCGGTCCACGAGCGGGTGCTCCGGGGCGAGCACGCAGAAGGTCATGCCGTAGCTGGTGTCGGGACGGGTGGTGAACACCTCGAACGACAGCTCCTCGCCGTCGACGACGACCTGTTCGCCCTCGGCGGTGACGACCTGCATCGGGAACTGGGCGCCCTCGGAGCGGCCGATCCAGTTGCGCTGCTGGGTGACGACTCGTTCGGGCCAGTCGACCACGTCGAGGTCGTCGAGCAGCTGCTGGGCGTAGTCGGTGATGCGGAAGTACCACTGCTCCAGGTCGCGCTTCTCGACCACGGCGCCGGAGCGCTCGGCGGTGCCGTCGGGCAGCACCTGCTCGTTGGCGAGCACCGTCTGGTCGACCGGGTCCCAGTTGACCGGTGCGGCCTTCCGGTAGGCCAGGCCCGCCTCGAGGAACCGCAGGAAGATCCACTGGGTCCAGCGGATGTAGTCGGGGTCGTGGCTCTGGACCTCTCGACGCCAGTCGTAGACACCGCCGATGCGGGTGATCGAGCTGCGCAGCATCTCGATGCGCTCGTCGGTGAACCCACGGGGGTGACGCCCGGTCTTGATGGCGGCGTTCTCGGCGGGCAGACCGAAGCTGTCGAAGCCCATCGGCGACAGCACCGCGTCGCCCTGCATGGTGCGGTAGCGGGTGAGCAGGTCGCCGAAGGTGTAGTTGCGGACGTGCCCCATGTGCGCCGCACCCGACGGGTACGGGTACATGCACAGGACGTAGTACCGGTCGCGGGGGTCGTCGTTGTCGACCTCGTAGGTCCCGTTCGCCCGCCAGTACTCCTGCCAACGAGGCTCGATCTGCTGCGGGTCGTAGGGCGTCGGCATCTCGTCGGGCATCGGTGAATCGTACCGACCCGGCGGGCTCCGCCCCGAACCGGTTGGCGCTCACGCTGTCGGTTTCACACCCTCGCCGCGCGCCACTATGGTGTGCATCCCTGCGGGGCCGTAGCTCAGTTGGCTAGAGCGCTTCCATGGCATGGAAGAGGTCGTGAGTTCGATTCTCATCGGCTCCACAGAGAGGAACCCCAGCTTCGGCTGGGGTTCCGTCGTTTCGGGCGGACCCTCGACGACAGGGGGCCCGGGCGCATCCCATCCCCCGCGTCCCATCCCTCGATACCGTGCGGTCATGGCAGGGTCGATCAGAGCGCTGGGGAGCGGCGGCGACCGGTGGGAGCTACGGGTCTACGCCGGAGTCGTTGCAGGGAAGAAGAAGTGGGTCAGCCGCACCCACCGCGGCGATCGGGCCGGCGCAGAGGTAGCGCTCGCACGCCTGGTCGTCGCGATCGCGGACGGCACGCTGGCCGTCGCTCCCCCACCGGACCCCGATGACCCGACGCTCCTCGAGTGGATGACGAGCTGGGCCCAGCGCCAGGCACCGAAGTGGGCGCCGGGCGCCGTCGAGGTCACCTCGGTGACCATCGGGAAGCACATCACCGGCGACCCCATCGCGTCGATGCGCCTCGGCGACATCCGCCTCCGGCACGTCGAGCAGTGGCTCGGCCGTCTCCGCTCCACCCGCGGCGGCGACCTGAAGCCCTCGACGAGGATCCGCTACCACACGGTCCTCCACTCGGCGCTCGAGCAGGCGGTCCGCTGGGAGCTCATCGCCCGGAACCCCGCGTCCGGCGTCGAGCTCCCCCGGATCCCCTACGAGGAGAGCCGCGTCCCGACGGCCGCCGAGCTCCTCACCGCGCTCGAGCTCGCCGACGGGCCCGACGAGCGCACGCTCCTGTGGCTCGCAGCGGCGACCGGAGCGCGGCGCGGCATGCTCCTCGCGCTCCGCTGGGCCGACTTCGACCTCGAGCTCGGCGTGGTCACGTTCCACCGAGGCGTCGTGAAGACCAAGGGCGGCACCCGCATCAAGGAGCCGAAGGGCCGGCGGCTCGTCCAGCTCGCCATCGACCCGGTCACCGTCGACGTCGTGCGCACCTACCGGCGTCACCGCCAGGAGGTCGCGCTCGCCGCCGGTATCGGCCGCCTGGCCGACACGTCGTACCTGTTCGCCCGAGACCCTGCCGGCCTCGCCACGTGGTACCCCGACACCGCCACGAAGGTCTGGTCCCGGATCCGCTCGGCGACCCACCCGCTCGAGCCCGGCGAGGAGACCGCACGTCGCGTGTTCCCACCCGAGTTCGACGAGGTCAGCCTGCACGACCTGCGCCACGCCCACGCGACGTTCCTCATCGCCGCCGGCGTCGACCCCAAGACGGTGTCCGGCCGGCTCGGCCACTCACGTGTCGGCATCACCCTCGACACCTACACCGCTCCCGTCACCGCCTCCGACCGGGCCGCCGCCGAACTCATCGGCAAAATCCTCACCGGCACCTGACGGGACGCGCTCGTCCGGGACCGGCTCGCCGAAGAGCGCCAGGTGGAAGTCGATCCGAGTGCGCTCGAGATCTTCCCACTCCCCCTCGAAGAGCTCCTCGAGCCTCCCGATGTAGGTCACCATGGCGCGCGTCGACCGGGACAGCCGAGCGGTGGCTCGGAAGCCCATGAGCTCGACCCGCTGGATCGGAGCCCGCACATCGAACCCTGCGGCCGGGTTGTGGGCATCCGCCTGCTTCCCGATGAACCGACCGGGCAACAGCATGTGGGTCCCGATCGTGCCGTGTTGGTCGAGGCTGATCCACCGCAGTGCACCGAGGCTCGGGTGCTCCTCGAACTTCCCGCTCTCGAGGCGCTCGTCCATGTGCTGGCGGTCGTTGCGGACGAGCCTGAACTCCTCGAGGAAGGGCTGGAGCGTCGGAGACGGCAAGCCCTTGTTGAGAGCGAAGGCGAAGAGGCCGACCTGGTGGAACGCCTCGACGGCCGACCACGCGTCTGCGACCACAGTCGACACGAACCCGGAGTCCGGCTCCGACGACGCCGACACCGCCAGCAGCCCGCTGTAGACCCGCTCCCACGACCGGGCGTACGCCTCGGCGTTGAATCGCAGCCC
>JALYWI010000129.1 GCA_030852785.1 Actinomycetota bacterium
GAGGTGGGCCGTCGGATCGGTGTGGCCTTGGTCGGCGTGGGCATGCCCGGACACTTCCTGCTGCGCGCGGCCGATGACCCGAACCGCTTCTTCGACCCGTTCCACGGCGGCATCGAGCTCGACCGCGATGGCTGCGCCCGGCTGTTCGACGGGCTGCACCGCGGTCAGCTGCGCTTCACACCCGACCTGCTCGAGGTGACACCCCCGCTGGCGGTGCTCACCCGGATCCTCAACAACCTGCGAGGCGCGCAGCTGCGGGCGGGGGACCGGCCCGGGGTGGTCCGTGCGCTCGCGCTGCTCTGTGCGCTGCCCGGTTCGGGTGTCGCGGAGCGGATCGAGCTGGCCCGGGGACTCGGGTCGCTCGGCGAGCTGCTCGACGCCGCATCGGTGCACGACGAGTTGGCGGTGCTCGATCCCGCCCGCACGACCGAGCACGCCCACGCCGCACTCCGACTGCGCGCCCAGCTCAACTGAGCGCGTTCGATTGCGAAATGACACCTGTTTTCGAAGTGTGCCGGTCGAAAACGAGTGTCATTTCGGGATAACTTGACCATTCGGTCAAGTACGGCATCAGGGGGTTCACACATGACGGTCACAGAGGACGCGGTGACGGGGCAGGACGCGGACGAGCGGCGTGTCATCGAGGCGTGCGAGCGCCTGTTGGCGGACTTCCCGCCGTCGAGCACCGAGGAGCGAGCGTTCCTCGAGGCGCAGTTCGACGCGGGTCTGGCGTGGGTCCACTTCCCCGAGGGTCACGGCGGTCTCGGTGTCAGCCCGAAGCTGCAGCGCCTCGTGATCGAACGCATCAGCGCGGCGGGCGGCCCGATCGGCGGGACGAAGAACCCGATCGGCTACGGCATGTGCGCCCCGGCGGTCCTCACCCACGGCACCGACGAGCAGAAGGAGCTGCTGCGGCCGCTGTTCTCGAACGAGCACATCTGGTGCCAGATGTTCTCCGAGCCGGGCGCCGGCTCCGACGTCGCGTCGCTCGCGATGCGCGCCGAGCGTGACGGCGACGAGTGGATCCTGAACGGCCAGAAGGTCTGGACGACGCTCGCGCACATCTCGTCCTACGGGCTCGTCATCGCGCGCACCGACCCCGACCTGCCGAAGCACCGGGGCATCACCGCGTTCATCGTCGACATGCACGCGCCGGGTGTCGAGGTCCGGCCCCTTCGCCAGATGACCGGCGAGGCCGAGTTCAACGAGGTGTACCTGACCGACGTGCGCATCCCCGACTCGATGCGCCTCGACGACGTCGGCCGCGGTTGGCCGGTGTCGATCACCACGCTCATGAACGAGCGCGTGTCGATCGGCGGCGGCACCCCGCCGCGTGGTGCGGGTCCCATCGGTCAGCTCATCGAGACCTGGAAGGCGAGCGACCACAAGACCCCGGTCATGCGCGACCAGGTGACCCAGCTCTGGCTGCAGGCCGAGGTCAACCGCCTCACCAACATCCGTGCCTCGCAGCTGCGCACCGCCGGCACGCCCGGCCCCGAGGGCTCCGTCGCGAAGCTCGCCATGGCCGAGCTCAACAAGGCGATCTACAGCCTGGCGCTCGACATCATGGGTCCCGAGGGGATGCTCTACGACTCCTACGAGTTCAGCCGCCCCCGCCACGCGCTCTTCAGCGACGACATGTTCAAGAACTTCCTGCGGGCGCGTGCCAACTCGATCGAGGGCGGCACCTCCGAGGTGCTCAAGAACATCATCGGCGAGCGGGTGCTCGGCCTCCCCGGCGACGTCCGCGTCGACAAGGAGGCTGCATGGAAGGACGTGCCGCGCTCGTAGCCTCCGTGCGATGAGCGTCAGCGAGAGCCATCGAGCCTGTTGAAATGACACTTGTTTTCGATGTGGTCACATCGAAAACAAGTGTCATTTCGGGGTTGGGGTGATGTGTGGCGGGGTGACCGATATCTGTCACCGCACCCGGTGACGGCGGGCGTAGCCTGCGGTGATGGCTCGCCGCACGAAGATCATCGCCACCATCGGTCCCGCATCGGACTCGGCACCGGTGCTCCGCAAGATGATCGACGCCGGCATGGACGTGGCCCGACTGGGCCTCGCGCACGGCAGCATCGACGACGCGCTCGAGCGCTACCACCTCATCCGCCGTGTCGCGGCCGAGGCCGGTCGCAACGTCGGGATCATGGTCGACCTGCCCGGTCCGAAGGTCCGCCTCGGCTCGTTCGGCAACGCCTCGATCGAGCTCGCCGCGGGCACCTCGGTGCAGCTCGTGCCGGGCAGGGACAGCTCCGACGCCAGCGTGCTCGGCGTCGACTACGAGAACCTGCTCTCCGACATCCACGCCGGTGACATGCTCGCCGTCGGCGACGGCAGTGTGATGCTGCAGGTCGAGTCCGTCGGCCCCACCAGCGCGATGGCCCTCGTCGCCCACGGCGGGCCGGTGCAGGGCCGCCCGGGGCTGCACGTGCCCTCGGAGCGGCTGGGCATCGCCTCGCCGACCCCCGACGACCTGGTCAAGCTCGACGCCTTCGTCGACGTCGGCGTCGACATGGTCGCGCTGTCGTTCGTGCGCTCCGGGCACGACATCCGCAAGGTCGGCACCGAGCCACATCCCCGCGGCCCGCTGCTCGTCGCGAAGATCGAGACTCGCGCCGCGGTCGAGAACCTCGAGGGCATCATCGAGGCGTCCGGGGCGATCATGGTCGCCCGCGGCGACCTGGGCTCCGAGCTCGGCATCGAGGAACTGCCCCACGTGCAGAAGCGGATCATCCGGGACTGCATCGCGCTCGGCAAGCCGGTCATCACCGCGACGCAGATGTTCGAGTCGATGGTGACCTCACCGGCGCCCACACGCGCCGAGGTCTCCGACGTGGCGAACGCCGTGTTCGACGGCTCGTCGGCGGTCATGCTCTCGGCCGAGAGCGCCGTGGGCCACGACCCGGTCAACACCGTCGCCACCATGGCCCGCGTCGCCGACCGGGCGGACCAGGAGTTCGACTACACCGCCTGGGCACGTCGGATCCGTCTGCTGCGCCAGGAGGCCGTCGGCGCCGGACCCGCTCGCCTGACCGACGCGATGACCGGCGCGACGTGGCGTGCCGCGACCGAGATGGACGTCGCCGCGATCATCTGCATCTCGGAGTCCGGCTTCACGGTGCGTTCGATCGCCCGGTTCCGCCCGAAGATGCCGCTGATCGCGTTCAGTCCGCAGGAGCGCACCGTGCGCCAGCTGGCGCTCAGCTGGGGTGCCACCCCGCTGTTCGCCCCGCACCGGGTCGACGACATGAAGGCCATGGACGACCTGGTCTGCATCGCACGCGACCAGGGCCTGGTCCGCTCCGGCGAGGTGGTGGCGGTGCTCGCCGGTGCGGGCAGCGCAGGGATGCACGCGACCGACGTGCTCCGCATGATGAGGGTGCCGTGACCTCGTCCGGCGCCGGACCCGCGGCCGACGCGGGTGTCGCTCCTGCGCGAGCCGAACACGCCGAGGTCGACGGACTCGCGGTCGTGCGCCGTCGTCGCCCCGACGTCGCACGCGAGCTGCCGACGGTCGTGCTGGTGCACGGCGCGATGGACCGGGCGGCGAGCTTCGGTCGCACGATGCGACGGCTGCCCGACCTCGATGTCGTCGCCTACGACCGACGCGGCTACGCGGGTTCACCCCACGTCGCCGGTCGGGGGACCCTGGCGCACCACGCGGCCGACCTGGCGACGGTGATCACGTGGACGGACGCGTCGTCGGTGGTCGCGGTCGGTCACAGCATGGGTGGGACCGTCGCGCTCGCGCTGGCCGGCACGGGCGACCACCGGTTGGCCGCCGTCGGCGCGTTCGAGTCGCCGGCACCGTGGCTCGACGACTCACGGGGGTCGGTCGGCGGCGGCGCGGTCGACGTCGCAGAACGCGAGGGTGACGCGGCGGGCGCCGAGTTCTTCTACCGGCTCATGGTGGGGGACCACACCTGGAGCCGCCTGCGTGAACGCGACCGGCTCGCACGGCGCGACGAGGGACCGGCGTTGCTCGCCGAGCTGCGCGACCTGCGCGACCCCGCCACCTCGGTCGAGCTGGCCGCGGTGACCCAGCCGGTCACCGTCGGCGCGGGCGGCCGCAGCGCCGACCACCTGCGGCGCAGCGCCGAGCTGTTGCAGCACGCGCTGCACGACGCCGACCGCGTCGACATCGCGGACTCGGGCCACGGCGCGCACCTGTCGCATCCCGACGAGTTCGCCCGGTTCGTGCGCGCCACGGTCGCCCGCTCCGGGCGCTGACGACCGTACGATCCGCTCATGCCCTCGATCCGCGAGCTCACCCGTCGTGACGGTCCACGACGGCGCCCGAAGGTCGCCTTCGTGCTCTCCGGCGGCGGCAACCTGGGCTCGATCCAGGTCGGCATGCTGCGGGCGCTCGCCGAGCGTGGGATCGTGCCCGACGTCGTGCTGGGCTGCTCGGTCGGCGCACTCAACGGCGCCGGGTTCGCCGCGGATCCGACCGTCGCCGGCGTCGCCCGACTCGAACAGCACTGGCGTGACACCACCTCGCACACGCTGATGCCGTCGTCGCGCATCCCGTCCGCGGTGCAGCTGCTCCGCAAGGGTGCGTCGCTCCACAGCAACGAGGGGCTGCGCTCGGGTCTCGAGGCGCTGCTCGGCGAGGGCTCTCGCATCGAGGAGCTCGAGCTGCCGTTCCAGTGCGTCGCCGCCGACGTCGAGGACGCCGTCGAGCGATGGTTCGACGAGGGCGACCTGGTCGAGTCGATCCTCGCCTCGGCTGCGCTGCCCGCGGTCTACCCGCCGGTCGTGATCGACGGACGCCGCTACATCGACGGCGGTGTGATCGACAACGTGCCGATCACCCGGGCCGTCGAGCTGGGCTGCCGGACGATCTACGTGCTGCACGTCGGGCCGCACGGCCGGCCCGACGTCGAGATCCGCCGACCGCTCGACGGTGCACTGCAGGCGTACTGGATCGCCCGCAACAGCCGCTTCGCGCACGACCTCGCAGCACTGCCGCCCAAGGTCGAGGCGATCGTGCTGCCACCGGGTCGTCGCCCCGACATCAAGTACGACGACTTCGGCCGCACCGACGAGCTCGTCGCGCAGGGCTACGAGAACTCCACCCGCTTCCTCGACGAGCGTGACGCCGAGGCGGGGGAGCGACGCCGGGGCACCGACCTGCTCGCGCCGATCGAACGGCTCTCGCTGTCGACACGTTGGCGCTCGTCGCGCCAGGCCGAACGTGTCGCCGCGTCGCCCGAGGGTGCGATCGTGACCGGCGGACACGAGGACGAACACGTCGACGACGTGCCGCCGACCGACGACGGCACCGACGTCGTGACCCGCGCCGGCGATGCCCACGACGCGGACGATCAGCGCGACGCGAGCCGCTCGAGCTGACGTCGCTCCTGCGC
>JALYWI010000054.1 GCA_030852785.1 Actinomycetota bacterium
CAACAGGAACGCGACCGTGTAGGGCACGTCCTTCCACAGGTGCACCGAGAACGCCCCGACCGGGGGTGTCAGTGCCACGAGCGCCGCGCCGGCCCACACCGGGACCGCCGGCAGCCCGAGGCGCACACCGATCTTGAGGATGCGGGCGATCGCCCAGGCCAGTGCGAGCGACTGGGCGAGGGTCACCAACGCCGGGCTCGAGACCAACTGGTAGGACACCCACTGGACCGAGGTGTAGGCGAGTGGATGCCACTCGACCCAGTCCCCCGTCTGGATCTGACCCCAGACGTCGACGGAGTCGTTGGTCATGATCCCCGGCTTCATCGCCAGGAACCAGAGCACCATCGGGGCCCACACCACGAGAACGGGGACGACCTCGGCGGGACGGACCGCGGAGCGGGCCGCGGCGGTCCACCGGCCGAAGGTCGACGGCTGGGCGCCGACGGGGACCTCGGAGGCCTCTGGGGACTCGGTGGCCGTCACGTGTCGCACCTCGTGGACGGACCGATCAACGAGTCGACCTGGCGCAGGGTCCGCTCGGTGAAGGCTTCGATGGTGAAGGTGCTGAGGTGGTCGGCCACGACGTCCGCGTCGAAGGGACCGGCGTTGCGTGCGTCGTCGATCGCTGCGCCGAGCGCGTCCGCGAGGGCCTCGACGTCGCCGACGGGCACGAGCCGGCCGCACGGACCGACCGTCTCCGCCAGGGCGCCGCTGTCGGTCGACACCACGCGACAGCCGGTGAGCAGCGCCTCCACCACCGGCACGCAGAACCCCTCGTGGCGGCTCGCCGTGACGAACACGTCCGAGCTCACGTAGCGGTCCTGGAGCTCCGCGTCCGAGGGGTCGAGGGTGAGCTGCACGACCGACTCCACTTCGAGCTCGGCGATCAGATCGCGGAGCTCGTCGAGGTAGTCGGGATCCGAGGGTGCGAGTGCACCGACCAGTTCGATCTGGAACGGGCCGGCCGATCGTGACCGCAGCAGCGCCGCGGCCTCGACGATGTCGCGCTGGCCCTTCGCCGGGACGAAGCGGCCGACGCCGAGCACCCGGATGACCTGGTGGCGCGGGGTGACCGGGATGTGGTGGATCGAGTCGTCGGTGACCCACGGTGCGCTCAACGGCATCACGGTCACCACCGCCGGGTCGACGTCGGTCCACTCGAGCAGGCACTCGGTGTTGTGCGCCGAGTCGGACCACACCGCGTCGGCCCGCGTCGCGATCGTCAGCTGGTCGATGCCGCGCACGGCCTGCACGCGCGACGAGCCGGTCAGCAGATCGGGCGGCGTGACGTTGTGGAAGTGCACGACCCGGGTGGCGCTCGGGTGGCTGAGGACCAGAGAGTCGAAGAGGCCGTACTGGATGCCGAAGTGCAGGATCACCAGGTCCGCGCTGCGGTACCACGGGTCGCGTTGGAGCAGCCACGGGTCCGAGCACACGATGTGCCCCTCGGACGGGAAGTCGGTGTGCTGGGTGATCACGCGGGCGTCGTAGCCGGCCTCGGTGAGCAGCTGCTGCTGGGTGCGCACGACGTTCGAGATCGCGTCGTGGCGGGTGCAGACACCGGTCATGATCGCCACGCGGCGCGCCCGCGCGGTCATCGCAGCGCCCCCGTGGGCGCACGGGTGATCAGGCCTTCGATGCCGTCGGCCATCCGGTGCACGCTGAAGCGCTCCTCGTAGCGGCGACGGCCGGCGAGTCCGAGGGTGCGTCGACGCTCCGGGTCGGCGGCGAGCTCGACGAGCGCTGCGGCCAACGCGTCGGCATCGGCGGCGACGAGCAGACCGGTGGCGCCGTGCTCGACGACCTCGGGTGCGGCCCCGGCGTCGACCGCGACGACGGGGATCCCGGCCATCATCGCCTCGACGTAGATCAGCCCGAACGACTCGAAGCGCGAGGGCGCGACGAGCACGTCGGCGGATGCATACAGCTGCCAGAGCAACTCGTCGTCGATCTCGCCGAGCAGATCCACCCGGTCGAGCCAGGCGGCGCCGTCGTGGCGCTCGAGGAACTCCTCGGCGTAGGGGCGACCGTGTTCGCCGGCCAGATCGGTGCGGCCGGCGGTCACGACGCGCACGCGTGGCAGCTGCTCGAGCAGCGACGGGACCGCGGCGAGCAGCAGATCGATGCCCTTGCGCTTCTCGAACCTGCCGACGAAGAGCACGGTGGTGTCTGCGTCGGAACCGTCCGCCCCCGACCCGGCAGCGGTCGTGCGCGCCGTGTCGCCGAGCGTCGGGAACCGGTCGACGGCGCCGATCGGCGCCACGACGACCCTGTCGGGATCGAGGCGCACCTCGCTGGTGAGCTCGACGTCGGCGCGGATCGCCTCGCTGATGGCGTGCAGGGTCCCGCTGCGCTCGAGCACCCAACGCTCGAGCTCGAGCTGCGGCCGACCGAAGTGCTCCATGAACTCGGGATCCGCGGACCACTCGGACCGGGTCCTCAGCGTGATGGCGAACGTGGTCACCAACGCCGTCACCACGGGGATGTCGGTGCGTCGCATGACCTCGAGGTGCTCGACGTCCCACATCGCGGCGTACACGGCGTCGAGCGGGCCGCTGCGCGTGATGCGGTCGACCTCGGCGAGCACCGCCGCCGCGTTGCGCTCGATGCGGTCGGGCACGACCAGGTCGGCGCCGCGCAGGAGCTCACGGTCGCCCGGCACCGGCGGGCCGTCCTTGAGGATGCGATGCACCCAGACGCCGTCCTCGAGGTCGACGGTGTCGTGGGACTCGCCGGTGGTGATGATGTGGATCTCGTGGCCACGAGCGGCGAGCTCGCGGGCGACGTCGAGCACGTAGCGGCCGATGCCTCCGATCACCGTCGGGGGCAGCGACTGCGACACGAAGCACAGCCGGAGTCGGTCCGGGCGCACCGGACCACGACGGAACGGCAGGTACGGCGGCGCCGGGCGATGCCGCCGGCGCGGACCGAAGCCGAGCGCGACACGTCCCCGCATGCCCGCGGCCAGGCCCGCGCTCCACGCCCTGTCGATCGACGCGAGTGACGCCTCGGCCTCGTCCGCGGTCATGTTGCCGTGGTCCCGGTGCCAGACCGCGTCGTTGCGGTGGTGCTGGCAGAACTCGACGTCGTCGTCGAGGATCTCGGTCATCGAGTGGTGCTCGGACCCGTTGACGATCGAGAAGTAGATCTTGTTCTTGATCACCGCGAAGCGGTCCCGGAGCACCTTGGTCGAGGTGCGGATCGCGCTCGGCAGGAACTTGTGGTGGATCGCTCCCCCGTCGAGCTGACGGATGACCCAACCGCGGTCGATCAGCCGGGCGCAGAGATCGGTCTCCTCGAGGTAGTACTGGTACTCCTCGTCGAAGCCGCCGACCGCGATCAGGCGGTCCTTGCGGTAGACGGCGTTGCCGCCGGGTGCGTACGGGAAGCGCTGCGATCCCGGGAACGACAGCACATCGAGCGGCCGCGGGTAGTCGGGACGAGCGTTGCCCAGCCGGTCCGCGCCGGTGTGGTCGCACTGCAGCGAGTGCCCGGTGTGGTCATAGACCCAGCCGCCGACGCCTGCGACCTCGCCGTCGGGGTCGTGGTCGAAGCCGGCCATCAACTCGTCGAGCCAGCACGGTTCGGGCACCGCGTCGTCGTCGATGAAGGCGACGTACGCCGAGTCGCAGGCGGCGATGCCGATGTTGCGCGACATCGACAGGTTCGCCTCGCTGCAGCGCAGGTGCTTGACGCGCCCGTCCCACGCCGCGAGCACCTCGTCGGTGTGGTCGGTGCACGGCCCGGTGACGACGACGACCTCGAAGTCCGGGTAGGTGATCTGGTCGAGCGCCTTCAGGAGCTTCTCGAGCGCGTCGGCCCTGTCGAGGGTGTTGACGACGACCGAGACCGCGGGACGTGGCACCGGCGTCAGCGGGGTCGCCGCGCGGCGACCTGCAGCTCGAGGGAGATGTCGTTGCGGCGACCGCTGTCCTCGACCACCACGTCGACGAAGCCCGACCGCTCGAGCAGGTCGCTGAGGGTGTCGGCCGCGAACATCGTGAAGTGGAAGTCGCCCTCGTACTCCTGGCCGCCGTAGAGCACGGACTTCAGGTCGGCGAAGTCCACCTCGCCACGTCCGTAGGCCTCGAGCATCGACAGGCCGTCGGGCACGATCGCCCGGAACTCGCCGCCCGGCTCGAGCTTCGACCACCAGTACGGCAGCAGGCGGCGGTGCAGCTCCTCCTCGGCGAAGTGCTCGAGCACGTGGGCGCTGTGGATCTCGCGGACCGACCCGTCGTCGAAGGGCAGGTCGTCGATCGCGGCGACGACGTCGACGCCGGGCAGCTCGCGCATGTCGACGTTGACGTACTCGGGCAGGGCGATGTGCCCGCAGCCCAGGTTCAGCCGGAGCCCGTCCGCGGCCATGCGCTCGACCCGCTCGGCGTCGATCACCCGCGACTCGATCGGCGCCGGCGCGGCATCGTTGCCACCACCGGCGTAGCGCAGCTCGTACATCACCTCGCGGCGCACGAACTCGATGCGATCCCAGAGCTCGCCGATGCTCTGTGCGTGGCGCTCGGAGTTCTCGGTGCCCTGGTCGATGAGGCGCTGGAGCCGGCGCATCGAGCCCGAGTTCGACGACCAGAAGCCGAGCAGCTCCGGCAGGTGCTCCTCGACCGCGTCGAGACGACGCTCGAACTCCACGCGGTCGCCGATGTCCGGCACCACCGCCTGGACGGCCTGCAGCGCTGCGGTGATGTCACGCAGCGCCTGGTCGTGGTGGTCGAGGCGTGCCTGCACCGCGGGGTCGACGCCACCGCGTCCCAACAGGCGCCGCAAGCCCCCCTTCACCCTCGACGCGACCGTACGTTCAGCCATTCGGATCCTCCGAGCTCGATCCCGGGTCATGCTGCGTGTCGCCGCCGGACCAACGCTGCATCGCAGCCTCGATGTCGGCGCCCAGCTGTCGGTCCTCGTCCAGGGTCCGGTCCTTCCACCGCGGCGCGGGCACGTGGAAGAAGGTCGAGCCCGGGGTGACCAGTTGCTGCTCCTCGAGTGCGTCGCGAGCGGCGAGGTCGGCCACCGTGCCCACCTCACGGGCCGGCGAGCCGTACGCGACCGCGCCCTCGGCGACGTCGGTGCGCACCAGCGACTTCGCTCCGATCAGTGCACCGGCTCCGATCTCGACGCCGCACATCACGGTGACGTCGGCGCCGACGTAGCAGCCTCGGCGCAGGGTCACCGCGCCGAACTTGATCGGGGCGCCGAGGAGGTTGTTCAGCGAGGAGTCGTGCAGCAGGACCGTGACCCCCTGGGAGAGCACCACGTCGTCCTCGATCGTGAGCAGCGTCGCGAAGTCCTTCTCGAAGTAGACCTCGGGGCCCAGGTAGATGCTGGTGCCGATGCGGGCGCCGAGGGACCGCAACTCGGTCAGCCGCGGATCCTCAGTGCGCACCGCCGTCTCCCTCGTCGTGGCGGGACCACTGGCCCTCGAACTGCACGAAGCCGACGCCGACCTGGGCCTCGCCCCGGCGGACGGTGAGCGGATGGCGCTGGTACTGGCGGTCGTAGACGTGCTGCAGGTAGCCGTCGGTGACGCCGATGGTCAGGCGGTAGCTGCCGGGGGTGAGCTGCAGGTCGTCGAGGGTGACGGTCACGACGCCGCTGCCCTCGAGGCGGCCGCTCTCGAAGCCGTCGGCCTTGGAGTGCGTGCCGGCGATCACGACGTCGCTGTCGCTGTGCACGGTGTACCCGAACACGGGGTCCTCGACGGGGCGGTACGCCCGGTACGCGATGTTGATGCTGAGCGGCTCGCCCGTGATGGCCGTGGTGACCTCGTCGCCGTTGGCGTCGGTGTAGAAGACCCGCTCGATGGCGATGTCCTCGCCGAACCAGGCCTCGCTGTCGGTCACGTAGCGGTCACGGTCGTGCTCCGAGGCCTGCTCGGCCGCAGCCGCCGCCTCGGCGGCACGCTGCTCGAGCTCTCGGTCGTTGACGCGCCGGAGGTACTCGCTGGCGACGTCGCCCGCGCTGCCGGCGAGCTGCAGTACGCCGTGGTCGAGCCACGCCGCACCGTCGCACATCGTCTCGACGGTGCCCATGCCGTGGGTGACGACCACGATCGTCACGCCGCGGCGTCGCAGCTCGGCGAGGTGGTCCATGCACTTGCGCTGGAACTCCTCGTCGCCGACGGCGATGACCTCGTCGATGATGAGGATCTCCGGGTCCACGTGGATCGCGACGGAGAAGCCGAGTCGCACGTACATGCCGCTCGAGTAGATCTTCACCGGCGAGTCGATGAAGTCGCCGATGCCCGCGAACTCGACGATCTCGTCGAACACCGCATCGATCTGCTTGCGCGACATGCCCAGGATCGTGGCGTTCATGTAGACGTTCTCACGACCGGTGAGATCCGGGTGGAAGCCCGCACCCAGCTCGAGCAGCGTCGAGATGCGGCCCTGGACCTTCACCGAGCCCTCGGTCGGCCGGTAGATCCCGGCGATGCACCGCAACAGGGTCGACTTGCCCGAGCCGTTGTGGCCGACCAGCGCGAACATCGAGCCCTCGGGGATCTCGATCGACACGTCCTTGAGGGCCCAGAACTGGTCGACGCCCGCGTTGCGGTCGCGACGGGTCACGAGCTCCTTGATCGAGTGGGCGCGGTCGGTCTGCAACCGGAACTTCTTGGACACGCCGTCGACGACGATGGCACTCATCGACTCAGAGCTCCTCGATCACGGTGGGCGCCCAACGACCGAACAGCACCCAGCCGCCCACCAGGCTGACGACTGCGGCGGTCACCATCACGATCCAGTTCGTCAGCGTCGGCATGCCCAGGGTGTAGACGCCCTGGCGCATGGCGTAGACGAACGAGGTGATGGGGTTGAGCTCGAGCAGCCGACGTGCGGTCTCCGGCACGATCTCGAGCGGGTACACGATCGGCGTGGCGTAGAAGAGCACCTGCATGCCGATGCCGACCAGGTAGAAGACGTCGCGGAAGCGGATGTTCGCCACGCCCAGCACCAGGCCGATGCCGAACGCGAAGCACGACATGAGCAGGTAGACGGGCAGGATCACGATCATCGTCCAGGACAGGTTGCCGACGAGGACCATGAAGAACATGAGGATCAGCACCTCGAGCGCGGCCTGCACCAACACGGTGAGCAGCCCCGCGACCATCGGGCACTCCGGCGGGAAGTAGGTGCGGGTGAGCAGTCCGCCTGCGCCCGAGAACGACGAGATCCCCGTGTTCACGATGCCCGAGAACAGGTTCCAGACGACCAGGCCGGTGAAGAGGTAGAGGGCGAAGCTCTTGGCCCCGTTGCCCATCGGCGGCGGGTCGGCCTTGAGGAAGTAGCCGAAGACCACCGTGTAGATGCCGAGGGTCGCGGCCGGATTGATCAGCGACCACATCCACCCGAGGAGACTGCGCTTGTACCGCGACTTGAGCTCGCGCTGGGCGAGGTTCGCGATCAGGGTCCGGTAGGACCAGACCTGTGCTGGGCTGGACAAGCGTGGCCTCTGGGTCGACGGGGGACCCGACGAAGTTAGCAGCCGCTACTCCGCAGCCTCCGCGAGCGCCTCGGCCAGCGCCGGGTGCACCAACAGGCTCTCTGCGATGTCGTTCACACGGAGCCGGTTCGTCACCGCGACGGCGATCACCGAGATCAGCTCGGCCGCGTGGCGCCCGACGATGGACCCTCCCAGGACC
>JALYWI010000107.1 GCA_030852785.1 Actinomycetota bacterium
CTGCGCCGCCGCCGTTGGAATCCTGGGCGAGCAAGACTGAGAGCATGTGGGCCTCCACGTGGGGCTACGCCGACGGGAGTCGTCGGCGGAGTCACGCTATCTGTGCATACGCTCAGAGCGGCGCATCCAGTGGTGGCAACCTCACGCCTCGTGAACAATTCGGTGCCGCAGACGAGCCGGCGCCCGGTGCTCAGTGCTGCTCGACGTAGGCCTTCTTGGCGCTCTCGATCGCCGCGATGGCGTCCGCGTGGCCGGTCCAGTCGCCCACGTTCGACGTCTTGCCCGGCTCGAGGTCCTTGTAGACCTCGAAGAAGTGCTTGATCTCGGCGAGCACGTGCGGCGGCACGTCGGCGACGTCCTGCAGGTGGTCCCAGCGCATGTCACCCGACGCGACGCAGAGGACCTTGAGGTCACGACCGGCCTCGTCGCTCATCTCGAGCACGGCGACGGGGCGGGCGCGCACGTGGCAGCCGGGGAAGGTCGGATCCTCGAGCAGGATCAGCGCATCCAGGGGGTCGCCGTCCTCGGCGAGCGTGTCGGGGAAGAAGCCGTACTCGGTGGGGTAGACGGTGGTCGAGAAGAGGTGGCGGTCGAACCAGGCGGCACCCGTCTCGTGGTCCACCTCGTACTTGTTGCGCGATCCCTGCGGGATCTCCACGATCACTTCGAACCAGTCGTCTCCGTCACTCATGAGCGGAAAACTACGACCCACGTCCGCTGGGAGCCAGACGGGCCCGGCCGGGTCGCCCGTCGCTCAGCGTCGGGCGTTCAGACCGCGGTGCGGATGCCGCGCAGGCCGGACCATGCCAGCTGCGAGAGCTGCGACGCGAGCGTGTCGACGTCGGGCTCACGATCGTGTGCGAGCCAGTAGCGCGAGGCGGACTCGGTCATGCCGACGATGCTGTGGGCGAGCATCAGGCCGTGCGACACGGGTTGCCCGCCGATGACGATCAGCTCGGCGATGGCCTCGGCGATGGACTCCTCGACGTTGCGGGCGAACGAGGCGAACTCGGGATCACGACGGGCACCGGAGCCGAAGAGCACCTTGAAGGAGTCGGTCTGCTCGTCGACGTAGCGGAAGTACGCCCGGAAGCCGTCCTCGATCTGCTGGCGGGGACCTGCGGCATCGGCGGTCGCCTTGGCGATGGTCTCTCGCAGCTCGGCGCCGATGTCGGCGAGCAGCTCGATGAACAGCTCGCGCTTCGAGCTGAAGTGCTGGTAGAGCACCGGCTTGGTGACGCCCGCGGCCTCGGCGACGTCGTTCATCGAGGTGGCGTGGAAGCCGTGCTCGGCGAACACGGCGACCGCAGTGTGCAGGAGCTGCTCTCGACGTTCTGCGGCAGGGAGACGCATGGACGACATCCTATGTTACCGGTGGGTAACCGCCCCCACCGAGCCGCGTAGCATCGGTCACCAGATGTCACCCCCGCCCGTCGACCCGCCGCCCGTGCTCGAGTTGCCCCGGGTCCGTTGTGCGCCCTTCCACCAGGCGCTGCAGGTCGATCCGGTCGGGTCCGCCGCGCACAGCGACGCGTTCCTGTGCGTCGAGGTGCCGCTGCCGTGGGAGCGCGACATCGGGATGCATGAGCCGTTCTCGTCGCTCGTGATGAAAGGTGGCCCGCTCCGATGGCGGCCGCTCGGACTGGTGCCGACCGAGGGCGGACGCGACCGCCGCACGGTGCTCGCCTACACACCGACCGGCGGGGTATCGGGAGAGGCGGAGCGCTCGACCGACGGCGTGACCGTGTTGGGTCTGCGCGAGTGGTCGGTCGCCGCGGCGGACGTGCTCACGTTGTGCACCGCGATCGTCGAGGACGACGCCGACGGACTGCGTGGCTTCGAATCGGCGCGGGTGCACCACGACGGCGACGTCGTCGATCTGCTGGTGTGCACCCACGGCCGTCGCGACACGTGCTGCGGGGGACCGGGCACGACCATGTTCGAGGCGCTCGCCGCGCGTGACCGCTCCGTGCCGGGGCTCACGGTGCGGACGTGGCGGACCTCGCACCTGGGCGGTCACCGCTTCGCTCCGACGATGGTCTCGTTCCCGGACGCCTACGCGTGGGCGCACCTCGACGTCGGTACCGCGGTCCGCATCGCGCTGCGCGACGGCGCCGCGGCCGAGCTCGCCCCGCGCTGCCGCGGACGGTCGACCGTGCCCGGAGGGCCCGCGCAGGTGGCCGAGCGTGAGGGGCTGGTCCGCCACGGCTGGACGTGGCTCGACGCTCGGGTCACCACGCAGGTCGTCGGCTTCGACCGGCAACAGGTCGTCACCACGGTGCAGGTCACCGCCACGTGGCCCGATGGCGCGAGCGACCGCTTCGACGTCGACGTCGAGTTGTCCGACCACGTGCCACAACCCACCTGCGGTGTGATCACCGGACCCGAGTTCGGTGTCGAACCCGTCTGGTCGGTCATCGCGGTGCGAGACACCGCCTCCACCCACGACTCCACCGCGGAGGATCCACGATGACCGAGCACATCCGTCCGTCCCGCGGCGCGACGGCGCGGTTCCCGCGACCGCTGACCCGGTGCCTCGCAGTGGCCGCGCTCACGGTTGCGCTCGGCACGGCGCTCGTCGGGTGCACCTCCGACGGCGGTGACGACGCCGCCTCGTCCGCCGACGACGCCTCGACCAGTGAGTCCTCGCCGGCGCCCTCCTCGACGATCCCGGGGACCGACCCGCTGCCCGCGCTGCCCGACGACGTCGCGCTCCCCATCGTCTTCGTGCACGGCTTCGCCGGCTCCGCACAGCAGTACGAGTCCCAGGCGATGCGGTTCGTCGCGAACGGCTACCCGCAGGAACGCATCGTCGCCTACGACCACGACGGCGCGGGGCTCGACATCGCGGCGTACACCGAGGGGCTCACCGAGGTGATCGACGAGACGCTCGCCGAGTTCGACGTCGAGCAGGTGTACCTCGTCGGCCACTCCCGTGGCACGTTCGTCTCGAACACCTTGTTGGAGGATCCGGCCCAGGCCGCGAAGGTCGCCAAGTACGTCGCCATCGACGGTCGGCCGTGCCCCACCGTCGTGCCGTGCGTGGCCCCCACCCAGGCCGCGTTCCCCGGGCAGTCCCACGTCGAGGTGGCGACCTCGAAGGAGTCCTTCGCGATGCAGTACGAGTTCCTCGTCGGCGAGCCGCCCCAGGTCGTCGACATCGAGGCGCAGCGTGCGCCTGTCGAGATCTCCGGGCGAGCCGTCAACTTCCCGGCGAACACCGGACGTGAGGCGACCCTCGAGATCTGGGCGATCGACACCGAGACCGGCGCACGTCGCGGCGACGAACCGCATGCGTCCTACGAGTTGGGCCCCGACGGCGAGTTCGGTCCGGTCGAGCTCGAGACCGGCGCCCACTACGAGTACGCGCTGAGCACCGATGCCTCGCCGGTCACGCACCACCTGTACCTGCAGCCCTACCTGCGCAGCAGCGACCTGGTGCGGCTGCTGTCGTCGCCGCCCGACGGCCCGACGCGGACCAACACCCACACCGGAGCGGATCACAGCGCCCTCATCGTCATGCGCATGCGCGAGTGGCACGCCGAGGGCGATCGCGACGTGCTGCAGGTCGGCGTCGACGGCGGATCCGGACCGTCGGCCGAGCCGGTCGACGCGATCGTCGAGGGCGTCGGCAACGCCGGCATCGGCGTGCACCTGCACGACGACGCCGCCACGCCGGGTGTCAGCTCGCTGGGTCCGCTGCCGTACTTCTCCGAGCAGCCGTTCCAGTACGGCGTGGACGTGTTCCTGCCGGCCTCACCCGATGCGAGCGGCACGATCACCGTGACCAACCTGCCTCGCGGCGATGCTGCACGGCCACAGACGCTGCGCATGCCGAACTGGCCCTCGGACGAGCACTCGATCAGCGTCGTGTTCAACGACTGGCCGATCGACGCGCCGGCCTGAGCGGACGGCTCAGTAGCCGAACTTCTCGCCGCGGTCATCCGCGTCGGCGGCCTTCACCGCGTAGCCGAGCACGATCGCGGGCAGCAGCGTGATCGAGCCGACGATCATCGCCCCGATGATGACGGTCACCAGCCACGAGGGGAACTGGGCGATGAACGCGATGACGAACAGCACCATGGCGGCGCCGAAGCACGAGTAGCCGATGCGGGATCCCCACTCGCAGAGTCGCCGGATCTTCTCCCGCCGGATGATCACGGGGTCCGTCGGGTCGAGCGGCTGGGTCATGGCATCCAGCCTGCCGCATCCAGCAGGGAGTGCAATTCGGCGTCCACCCGCTCGACGGTGAAGTGCTCCAGGGCGATCGCCTGGTCGTGGTCCAGGTCCGCGGCCACCGACCCGGGGTCGGCCAACGCGGCACGGATCGCGTCGACGTCGTCGGGGGTGAACCAGCGGAAGCCGAACTGCTGCAGCTCGTGGGCGACGGGGTAGTCGCCGACGCTGACGGTGCGGCGGTGCAGGGCGGCCTCGATCGGCGGGTTGCCGAAGCCCTCCCAGGTCGAGGGGAACGTGATGTGGTCGGCGGCCGCGTAGATGCCGGCGGTGTCGTGCCACGGCCGGTGCACCACCGGGCAGCGCGCGGCGGCGAGCAGTTCGGCCAGCCGGTCGCCGTAGCCCTCCTCGGCCGGACCGAGCAGCCAGTACGTGGCACCGAGTCGCTCGCACAGCTCGATCGCCGCGGGCACGTTCTTGCGCTCGATCGCCCGTACCGGATGCGCGACGACCAGCTCGTCGGCACCCAGGCCGACCGCGGCGCGCACCCCGTCGCGCAGCGCCGCGTGTCCGGTGTCGTCGAGTGGGCGGGGCACCTCGAAGCCGTTGTAGATGACCGTCGAGTCGATGCCGCGTGCGGCGAGCTCGCGCTGCAATGCCTTGTTGATCGAGACGTGTCGCCACGCGGGGTCCGTCGCCGGCAGCTCGTCGATGTGGGCGAAGCGCTCGCGGTGCCACGGTGGGTCGTGGTGGTGCAGCACCGCCGGGCGGCCGCGCAGCACCCGTGCGAGGGCACGCGACGCCGGCAGGTTCAGCGGGATGGTCAGCAGGTTCTCGACGACCACCAGGTCGACATCGTCGAGCGCCGCTTCGAGGCGCGCCGCGAGCTCGCCCTCATCGACCGAACCCTCGTCGACCGCGCCCTCGCCGTCCGCGCCCTCGCCGTCCGCGCCCTCGGTGCTGGCTCCCTCGATGCCGATGCCCTCGACCGTTCGGTCCGCAGCATCGTCGCCGGTGACGGTGACGACGTCGTAGCCGGCGTCGCGGACGGCGGACATCCAGGTG
>JALYWI010000137.1 GCA_030852785.1 Actinomycetota bacterium
GTGCTGCGCCGTCGTCGCCACGGCGCGGACTCTGACGCTGCCCCCTCCGACGCTGCCGACGCTGATGCTGCCGATGCTGCCGACGCTGAAGCTGCCCGGCTCCCCGGGGCGATGGTGCCCACGTGGGTCGCCCCCAGGGCGGTCGACGGCGCGGCGCTGCCCGTCGGTCGGGCCGTGATCGCCGCGCTCGTCGCCGGCGTCGTCGCGACGTTCGCCGCCGGGCCCTTCGTCGGCCTCGCCATCGCCGTGGTCGCCGGCGTCGGCCTGGGCGTGCGCCGAGGGCAGTTCCTGCTCCGACTCAGCTGCGTGGTGATGGCGGCCGCCTCGTTCGGCTTCATCATCGCCAAGCAGCTGCGCTACCGCTACGAGATCGACTTCGACTGGATGAACTCCTTCGAGCTCACCCACAGCTGGACGATGTTCGCGATCCTCGCACTGCTGGTCGCCGTCATCGTCGACCGGCTCCGCTCCGGCGAGGACGGCTGAGCCGTCAGCTGCGGATCGGGTCGCCCGCGATGGCGAGCAGCACGAGGGTCGACGGATCGATGTCCTCGGTGATGAAGAACTCCTCGTCGGTGATGCCCGACTGGCCGCCGACCTGTTCGGTGTTGGTGAACCGGTAGGCGACACGACGGCCCGTGGCGTGCAGCCACACGAACGCCGAACGCGGCAGCTTGTGGCGCAGCCCGAGCGGGTCCAGGCGCAGCAGCTTGTTGGCCATGGCGCGGCGCTTCTCGAAGTCGGCCTTGACCTCGGGCGTGGCGTCGAGGCCCAGCACCGTGACCGACCGGAAGTGACGCCCGAGCATGGCGGCCAGGTCCTCGGGGTCGAACAGGTACACGTGGTACGGGTTCTCGAAGTCCGCCGGCTCGTTCGGCGTGAGGAAGAACGCCCGACCGTCGTCCGCGAGCACGCGGGCGACCTCGGCGACGTGGAACTCGGGGTCGACGAAGTGCTCGATCAGGTGCGACGAGCACACGTCGTCGAACGCGCCGGTGCGCAACGGCAGCACTGCGCCGTCGCTGCAGATCGTGCGGAGGTCGACGTCCGGGTGCAGGCGCACCGCCGTCGCGGCGGTCTCCTGGTCGTAGTCCACCCCGACGAGCATCCGGTCCTCGGCGGCGAAGCCGGCGGTGCCATCCGCGAGGCCGCAGCCCAGGTCGAGCATGCGGCCGTTGCCGACACGGGCCCGCACCTCTCGGTACCCCGCCGCGTGCAGCGCGAGCAGTGAGTCGGGGGTCTGTCCCTCGATCGGGCGTTCGCCGGTCAGCTTCAACACATCTCCATTCGGCAGCTGGGCGGCGGTCCACAGGGGCTCGGCCGCGACTGCGTAGCATAGGGCCGGTCGCCCCGCGCCCTGGGGGACACGGCTGACCCCGACACCCACCCCCGACCGGACAGCGGAGAACGCAGACGTGCAGACCCCCGTCGCCAGCGAGACGACGATCAAGGCCATCGCCGACACCGCGGAACGAGCGGGCCTGGCGCACATCCACATGCTCGGCTGGCGCGACCTCGACGACGACGAGGCCGGCGGGTCCGAGGTGCACGCCCACAACATCGCGGCGATCTGGGCGCAGAGCGGCCTGCGGGTCACCATGCGCACCTCGCACTCGGTCGGGCGGCCCCCGACCGCCGTGCGCGAGGGCTACTTGGTGTCTCGCAAGGCGGGCCGGTACGGCGTCTTCCTGCGCTCGCCGCTCTCGGCATCGACGGGTCGACTCGGGCCGTGCGACGGACTGATCGAGATCTGGAACGGCATGCCGTTCTGGTCGCCCGTGTGGTGGCGAGGCCCCCGTTCGATCTGGCTGCACCACGTGCACGGACCGATGTGGGGCCAGAGCCTGCCCGCGCCGCTGGCGGCCGTCGGGGTGACCCTCGAGGAGAAGATCGCTCCGAAGCTCTACCGTCACCAGCCGATCGTCACGCTGTCGGAGTCGTCGCGTGACGAGCTCGTCGGCGACCTCGGCTTCGATGCCGACAAGGTGACCGTGATCACTCCTGGCGTCGACCCCTTCTTCACCCCGGGCGGGCACCGCAGCGACACTCCCCTCGTCGTCGCCGTCGGTCGGCTCACGCCGGTCAAGGACTTCCCCCGCCTGGTGCGCATCATGGCCGGCGTGCACGAGCGGGTGCCCGACGCCCGACTCGTGATCGTCGGCGAGGGCTACGAGCGGGAGCGCATCGTCGACACGATCGAGGCCCACGGCGCCGCCGACTACGTGACACTCGCCGGACGGATCAGCGACGAGGCGCTGCGTGACCTCTACCGCAGCGCCTGGGCGGCGTCGTCCGCGTCGACTCGCGAGGGCTGGGGCATGACGCTCACCGAGGCCGCGGCGTGCGGCACTCCCACCGTCGCCACCGACATCTCCGGCCATGCCGATGCCGTGTCCGCCGGACGCAGCGGCCTGCTGGGCACCACCGACGCCGAGCTGATCGGCCTGCTCACCGACGTCCTCACCGACCAGGCGCTGCGCACCCGGCTCCAGGAGGGCTCGCTCGCTCGTGCCGCGGAGCTGACCTGGGAGCACGCCGCCATCGCGAACCTCGAGGTCCTCGCGCAGGACGCGCTCCGTCGACGTGAAGCGGGCCGGCGCGGGTGAGCGACGCCTCGGACTTCGTGCTCGGCGTCGACCTCGACGGGGTCTGCGCCGACTACACCGCGGGGTTCCGATCGGTCGCCTCGAAGGAGTGGGACGTGCCCGAGTCGTCGCTGACCACCGAGGTGAGCTGGGACTTCGGCGAGTGGGGACTCGACCGCGAGGGATTCCTGGCGCTGCACCGCGCCTCGGTGCAGGAGCACCGGATGTTCCGTCAGATGCCCGCCATCGACGGCGCGTCGGAGTCGCTGTGGCGGCTCTCGGACGCGGGTGTGTGGATCCGGGTGATCACCCACCGGCTGGTCACGAACTGGGGCCACGCCATCATCGTGTCCGACACTGTCGAGTGGCTCGACCTGCGCCGGATCCCGTATCGCGACCTCTGCTTCCTGGGCCGCAAGCCCGAGGTGCAGGCCGATGCGTACGTCGAGGACGCCCCGCACAACATCGAGGCGCTCCGGGCCGGTGGCAACACCGTCATCGTGTTCGACCAGCCCTACAACCGTGAGCTGCCCGGTCCGCGGGCCTCGACGTGGGCCGAGGTCGAGGCGATCGTCGCCGAGCTGATCGCCGAGCGCGGCGGGTCGTTCGCGACCCAGTTCCCCGGCCTCGACGCGGGCGCCGAGCGGCTCGACCGCCGCAAGAACACCTGAGTCCCTCAGCCTCGGAACACACTCGTGTGCGCGGCGTCCCCGGGCTCTTCGAGCCACGCCGGCGTGGTGCCCCAAGCGCCCTCGTAGACGAACTCCTGCAGCGGTCGACGACGGACCGGCCCCACGCCCCCGACCGGGCGCCCGAGCGTGATCGTCGCGGCGAGGAAGACGTCGTCGGGGATGCCGAACAACGCCCGCAGCTCGGCGTCGACGAGCGCGTGCCACATCATCATGACGCCGCCGTAGCCGAGCGCACGGGCCGCGAGCAGCAGGTTCTGGCATGCCGGATAGACCGAGGCTCCGAGAGTCTCCTCTGGCGGCGGCCGGTGTCGGACCGCGGCAGCCAGCACGATCACCGGGATCTGCTCGAAGTGGTCGACGAAGTGCTGCATGGTGACCGCCGTCCGGGCCTTCGGCGAGCCCGGATCTGCGCCGCTGCCGCGGTCGTAGCCGTCGCGCTCCCGCTTCGCCGCCCACATGGCCCGCGCTGCGCCGCCCAGCAGCTCGCGTGCCTGGACCGCCACGGGGTCCTGTCGCAGCACCAGGAACCGGAACGGCTGGCGGTTCGACCCCGACGGCGCGCGGGTCGCCGCGAACAGCATGCGTGACAGGTCACCATCGTCGATCGCCTCGTCGCCGTATCGCCTGACCGCTCGCGTGGTGGCCAGCAGCTCGAGTGCGGCGGCTGCGTCGGGCTCCCCTGCGTCCGGCTCCCCTGCGTCCGGCTCCCCTACGTCCATGTGTGCGACGGTAGCTGCAGGGCTCCGTGCTGAGGTGCTGTCGTACGATGGTCCGCCATGACGGCACTCGACGACCACGGATCCGGCGACGCACAACAGCTCGCCCTCGCCGGGCTCGCCGAGGCCATGCGCCTCATGGACCGTGGCCTGGCCGCCCGCCAGAAGGTCCAGGCCTTCTCCCGCGCCGCCGAGGTCATCGGCACGCTCGAACCCGACGAGATCGCCGCACGCGTCGCCGCGTCGACGCTGACCGAGCTCGACGGCATCGGCCCGTCGACCAGCTCGGTGATCTCGGACTCGGTCCTGGGCAAGCCCTCGGCCTACCTGGCGAAGCTCGAGGCGAGCTCGGTGGTCGACCCGGGTGTCGGCGGCCCGATCCGTGAGCTGCTCAAGGGCGACTGCCACTCCCACACCGTCTGGTCCGACGGCGGTGCGACCGTCGAGCAGATGGCCCGCGCCGCGATGGCCCTCGGCCACGAGTACCTGGTCGTGACCGACCACTCGCCGCGCCTCACGATCGCCCACGGGCTCAGCCCGGAGCGACTGGCCGCGCAGCTCGACGAGATCGCCGAGGTCAACGCCCGCCTCGCGCCGTTCCGGATCCTGACCGGCATGGAGGTCGACATCCTCGTCGACGGCAGTCTCGATCTGCCCGACGAGCTGCTCGCCCGTCTCGACGTCGTGGTCGCCTCGGTGCACTCGAAGCTGTCGATGCCGGCGCCGGAGATGACCCGACGCATGGTCATGGCGGTCGCCAGCCCGCACGTCGACATCCTCGGGCACTGCACCGGCCGCAAGGTCGTCGGCACCGGTCGGGCGCAGTCGAAGTTCGACGCCGACCTCGTCTTCGCCGCGTGCGCCCAGTTCGACACCGCGGTCGAGATCAACTGCCGCCCCGAGCGCCAGGACCCACCCGAGGAGCTGCTCGCGCTGGCGCTCGAGTGGAACTGCTGGATCTCGATCGACACCGACGCCCACGCGCCCGGCCAGCTCGAGTGGCAGCCCTACGGCTGCGACAAGGCGGTGCGCTGCGGCGTCGACCCGGCACGCATCGTCAACACATGGAGCGCCGACGAGCTCACGTCCTGGACGTCGTCACACTCCACCTGATGTGCTCGCCTCAGCGGCGTGCGTGCAGCTCGTGGTCGAACTGGCTCGGCGGCACCATGAGCGACGCCGGTGGCGGCCCGAAGCGTCGCAGCACGAAGTCGCGCAGGCCGGCCAGGCGGGCGGGGGCATCGAAGATCATCGCCCGGGTCTCGGGGCGGCGCACCCCTCGGTAGGTCTGGATCAGGGTGATGCAGGCCCGGATGAACGCGTGGTACCACCCGCTCATCTCCTGGACGAGCAGCAGCGTGTTGCGGGTCTGCAGGTAGTCGACGATCGCCATGCCGGAGCCGATGTGGATGTTCTGCACCCGCGCACCGCGGATCAGGCCGACCCGCCAGCCCGCACGGCGTGCCCGCAGCGCCAGGTCGGCCTCTTCGCAGTACGAGAAGAAGCGTTCGTCGAACACCCCGACCTCGTCGATGCACTCGCGTCGCAGCAGCATCAGCGTGCCGTGGGGGTAGGCCGCCTCGTCCCAACGCGCGGTGCCGTCGGGCGGCGCCGGCGCTGCGGCCTCGACGACCATGCCCCCGAAGTACGGGTCGATCACCGGTGTCATGCCGTCGCCCACGTCCGCGCACATGAGCCCCGCCATCGGTTCGCCCTCGGCGGCGTCCAGCATGGCGGCGAGCGTGCCCGGGAACGGGTCGACGTCGTGCGGCGAGAGCGCCACCCACGTGCCGTCGTCGGGGTCGTCGAGGAACGACCGGAGCCCGACGTTCGCGCCCGGTCCGAACCCGGCGTTCTCGCCGACCTCGATCAGCGTCACCGAGTCGCTGTGCTCGAGGCCGGCCAGGCCGGTACGCAGCTCGGCCAGCGCAGCCGGCTCGGAGCCGTTGTCGACCACCGTGACACGCACCGGGACCTCGCGGTCGGTGAAGCGGGCCACGGTGTCGAGGCACGCCGCGACCTGGTTCCAGTGCACCACGACGACGCGCAGCGGCACTCCCCCGTTGCGTCCCGCTCCGTTGCGTCCCGCTCCGTTGCGGGGCGCTTCGTCGTCCAGCAACTCGCTCAGACGAGGGGTCGGTCGGTGGGGCGAACCGGCGCCGGCAGCGCCGTCTCGCCCATGAGGAACTCGTCGACCGAGGCGGCGCACGAGCGGCCCTCGGCGATCGCCCAGACGATCAGGCTCTGGCCACGGCCGGCGTCACCGCAGACGAACACACCCGGCTCGGAGCTCGCCCAGGCGTTGTCGCGAGCGACGTTGCCGCGGGGATCGAGCTCGACGCCGAGGGAGTCGAGCAGACCGTTGGTCTCGGGACCGGTGAAGCCCATCGCGAGGAAGACCATGTCGACCTCGAGCTCGACCTCGGAGCCCTCGACGGGCACGAAGGTCGGCCGGCCGTCGACGAGCTGCTGCTCGACCTCGACGTAGCGCAGCGCACGGACACGTCCGTCGTCGTCACCGAGGAACTCCAGGGTGTTGACCGAGAAGATCCGCTCGCCCCCCTCTTCGTGGGCCGAAGAGGTGCGGTAGACGAACGGCCACGTCGGCCACGGGTTCGCCTCGGGGCGCTCCGAGGGCGGCTGCGGCATGATCTCGAACTGGTAGACCACCTCGGCGCCCTGACGGTGCGAGGTGCCCAGGCAGTCGGCGCCGGTGTCGCCGCCGCCGATGATGACGACCTTGCGGCCCTTGGCCGAGATCGCCACGTCGTCGACGCCGTAGTCGCCCTCCTGGGCGCGGTTGGCCAGCGGCAGGAACTCCATGGCCTGGTGGATGCCGTCGAGCTCACGCCCGGGGATCGGCAGGTCACGGGCCTGGGTGGCACCCGTGGCGATGACCACCGCGTCGAACTCCTCGCGGAGCTCCTCGATGGTCAGGTCGACGCCGACGTTGACGTTGACGCGGAACTCGGTGCCCTCGGCGCGCATCTGCGACAGCCGGCGGTCGAGGACCTTCTTCTCCATCTTGAACTCGGGGATGCCGTAGCGCAGCAGCCCGCCGATGCGGTCGGCCCGCTCGAAGACGATCACGCGGTGCCCGGCACGGGTCAGCTGCTGTGCCGCGGCGAGTCCCGCCGGTCCCGAACCGATGACGGCGACGGACTTGTCGGTCAGGCGGCTGGGGCGGATCGGGTGGACCCAGGTCTCCTTGAAGGCGCGGTCGATGATCGAGACCTCGACCTGCTTGATCGTGACCGGATCGGCGTTGATGCCGAGCACGCAGGCGGACTCGCACGGCGCCGGGCAGAGGCGACCGGTGAACTCCGGGAAGTTGTTGGTCGCGTGCAGACGGTCGAGTGCCTCGCGCCAACGGTCCTTGTACACCAGGTCGTTCCAGTCGGGGATGATGTTCCCCAACGGGCAGCCGTTGTTGCAGAACGGGATGCCGCAGTCCATGCAGCGGCTCGCCTGCGTGGCGAGCGCGTCCTCGGGGAACTTCTCGTAGACCTCGTTCCAGTCGCGGATCCGCACCGGGACCGGGCGGCGCGACGGGAGCTCCCGTCCGTGCTTCAGAAAGCCTCGTACATCACCCATCAGCGGCTGGCCTCCATCACTGCTTCGATCACGTCTCGTCCCTCGGCCTCGGCCCGCTTCGTGGCCTCGAGCACCCGTCGGTAGTCCTTGGGCATCACCTTGCGGAAGTTCCGCAGTTCGCCGTCCCAGTCGCCGAGCAGCTCCTCTGCGACCGGCGAACCGGTCTGCTCGAGGTGCTCGGTGACCACGCTGCGGAGGAACTCGACGTCGACGTCGTCGAGCTCGTCGAACTCGACCATCTCGTAGTTCACCCGCGACGGGAACTCGCCCTCGGGGTCGTGCACGTAGGCGATGCCGCCCGACATGCCCGCCCCGAAGTTGCGGCCGGTCGGCCCGAGCACGACCACACGGCCGCCGGTCATGTACTCACATCCGTGGTCGCCGACGCCCTCGACGACCGCGACGGCCCCCGAGTTGCGCACGCAGAAGCGCTCGCCGACCTCGCCCCGCAGGAACACCCGGCCCCTGGTGGCGCCGTAGAGGATCACGTTGCCGGCGATGATGTTGTCCTCGGCGACGAAGCCGCTGTGGCTGGTCTCGGGCGGACGCACCACGATGCGGCCACCGGAGAGGCCCTTGCCGACGTAGTCGTTGGCGTCGCCGTGCAGGCGCATGGTGATGCCGGCGGGCACGAAGGCACCGAAGCTGTTGCCGGCGGAGCCCTCGAAGTCGATGACGATCGAGTCGTCGGGCAGCCCTGCGCCGCCGTGCACCTTGGTGAGCTCGTGACCGAGCATGGTGCCGACGGTCCGGTTCACGTTGCGGATCGGGATCTGCAGGTGGATCGGCGTGCCGGAGTCGATCGCGTCGCGGCACTCCTCGATGAGCGTCATGTCGAGCGCCTGGTCGAGGCCGTGGTCCTGCACCCGACGCCACGACAGGTGGTCGTCCTCACGGGGCTCGACGACGTGCAGGATCGGGCTCAGGTCGAGACCCGAGGCCTTCCAGTGGTCGACGGCCTCACGGGCGTCGATGATCTCGGCGTGGCCGACGGCTTCCTGGAGGGTGGCGAAGCCCAGCTCGGCGAGCAGCTCGCGCACCTCTTCGGCGACGTAGAGCATGAAGTTCTCGACGAACTCGGGCTTGCCGGAGTACTTCGCCCGCAGCACCGGGTTCTGGGTCGCGATGCCGACGGGGCAGGTGTCGAGGTGGCAGACCCGCATCATGATGCAGCCGGACACGACCAGCGGCGCAGAGGCGAAGCCGAACTCCTCGGCGCCGAGCAGCGCGGCGATGACGACGTCACGGCCGGTCTTCATCTGGCCGTCGGCCTGCACCACGATGCGGTCGCGCAGTCCGTTGAGCACCAGCGTCTGCTGGGTCTCGGCCAGGCCGAGCTCCCAGGGCGCACCGGCGTGCTTGAGCGACGTCAGCGGGCTCGCACCCGTGCCGCCGTCGTGGCCCGAGATGAGCACCACGTCGGACTTGGCCTTGGCCACACCGGCGGCGACGGTGCCGACGCCGACCTCGGCGACCAGCTTCACGTGCACGCGGGCCGACGGGTTGGCGTTCTTCAGGTCGTGGATCAGCTGCGCCAGATCCTCGATCGAGTAGATGTCGTGGTGCGGCGGCGGTGAGATCAGGCCCACGCCGGGGGTGGAGTGCCGGGTCGAGGCGATCCACGGGTACACCTTGTGGCCGGGCAGCTGACCGCCCTCGCCGGGCTTGGCGCCCTGGGCCATCTTGATCTGGATGTCGTCCGCGTTGGTCAGGTAGTCCGACGTCACACCGAAGCGTCCCGACGCGACCTGCTTGATCGCGGAGCGCTTCGAATCGCCGTCGTCCATCAGCACGAAACGGGCCGGGTCCTCGCCACCCTCACCGGTGTTCGACTTCGCGCCGAGGCGGTTCATGGCGATCGCGAGGGTCTCGTGGGACTCGGCCGAGATCGAGCCGTAGCTCATCGCTCCGGTCGAGAAGCGCTTGACGATCTCGCTGGCCGGCTCGACCTGCTCGATCGGGATCGACGGGCGGTCCGGGTTCAGCTTGAACAGGCCGCGCAGCGTCGCCAGGCGGGTCGACTGGTCGTCGACGAGCTGCGAGTACTCCTTGAAGACCTCGTACTGGCCGCTGCGGGTCGCGTGCTGCAGCTTGAACACGGTCGTCGGGTTGAACAGGTGGTACTCACCCTCCCGGCGCCACTGGTACTCGCCGCCGTAGTCGAGGTC
>JALYWI010000140.1 GCA_030852785.1 Actinomycetota bacterium
TGGCGGCGATCAGCTCGGGTGAGCCTTCGGCGACGACCGAGCCACCGCCCGCACCGCCCTCCGGACCCAGGTCGACCACCCAGTCGGCGGTCTTGATGACGTCCAGGTTGTGCTCGATGACCAGCACCGTGTTGCCCTGGTCGACCAGGCGCGAGAGCACGGTCAGGAGCTTGGCGATGTCCTCGAAGTGCAGGCCGGTGGTCGGTTCGTCGAGCAGGTAGATGGTGTGGCCCGTGGAGCGCTTGGCGAGCTCCGAGGCGAGCTTCACCCGCTGCGCCTCGCCGCCCGACAGCGTCGTGGCCGGCTGACCGAGACGGACGTACCCCAGGCCCACGTCGACCAGCGTCTGCATGTGCCGTGCGATCGTGGGCTGGTTCGAGAAGAACTCGAGCGCCTCCTCGATCGGCAGGTTCAGCACCTCGGAGATGTTGAGCCCCTTGAAGGTGACCTCGAGGGTGTCGCGGTTGTACCGAGCGCCCTTGCAGACCTCGCACGGGACGTAGACGTCCGGCAGGAAGTGCATCTCGATCTTGATGGTGCCGTCGCCCGAGCACGCCTCGCAGCGCCCGCCCTTGACGTTGAAGCTGAAGCGGCCCGGCAGGTAGCCGCGCACCTTGGCTTCGTTCGTCTGCGCGAACAGCTTGCGGATGTGGTCGAACACGCCGGTGTACGTGGCTGGGTTGGACCGTGGCGTGCGACCGATCGGCGACTGGTCGATGTCGATGACCTTGTCGAGCTGGTCGAGACCCTGGATGCGCTTGTGCAGCCCGGGCGGCACTTTCGAGCCGTAGATCTGCTGCATCAACGACCGCATGAGGATGTCGTTGATCAGCGTCGACTTGCCGGAGCCCGACACGCCGGTGACGGCGACGAAGCAGCCGAGCGGGATGTCGACGTCGATGTTGCGCAGGTTGTGCTCGCGGGCGCCCTTGATGCGGATCCACTCGTCGCCCGGTGATCGGCGCTGCTCGGGGACCGGGATGCTGCGCTTGCCGGACAGGTACTGCCCGGTGATCGACTCCTTGGCCTTCAGCAGCGCCTTGTAGCTCCCGGAGTGCACGATGCGCCCGCCGTGCTCACCCGCGCCGGGGCCGACGTCGACGACGTGATCGGCGACGCGGATCGTGTCCTCGTCGTGTTCGACGACGAGCACCGTGTTGCCCAGGTCGCGCAGGCGGATCAGCGTCTCGATCAGCCGGTGGTTGTCGCGCTGGTGCAGACCGATCGACGGCTCGTCGAGCACGTACAGCACGCCGACCAGGCCGGAGCCGATCTGCGACGCGAGCCGGATGCGCTGCGCCTCGCCGCCCGACAGCGTGGCCGCGGAGCGCGACAGCGACAGGTAGTCGAGTCCGACGTCGCACAGGAAGCGCAGCCGGACGTTGATCTCCTTGAGGATCGACTCGGCGATGACGGCCTGGCGGTCGTCGAGCACGAGGTCGCGGAGCCGCTCGGTCGCCTCGGAGATCGACAGGCTGCACAGCTCGAAGATGTTGAGCTCGTCGATGGTGACCGCGAGCGCGAGCGGGTTGAGGCGTGCACCGCCGCAGGTCGCGCACGGCACCAGGCGCATGTAGCCCTCGATGGCGTCGCGGGCCGAGTCCGACTCGGCCTCGGCGTGGCGACGCTTGAGGTACGGGATGACGCCCTCGTACTTCGCGGAGTAGTTCCGGGTGCGTCCGTAGCGGTTCTTGAACTTCACCGCGATCCGCTCGGAGTCGCCGATGCCGAACAGGAGCAGCTTGCGGTCCTTCTTCGTCAGCGTGGCGAAGGGAACGGAGTCGTCGATGCCGAACTCCTCGCACACCGACTCGAGCAGTCGGTGGAAGTACTTGGCGTGCCCCGAGGCCCACGGAGCCAGCGCACCCTCGGACACCGAGAGCTCGTCGTCGGGCACGACCAGCTCCGGGTCGACCTCGAAGATCGTGCCGAGGCCGTCGCACGCCGGACAGGCGCCGTAGGGGGTGTTGAACGAGAAGTTGCGGGGCGCCAGCTCCTCGAAGGACTTGCCGTCGGAGGGTCGGGCCAGCTTCTCGGAGAACGTGAGCAGCTCGCTCTCGGTGCCCTCGGGCGCGTCCTTGGCGGGCATCAGCTCGATCTGGGCGACGCCCTCTGCCAGGCGCAGCGCGGTCTCCATCGAGTCGGTGAGCCGGCGGTCGATGCCCTCGCGCAGAACGAGGCGGTCGACGATGACCTCGATGGTGTGCTGCTCGTAGCGTGCGAGCTCGAGCTGCACCGGCAGGTCGTAGATCTCGCCGTCGACGCGCACACGACCGAAGCCCTGACCGGCCAGGTCGGTGAAGACCTGCTCGTAGGTGCCCTTGCGGCCCCGCACGATCGGAGCGATCACCTGGAACCGGGTGCCCTCCTCGAGCTGCAGGATCCGGTCGACGATCTGCTGGGGGGTCTGGCGGACCAGCGCCTCGCCGGTCTCCGGGTCGTGCGGTGTGCCCGCGCGCGCGTACAGCAGGCGGAGGAAGTCGTAGATCTCGGTGACGGTGCCGACCGTCGAGCGCGGGTTGCGCGACGCGGACTTCTGGTCGATCGAGATGGCCGGCGAGAGCCCCTCGATGACGTCGACGTCGGGCTTGTCGACCTGGCCGAGGAACTGACGGGCGTACGACGAGAGCGACTCGACGTAGCGCCGCTGGCCCTCGGCGTAGATGGTGTCGAACGCGAGTGAGGACTTGCCGGATCCCGACAGTCCCGTGAAGACCACGAGCTGGTCGCGCGGGAGGTCCAACGAGACGTCGCACAGGTTGTGCTCACGCGCACCCTGGATGACGATCCGGTCCGAAGGGTGGTGCGTCTTGGGTCGTGCCATCGAGCCGACACACTACTGTTCGAACAGGTGTTCGTCAGGTCGCCCGAGGTGGTTCCGGGGCGTCCGGCGGCGTGTATTCCGTCACTCCCGCAACGAGTCGCGCTGCACCAGTTCGACGTGTCGCCAGGCCTGTCCGGGGCGCAGGTGGTCCCGGGCGATCCGCCACTCCCCCAGCACCTGGTCGTCCAGGTCCTCGTCGGGGTGCACGGCGAGCACGACGGCGCCCACCTCGGCCGCCGCGAGACGGTCGAGCAGCTCCTCGAGCCGGCCCGGTTCAGGCATGCGCAGGATGCGCACCTGATCGAGGTGGTCCCACGACACCCGGCCCAGTCCGCGGGGGTCGGTGACGACGATCGGCGGTCCGCCGTCATTCGGCGCGGCCGCGGCCGTGGCCACGGCGAGCATGCGGTCGACGACCTGTTCGGTGTTCTGACGCATGGCGATCCCGGTGCGCAGGCAGAGGATCGACATGGACACCGCGGCGACGAGCACCGCCGCCGTGAGCACCCGTGCGGCGCCACGACCGGCGCGAGTTCGAGCGGCCTCGCCGTTCTCGTCGCCCTCCTCGCGCTCGACATCCGTCTCGGATTCTGTGTCCCGACCACGAATCGGCGTCGGATGTCGCAGTTGGGTGAGTGCGTTGGCGGCGCCGATCACGGCGAGGGGCACGAGCAGCGGCAGGAGCAGGTGGTAGAAGCGACCGCCCCATTCGGCCGCGCCGCCGATGGAGTAGCTGGTGGCGAGCACGAGCGTCGCGGTGACCGCCGAGGCGATCAGGCAGACCCGAGCGGCGAGCGAGGCGACGTCGGCACGTCGGAGCTGCACCAGTCCCATGACCAGCAGCGGGAAGGCGGCCACCAGACCGGTGACCTGGCCCACCGGCAGGAACTGCCGCACGACCGTCAGCGCGGCACCGACGACGACCAGCTGCACCGCGAGGGACCGGCGGCGGGGCGAACAGCGCAGCAGCAGCGCGCCGGCGACCATGCAGACGGTGGCGACCAACAGCACGATCGCCGCGGCGCCCAGGCGGGGGTCGCCCGGTCGCAGCACGCTGGCCCACAGCGCGAGCAGGCGGCCTTCGACGAACCCGACCTCTTGTGAGCCGATCACGAAGCTGCTGATGCCCTCGTCGCCCTTGATCGCTGCGGCGAGACGACCGTCGAACCGGTACGCGGCGAGTCCGATGCCCGCGATCGCCACGGCGGTGACGAGCCTGGACGGGTCCAGGCGCGGCGGGCGCAGGGAGCGGATCGAGCAGAGGCCGAGCCCGGCGGTGATGCCGGCGATCGCCAAGAGGCCTTCGCTGCGCAGCAGCACCAGCGGCACGGCGAGCAGCAGGGCTGCGAGCACGAGGGGGACCCGGCGTCGGGCCGAAACCCCGTCGGCGAGCCCTGCGATCAGGGCGAGGACGATGCCGCCGGTGAGCGCTGCGGCGATCGAGTGCGCCATGACCGTCGTCGCGCCGAACAGCAGTGGGCTGCCCAGGCCGAGCACCCAGAGGGTGGCCAGACCGAGGTCCTCGACGCGGCGGCCCGGGGCTGCTGGCTCGAGCATTCGGCGGCACAGGAACATACCGACGAGCGCAGCGGCCCACGTGCCGAGCGCGGCGGCGACGAGCAGTCCGAGGTGCCCGCCGAGTGACCAGAACGGCAACAGCAGCACCGGATAGGCGGGGTGCTTGGCGTACGGGCGGTAGGTGTCGCCGACGACGTCGGAGTTCTCCATGGTGACGAACTCGCCGTCGGCGTCGACGGTCGGCAGGGGCAGGTCGATGGACCACGTTCCCTGCGAGAGCGCGTCGACCTGGGCCACCACGGCGCCCTCGTCGGTGATCGCCGAGGCGCCGTTGTCGACCACCATGACGATCGCGAGCAGCGCGAGCAACAGCGCCGCCGCGTGGAACCAGATGCGGCGGAGACCACCCGGGGTGCGGTCGGACGGCGTGCGGTCGGACGGCGTGTGGTCGCGCCGGCTGCCGTCACCCGGGCGGCCGAGGTGGCCTTCGGGCGTCGATCCCGGTGCTGGGTCGCCTCCGGGGGCGTTCCGTCGGTCGGTCAGCATCTCCCCTCCTCTTCGGCACTCCGGAACCGATGCGTGAGCCATTCCGGGCCGCTGGCATACTTGGCGGCCATGGGTTCCAGCAGCGGCCGCCTGTTCCGCATCACGACCTTCGGCGAGTCGCACGGACCCGGTGTGGGCGTGGTGATCGACGGTTGCCCTCCCCGACTGCCGCTGTCCGAGGCCGACATCCAGCCCGACCTGGACCGTCGCCGCCCCGGGCAGAGCCGACTGGTCACCCAGCGCAACGAGGCCGACGGCGTCGAGATCCTCTCGGGTGTGTACGACGGGCTGACCCTCGGTTCACCGATCGCGCTGCTCGTGCGCAACGCCGATCAGCGCTCGGGTGCCTACAACGAGATGACCGACCTGTACCGGCCGTCGCACGCCGACTGGTCGACCGAGGCGAAGTACGGCATCCGTGCGGTCGCCGGCGGCGGACGTGCCTCGGCCCGCGAGACGATCGGCCGGGTGGCCGCTGCGGCGGTGGCCCGCAAGCTGCTCGCCGAGCACGTCGGAGTCGAGGTGCTCGGCTGGGTGAGCCGGATCCACGACATCTCGGGCCGCATCGATCCGTCCCAGGTGCAGCTCGAACACGTCGAGGCCTCCCCCACCCGCTGCCCCGATCCCGAGGCGGCCGAGGAGATGGTCGCGGCGATCGACCGTGCCCGCCGCGACGGCGACTCGCTCGGCGGTGTGGTGACCTGCGTGGCGCGAGGGGTGCCGGCGGGCTGGGGCGAGCCGGTGTTCGACAAGCTCGAGGCGGACCTGGCCAAGGCGACGATGTCGCTGCCGGCGTCGAAGGGCTTCGAGATCGGCTCGGGCTTCGCATCGGCCGGGATGACCGGCCGTGAGCACAACGACGAGTTCATGCCGGGGCCCGACGGTCGCCCGGCGACGACGACGAACCGGTCCGGCGGCGTGCAGGGCGGCATCTCGAACGGCCAGGAGATCGACATCCGGGTGGCGTTCAAGCCGACGGCGACGATCTCGTCGCCGCAGAAGACGGTCAACCGTGACAACGAGCCGGTCGAGCTCGCCGCCAAGGGCCGCCACGATCCGTGTGTGCTGCCCCGGGCGGTGCCCCTCGTCGAGGCCGCGATGCTGCTGGTGCTCGCCGATCACTGGCTCCGGCAGCGGGCGATCGAGCTCTAGGTCTTCGTCGGGGGCTCCTCTCGCTCCCCTTCCGTCGACGTCCGCTCACGAGTCGACCGACTCGAGACCGTCCTCGTCGTCGAGGTCCTCTTCGGCTCGGCGGTGTGCGGCCATCAGCTCGGCGAGCACACGAGGGTCGTAGATCAGCTCGGTGAGTCGGGTCGCGGACATCGAGCGTGCCGTCAGGAGCAGGCGGATGCGAGCATCGGCGTCCTTGGCGATCTCCCGTGCGATCAGCTGGTGTGCGAGCGCCTCCATGACCGATCGAGGTGCGGCGGTCACGAGCGCGGCGGCCAGTGCTTCTTCGACCGGGCGGACGGCCATGCCCGAGATGGTCAGGTCGGCGAGCTCCGGGGCGCGTCGGTCGTGGAGACGGGCGGGTGGCGTGGAGCGGTCGGCGGAGTCCGGAACCCTCTGTCGACGGTCGTTCCTCCAGCCCGGGCGGGGGCCGAGCAGCAGGTCGACGGTGGCGTGGGGGCCGACGACGGTGCGTCCGAGGAGCTCGAGTGCACTCCACGAGGTGAGCGCCGCACCGGGGCCGCCCCAGAGCAGCCACGCCCTGACGTTCTCATGGGGGTCGTCGGGCCAGTGCGAGAGCCGAAAGACGCCGGGTGCGACGGTGGCCCGCCAGTTGCCGTAGGAGAGGTGGTGGTGCCGGGCCTTGCGGTCGAGGCCTGCTGCCCTGGCCTGGGCGACGGTGAAGCAGCCCTCCTGGGTGGCGGCGAGTGCCTGGAGACGACGCCGCCGACCGACACGGGTGCCGAGCTTCGGGCGCTCGGGCGTGGGGACCGGGAGGTTCGGGTCCGATGGGTGCGACGGAGGGAAGTGTGCGGCGGCGACGACCTCGTCGACGTGGAGGATCGGAGCGTCGGCACCTTCATCGCCACTGCTGCCAAACCGTCCCGTTTTTCGGGACGGTTCGTCAGGGGTGGTGCCAAAGCGTCCTGTTTTTCGGGACGGTTCGGCAGGGGTGGTGTCGAAGTGTCCCGTTTTTCGGGACGGTTCGGCAGAGGGTTGGGGGGAGGTACCGAGGTCGGCTCGGCGCGCTGGGTTCGGCATGGCAGGTCTCCTCGTGGCAGTGAGGAGACCTGTTCAGGCGGGAGATCTCGACCCGGAGCAAGGACGCACGGCGACGCTCAGAGCACGCCGCGCAGCTCGCGCTTGAGCTCCTTGATCTCGTCCCGCAGGCGGGCGGCCTCTTCGAAGCGGAGGTCGGCTGACGCCTGGTTCATCTCGAGCTCGAGCACGCCGATGAGCTTGCCCAGCTCCTCGGGCGGCACGTCCGCGAACTGCTCGGCGCGTGCCCGTTCACCCGGGCGCTGCTTGCGGCGACCCGCCCCCGGCCGAGGTGTCTCGCCCGACGTGCCGCGCAGGTCGGCCAGGATGTCGGTGACCGCCTTGATGATGGTCGTCGGGTCGATGCCGTGTTCGAGGTTGTACGCCTCTTGCACGCCGCGACGCCGGTTCGTCTCGGAGATCGCCTTGGTCATGGAGTCGGTGACCCGATCGGCGTACATGATCACCTGGCCGTTCACGTTCCTGGCGGAACGCCCGATCATCTGGATCAGCGACCGCTCGGAGCGCAGGAAGCCCTCCTTGTCGGCGTCGAGGATGGCCACCAGCGACACCTCTGGGATGTCGAGACCCTCTCGCAGCAGGTTGATGCCGACCAGCACGTCGTACTCACCGAGGCGAAGGTCGCGGACCAGTTCGATGCGCTGCAACGTGTCGACCTCTGAGTGCAGGTACCGCACCCGGACCCCCATCTCGAGCAGGTAGTCGGTGAGGTCCTCGGCCATCTTCTTGGTGAGCGTGGTGACGAGCACCCGGTCGCCCGCCTCTGTCCGCTCGTTGATCTGCGCGAGCAGATCGTCGATCTGACCCTTGGTGGGCTTCACGATGACCTCGGGGTCGAGCAGTCCCGTCGGACGCACGATCTGCTCGACGACGTTGCTCGAGTGCTCGATCTCCCAGTCACCCGGCGTCGCCGACAAGAAGATGGTCTGGCCGGTCTTCTGCGCCCACTCCTCGAAGCGGAGCGGCCGGTTGTCGGCAGCCGACGGCAGACGGAAGCCGTGCTCGATCAGGTTCTCCTTGCGGGACCGGTCGCCCTCGTACTGCCCGTGCAGCTGGGGGATGGTCACGTGCGACTCATCGATGATCGTCAGGTAGTCGTCCGGGAAGAAGTCGAGCAGCGTGTTCGGCGTCTCGCCGGGGCCACGGCCGTCGAGCGGCGCCGAGTAGTTCTCGATGCCGTTGCAGAAGCCCATCTCCTGCATCATCTCGAGGTCGTACTCGGTGCGCATGCGCAGACGTTGCGCTTCGAGCAGCTTGCCCTGCGACTCGAACAGTGCGAGCCGCTCCTGGAGCTCCTTCTCGATCCGGCCGATCGCCGCGCCGAGCCGCTCGTCGGAGGTCGCGTAGTGCGTGTTGGGGAAGATGACGACGTCGTCCATCGACCGGAACTTCTCGCCGGTCAACGGGTCGACCTGTGAGATCGACTCGATCTCGTCGCCGAAGAACTCGATGCGCACCGTCGACTCCTCGTACGCGGGGTGCACCTCGAGGATGTCGCCGCGGACGCGGAAGGCGCCGCGCACGAGGTTCATGTCGTTGCGCTCGTACTGCAGGTCGACGAGGCGTCGCAGCAACGACCGCTGGTCCACCGACTCGCCGACGCGGGCGGTGAAGAGCCGCGAGGAGTACTCCTCGGGCGAACCGAGGCCGTAGATGCACGACACCGACGCCACGACGATGACGTCACGACGGGTGAGCAGCGCCGAGGTCGCCGCGTGGCGCAACCGGTCAATCTCGTCGTTCACCGAGGAGTCCTTCTCGATGAAGGTGTCGCTGGCGGCGATGTACGCCTCTGGCTGGTAGTAGTCGTAGTAGGAGACGAAGTATTCGACCCGGTTGTCCGGGAAGAACTCCCGGAACTCGTTGGCCAGCTGCGCGGCGAGGCTCTTGTTCGGGGCGAGCACCAGCGTGGGCCGCTGCACCTGTTCGATCGTCCAGGCGATGGTGGCGGACTTGCCGGAGCCGGTGATGCCCAGCAGCGTCTGGAAGCGCTGCCCGACGTTGACGCCCTCTGCCAGGGAGGCGATCGCGGTGGGCTGGTCGCCCGCCGGCTGGAAGTCGGAGACGACCTTGAACGGGCGGACCGCCACCGGCTTGATCCGCTGGTTCACCGGGCTGGTCGAGGTGGAGGAACTCACGCTGGGAAGCGTACCGACGGGGGGTGACACTGTCGCCGCAGGCGCCGGGGCGGCCGTCGCCGCAGGCGCAGTCGGGCTGTCGCCGCAGGCGCCGGGGCAGGGGCAGGCGCCGGGGCGCCGCAGCGCCCGCACCAACCTCAGCGCAGGGTGGCGATCCAGTCCCAGGCGCGGGAGATCTCGGCGGCCAGGTCCTCCGGGTCGCCGTGGTTGTCGATCACCAGGTCGGCCTTGGCGAGGCGATCGGCACGGCTCGCCTGCTTGGCGATCCGGTTGCGGGCGTCCTCCTCGGAGAACCCGCGGTGTTCGACCAGGCGTTGCACGGCGACCTCGGGGTCGAGGTCGACCACGATCATCGCTGCCATGTCGTCGCGGCCGGACTCGACGAGGAGCGGCACGTCGAGGATGACGACCGAGTCGGTGTCGGCCAGCTCCGCGAGGCGACGTTCGATCTCCTCGTGGACCCTGGGGTGCACGATCATCGACAGATCCGCCAGCGCCTGGGGATCGGTGAACACCACCTCGGCGACCGCTGCTCGGTCGAGCCCGCCGTCCGCCGACACGATCCCCGCGCCGAAGCGTTCGACCATCTCGTCGAAGACCACCGTGCCGGGCTGTTGCAGCTCCTTGACGATCGCATCGGCGTCGACCACCGCTGCGCCCAGCGCGGCGAGGCCGGCCGAGACCGACGACTTGCCCGCGCCGATTCCCCCGGTGAGCCCGATCAACAGCATGGTTCCGCCTCCTGCACGGGCGCTGACGCTACCGCGACCGCCCTCTCCGGCGTGCCGCCGCACAGCGTCGACGCGAATTTCCCACCGAATTCTGTAGGTCACACGACCCAGCTGCCGATACGCACTGCAGACCCCTCGTGCACACCCCCGACCGGGGGCTGCGCGACGACACCGCCCACAGGACTCCGATGACGCCATCACATGACGCAGACGGCCCGCTGCCCCCAGCCGACGTCGACGAGATGGCCGACCTCGGCGACCTCGGTCACGACGGTCCCACCGCACCCGGCCACGAGGGTCCGCAGGGCAGGTCATCGAAGCCCAGCCTGACGAACCGCCTCCGTTCGCGCGTGTCCGCCGATCTGCGCAGCGCGCTGGTCGACCCGGCCCAGGCGCCGACGGGCGACTTCGACATCGTCGTGCAGCAGCCCGGGCGTGCCGGTGACCGCGTCGCCACCTTCGCGGGGCTCATCACCGCGATGCGGCTCGCCACCACGGCGATCTCGCTGCTGTTGGTGTCGACCTCGGCCGACGACAGCGTCTCGCTGCGCGTCTGGACCGGCGTGGTCGTCGGCTACGCGATCTTCCGTGCGTTCCGACCCATCCGCTACACCGACGACGTCAACTCTCTCGTCAGGGTCATCGGTGAGGTCGGCCTGCACGTCGTCGCCGTCGTGGCCACCGGCGGGTGGGAGTCACCGCTCATCTTCACGCTGCTGACGGCGGTCACCGTCGCCGGACTGGCACGCGGCTTCGGCTTCTCGCTGCGAGTCGCGATCGCCACGATCGTGGCGGTCACGTTCCCCTTCATCACCGAAGCGGTCGACCGCCGTGAGGCCCTGCTGCGCTCGGCGTCGTGGGCCGGCATCGTGCTGCTGGTCGCCATCGTCGCCGGATACGCACGCCGGATCTCCGGTGAGGCCGACCGTGAGCGGGAGCTCGCGATGGACCGCCTCGGCCGCCTGGCCGACGCGAACGCCCTGCTCTTCAGCCTGCACCGCGTCACGCAGACCCTGCCCGCCTCGCTCGACCTGGGCGACGTGCTGGACTCGACGCTGAGCCGCATGAAGTCGCTCGTCTCCTACGACAGCGTCGCGGTGCTGCTCTTCGACGAGACCGACGCCCACTGGGACGTGGTGCGCCACCAGGGCCTGCACGCCCCGACCCGACTCGGTCCCACCGAGCTGCCCGCAGGGCTGCGCCAGGCGATCGCACAGAACCGCCAGGTGCACCTCTCGGACCTGTCGACCCAGGCCGGCGGTGGCCTGTCGAACCGTGCCGGTTCGGGCATCTACTCGGTGCTCGTCGCCCGCGGCGCCATCATCGGCCTGCTCGCGATCGAGCACAGCGACTTCAACCACTTCTCGTCACGCGACCTCGAGCTCGTCGAGGGCTTCGTCGCACCCGCAGCGCTCGCGCTCGACAACGCCCGCTGGTTCGCCCGACTGCGCACCGTCGGCGCCGACGAGGAGCGCACCAGGATCGCCCGCGACCTGCACGACCGCATCGGGCAGTCACTCGCCTACCTCGGCTTCGAGCTCGACCGGCTCGTCGACAAGGAAGAGGGCGGTCAGCGCATCACCGAGGACATCCGTCTGCTGCGCGACGACCTGCGCGGCGTCGTGCGTGAGGTCCGCGACACCCTCTACGACCTGCGCACCGACGTCTCCGACGAGCAGAGCCTGGCCGACGTGCTCGAGCAGTTCGTCGTGCGGGTCGCCGAACGCAGCGAGCTGCAGATCCAGATCGAGGCGGACCGCGGGGCGCGGCTGCCGATGCTGCAGGAGCGCGAGATGTGGCGTGTCGCCCAGGAGGCACTCGCCAACATCGAGCGGCACTCCCAGGCGACCGCGGTGCGAGTCGTGTGGCGTTGCGACGGGCGTCGTGCGCTCATCGACATCACCGACAATGGCGTCGGCTTCGACCAGAGCCGCGCCGGACGCATCGACTCCTACGGCGTGCTCGGCATGCGCGAACGAGCGGCGAGCATCGGCGCGGCGCTCGAGATCGTCAGCGCCCCCGGTCGCGGCACCCGCGTCCGCTGCACGCTGACACCCGAGACCACCGAACGGCGCGACACCGGCGCCTCGGCGGTCCCGGAGACCCCCGCAGAACGCAGTACCGCCCCGTTCGAGCACGCCGAGGTGCCCGCAGGGCGCGCCGTGACGACGAACGACGGTGGCACGACGCGACTCGCGCCGCTCGCACCGGCACCGCCGGACCACATGACCGCACACACACCGTCCGAACCAGGGAAGGGGAGGTAGGAGATGTCGATCCGCCTCATGTTGGCCGATGACCATCGAATGCTCAGGGAGGGACTCCGGCGATCGATGACCGACGCCGGGTTCGATGTGATCGGCGAGGCCGGCGACGGCGTCGAGGCCGTGGCCCTCGCGGGTCAGCTGCATCCCGACGTCATCCTCATGGACGTCACCATGCCGAACTGCGACGGCGTCGAGGCGTGTCGCCAGCTCAAGGCGATCGGCACCGACTCGCGCATCGTCATGTTGACGATGCATGCCGACCAGGAGGTGCTCACCAACGCCATCAGGGCGGGGGCGATCGGCTACCTGACGAAGGACTGTTCGACGCGCGAGATCGCCGAGGCGGTCCGCATGGCCGCCGAGGGCGACACGGTGCTCTCACCGCAGCTCGCCCGGTCGATGCTCGCCGAGGTCCGCAAGCTCGACGAGCCGCGCACCCCCGAGGACGACCGCATCGTCACCAAACGTGAAGAGGAGGTCCTCCAGCTCATCGCCGATGGCTGTTCGACCCCCGAGGTGGCCGAGCGCCTCTACATCTCGCAGAAGACCGTCAAGAACCACCTGGCGTCGATCTACCAGAAGCTCGACGCGAGGGACCGCACGCAGGCAGTCCTGCAGGCGGTCCGGATGGGCATCGTGAGCCTCCACTGAGGCTCCCCCATCGAGGCCACATGGTCCCGGCGACCCCGAGGGGTTGGGTCGACGGAACCACGTTGGGCCATTCGGCCTATCAAGCATGGGTCGAGGGCGCCGATACAAAACCCAGGATCCCGGCGGACGGGGTTCGAAACCCCAGGCAAGACAAACCCGAAGCACCAGAACAGACGGAGCACGACAATGATGACCCAGTTCAACTTCCTCAAGACGTGGCTGCTGGCCCAGACCAAGACCGAGCGTGGCGCATCGCTCGTGGAGTACGCACTCCTCGTGGCGCTCATCGCCGTCGTGGTCATCGGTGCCATCACCCTGCTCGGCAAGAGCGCCTCGAACACGTTCTCGGACGTCGCCGGCGAGCTGCCGGGCTGATCCTCCGGATCACCGAGTAGTCAGCGAGGGCGGGTCCGACCAGGGCCCGCCCTCGTGCCTTCTCCGAGACGCGACGGGCCGATCCACAACGACGTCGATCAGCTACCGGAGTGGAGAGTGACGACGGGGCCCGAGGGGCCCCGTCGCCGCGTCCGGGACCGATCCGCTAGGAAGGCCCGGTGCACCAGGAAGGTCAGTCCACCAGGCGGAGGCCGGCGGGCGTGAGCGATCCGTCGTCGACGGCGAGCTCGACCGAGAAGCGGGTGCGGTGGGCGGGGAACACGTGCTCGCTCACCAGCACCGGTCGGCCTTCGTCGCTGCGGGTGACCCGCTCGACCACCAGCGCCGGCGAATCGGCCGGCACACCGAGCAGCGCTGCGTCGGCCTCGTCGATGAGCGCCGCGCCGATGGTCTGGCTCGCCCCGCCGAGCGCGACGGGCAGCTGCTCCAGGAACGAGGAGCGCTCGACGTCGTCGCGACTCAGCGCCGAGCCGAGCGCTTCGCGGCACCACACGGTGACCCGGGCGAACGGCTGACCGTCGGCCAGGCTGAGACGTCGCACCTCGAGCACGGTGCGGTCGCCGAGCACCTCACGCACCCGCGGCGGCGCCGGCACGAACCCGAAGGACAGGATCCGTCGCGCGGAGCGAAGACCCGCGGCGGACAGCTGGGCGTCGATCGTGTCGAGGTGGCTCAGGTCCTGTTGCAGCGGTTCGCCCGCCACGGTCCACCCGAAGCCCTGACGGCTCTCGAGCAGGCCGTCGCCGCGCAGCACCTCGAGTGCCCGGCGGATGGTGACGCGGCTCGCGCCGTAGTGCGCGGACAGCTCGGACTCCGAGGGCAGCACCCGTGTCGCGTCGAACTCGGACTCCCGCAGCCGCCGACGGAGATCGTCGGCGATGACCTGGTAGCGGATGGTCCTCACGAACTTGTAGTGTACTTGTATTCCCGCCGGTTCGACCGCCTGACCCGGGTACCGCCACGAGGAGACCGCCATGGCCGCAGTTGCAACCACTCCCATCGAGCTCGTGAAGGGCGCCTACGCCCGCTTCGAGGCACATGTCGACGTCGCCCGCACCCGGCTGGGTCGTCCGCTCACCCTGTCCGAGAAGATCCTGATCGCCCACCTCGACGACGCCGCCGCCGGGTTCGAACGAGGCATCACCTACAACGACCTGCGCCCCGACCGTGTGGCCATGCAGGACGCCACCGCGCAGATGGCGTTGCTGCAGTTCATGACCGCCGGCCTCGACCAGGTGGCGGTCCCCTCGACGGTGCACTGTGACCACCTCATCCAGGCCAAGGAGAACGGCAAGGTCGATCTGCTCGCCGCCGAGCAGAACAACGCCGAGGTCTACGACTTCCTCGAGTCGGTCTCGGCCAAGTACGACATCGGTTTCTGGGGTCCCGGCTCGGGCATCATCCACCAGGTCGTGCTCGAGCAGTACGCCTTCCCCGGCGGGATGATGGTCGGCACCGACAGCCACACCCCGAACGCGGGTGGTCTGGGCATGATCGCCATCGGCGTGGGCGGCGCCGACGCGGTCGACGTGATGACCGGGTTCCCCTTCAACGTGCGCTGGCCCAAGTTGATCGGTGTGCACCTGACCGGTGAGCTCAACGGATGGTCGGCACCCAAGGACGTCATCCTCAAGGTCGCCGAGATCCTGACCGTGAAGGGCGGTACCGGCGCCATCGTCGAGTACTTCGGCGCCGGCGCCAACTCGATCTCGTGCACCGGCAAGGCGACGATCTGCAACATGGGCGCCGAGATCGGCGCGACGACCTCGTTGTTCGCCTACGACGACGCCATGGCCCGCTACCTCAAGGCCACCGGCCGAGAGGCGATCGCCGATGCCGCCAACGGCGTGGCGCACCACCTGCGAGCGGATGACCAGGTGCTCGCCGATCCCGAGCAGTACTTCGACCAGGTCATCGAGATCGATCTGTCCACGCTGCGTCCCCACATCAACGGCCCCCACACGCCGGACCTCGCCCGTGAGGTGTCCAAGCTCGGCGACGAGGCCCGCGAGCAGGGTTGGCCGCTCGACATCAGCTCGGCGCTGGTCGGTTCGTGCACCAACTCCTCGTACGAGGACATCACCCGCGCCGCATCGATCCTGCGCTTCGCCGCGGCGAACGGTCTGTCGGTCAAGGTGCCGCTGATGATCACCCCCGGCTCGGAGCAGGTGCGGGCGACCATCGAGCGTGACGACCTGCTCGGCACCTTCGAGGCGGCCGGCGCCACCGTGCTCGCCAACGCGTGCGGTCCCTGCATCGGCCAGTGGGCCCGCCCGGCCGAGGCGATCGACCACCCGAACACGATCGTCACCAGCTACAACCGCAACTTCCCGAAGCGGAACGACGGCTCGGTCAACACCCTCGCCTTCGTGACCTCACCCGAGACCGTCGTCGCGCTGGCGCTCTCGGGCACGCTCGACTTCGACCCGCTGTCCGACACGCTCACCAACGCCGCGGGCGAGCAGGTCAGCCTGCCCGAGCCCGTCGGCGAGGAGCTGCCGTCGCTCGGCTTCACCCCCGGCGAGAACACCTTCGTTGCACCGCCCGAGGACCGCACCACGGTCGAGGTGAAGGTCTCCCCCACCTCGGACCGGCTGCAGCTGCTCGAGCCGTTCGCGCCGTGGGACGGCAACGACTACCTCGACCTGCCGATCCTGGTGAAGGCCAAGGGCAAGTGCACCACCGACCACATCTCGATGGCCGGCCCGTGGCTCAAGTACCGCGGCCACCTCGAGAACATCTCGGGCAACCTCTTCCTCGGCGCCATCAACGCCTTCACCGGCGTGGCCGGCGAGGGCAAGGACCAGCTCGACGGCACGACGAAGTCGTACCCGGACATCGCGAAGCACTACCACGAGGCCGGTCAGGCCTGGGTGGCCGTGGGCGACGAGAACTGGGGCGAGGGCTCCTCACGTGAGCACGCCGCGATGGAGCCCCGCTTCCGTGGCGCCAAGGCGATCATCGTGCGCAGCTTCGCCCGCATCCACGAGGCGAACCTGAAGAAGCAGGGTGTGCTCGCCCTGACCTTCGCCGAGCCGGAGATCTACGACGTCATCGGCGAGGACGACCGCATCAGCATCGTCGGCCTGGCGGACCTGGCACCCGGCGAACCGGTCGAGTGCCGCCTCACCAAGCCCGACGGCAGCTCGATCACGTTCTGGAGCAACCAGACGATGAGCGAGGAGCACATCGAGTGGTTCCGCGCGGGTTCGGCGCTCAACATCATCCGGGCGCGCACCGCGTGACCGGACCCGTCGCCAGCAGCACAGCGGGTTCGGCGCTCAACATCATCCGGGCGCGCACCGCGTGACGCTGATGCTCCCCCGCTGATCGCCGAAGCACCGACGATCGTCTCGATGCCGCCCATCGCTCCTCCGGCGCGTCCCCGTTGCGCGCCGCTCACCTACCGTCCCGCGCTCGACGGACTCCGGGCCCTGGCCGTCGTGCTGGTGCTCCTCTACCACGCGGGCTTCGACTGGCTGACCGGGGGATTCCTCGGCGTCTCGGTGTTCTTCACCCTGTCCGGCTTCCTCATCACCGCGCTCCTGTTGCGCGAGTGGTCGGCGGAGGACCAGCTCGACGGACGTCGGTTCTGGGCCCGGCGTCTGCGGCGACTCACCCCGGCGGCCTGGGCGACCGTCGCCGGTGTCGTCGCGTTCGGTGCCGTGGGCGTGTGGGACGTGGAGCAGCTCCGCGATCTGCGTGGCGATGTGCCGTGGGCGATGCTCGAGCTGCTCAACTGGCACTTCATCCGACAGGGCACGAGCTACGGCGACGGCTTCTCGGCACCGTCGCCGCTCGAGCACTTCTGGAGCCTGGCGGTCGAGACGCAGTTCTACGCGGTCCTCCTGGTCGTGGTCATGGTCGTGCTGACCGCCGGTCGGTCGACGAACCGGGATCGCCGCCTGCGCACGCTCTTCGCGGTGCTCATCGCGATGACGGCGCTGTCGGTGGTCGCGAGCGTGGTGGCGGCGCGCTCGTCGTTGGACCGCGCGTACTTCGGCACCGACACCCGGGCCGCCGAGATGCTGTTCGGCGCCCTGCTGGCAGTGGTGACGTTGCGACGGCTCCGGGTGAAGGCCATGCGCACCAGGACGACGTTGCGCGTCGCCGCGGTCGCCGGTCTCGTGACGATCGTCGTGCTGAGCGCCACGGTCACCACCGGCACCCGATGGCTCTACCCGTGGGGTCTGTTGGTGACCGCCGTCGCGTCGACGGCCGTGGTCGCCGGACTGCTGCAGCGCGGCGGGGCGGCCCGGCTCTTCGAGCTGTCACCGGTGGTCGCGCTCGGGCGGCTCAGCTACAGCGTCTACGTCGTGCACTTCCCGGTGTTCCTGTGGCTGACACCGGCTCGGACCGGTTGGTCGCAGTGGCCGCTGTTCGGACTCCGCATGGCGGTCGTCGCGGTGCTGTCGGTCGCGCTGCACCGGTTCGTCGAGCAGCCGATCCGTCATGGCACCAGACCCTCGGCGCGCACCGCTGCCGTCGGTGTGCCGATCATCGCGCTCGTGCTGCTGGGTGCGTCGAGCGCGGTGACGAGCGGGCTCCCGGCGCGCCCCGCGTACCTCGAGTCCCGCGACGACGGCGAGCTGGTCCTGAATGCGACGGCCGAGGTGGCACCACCCACGACGATCGACGCCGACGTCGACGCGCCCCTGCCGGCCGTGCCACTGCCGCGACCACCCCGGCGGGTGCTGCTGATCGGCGACAGCATCGCGGCGAGCCTCACCCCCGCCCTCGGCGACGCCTTCGCGGCCCGGGGCATCGCGTTCGCCTCGGCCGCGGTGCCCGGCTGCGGGATCGTCGAAGGTCTGCCGGCGAACGGGCCCGGCGACGTGATCACCACCTTCGAGGGTGTCGACCTGGTCCACTGCCCGGTGACCACCAGCCGCCTCCACACCGAGGCGATCAGCGTGTTCGCCCCGGACCTGGTCATCTCGTTGTCGACCTGGGAGGCCATCGACCGGACCGTCGACGGCGTCTGGTACGACGCCGGCACCCGCTCGGCGGATCTCATGTTGATCGAGCAGCACCGCCGGGTGTCCGAGCGGCTCCGCGCCGGCGGCGCGCAGTTCGGGTGGGTGCTGCTGCCCGACCCGGCAGCTGCGCGGAACCACCCCGGCACCGCGCCGACGCCCGAGCCGACCGAGCACCTGCGGAACCTGGTCACCTGGAGCGCGTCGACGATGGGTGACCGCGTGGTCGACCTGGCGTCGATCGTCTGCCCGAGCACCCCGTGCCCGAGCCAGGTCGATGGCGTGGCGTACCGACCGGGCGACGGTCTCCACTTCGACGATCCGAGCGCCGCGGCCATCGTGGCCGATCGGTTCGCCGACGAGGTGGCGGCGATCGACCTGAACGACCCGCCGCCGTGAGCGGTCACGGCGAGGCGGCGGTCACCGGCGAGCGGGACGAGCAGCCGGCGAGCAGGCGTCAGTCGGTGCCGGGGCGGCGGTGGGACTCGTGGGCGGCATCGTCGTCGTCGGGGATGATGCCGCCCGGGTAGGTCATGGCCAGCTCGTCGCGTGAGGGCGTGTAGGGCCTCGACGCCTCGGGCGGGAGCAGTGCGGCGACCGCCGACATCATGGTGGTGGTGTCGTCGTCGAGGTCGTCGCCGGGGAGCTCGATCGGCTCGCCGACGCGGATCTTCACCTTCGGTGGTGTGAGCACGTTCGTCACGTCGGGCAGCTTCGAGCTGCGCGGCCAGACCTCTTCGGTGCCCCACAGCCCGATCGGGATGACCGGGACGTCGGCGGCCGAGGCCAGCTTCGCCGCGCCCCAACGACCCTTGAGCTCCGGGTCGAAGAACGCCGGTCCACGCGGGATGGTGCCCTGCGGCATGATCGCCACCAGCTCCCCGGCGGCCAACGCCATCTCGGCGGCCCGCAGCGGCTCCTCGGAGCCGGTGCCGCGGTCGACACGGATGCCGCCCAACGCCGTGACGACGTCACCGACGACCGGGGCGTCGAAGACCTCCTTCTTGCCCAGGAACCGCACAGGGCGGCCGCGCCGGGCCAGCACGAAGCCGATGGCCAACGGATCGAAGTACGAGCGGTGGTTGGCGACCAGGACCGCCGGGCCCTGGGCGGGGATGTTCTCGATGCCCTCGATGTCGAAGCGCACCCACGGGAACAGCTGCGGCTGGGCGAGCATGAGCAGCACACGCTGCGGCTCGAGCCCAGCGAACTTCGGCACGCCGGACGGCACGTCGAAGTAGACCACCGGCCAGCGACGCAGCGTCGCGATACCCAACATGCGCGGGTCGGGGTTGACGGCGTGGGGGTGACCGACGATCGAGAGCAGCGGCACGTCGTAGTAGCTGTCGGAGTACGCATAGCTGGTGTCGAGGTCGACCTCGTGGCGGAACGCCCACTCCGCCACTGCACGGGCCTTGCCCTTGCCCCACACGAAGTCGCCGTCGATCGTCCCGTCGAAGCGGCCGCCGTGACGTCCGTAGCGGGTGGCGATCACGTCGTCGAAGCCCAGCCGCTGCGCGAGCGGGTCGATCAGGTCGATGGGCGTGGTGGTGGCCATGACGAGCCGGCGGCCGGCCACTCGGTGCTCATCGATCATCTGCTTGGCGTAGGGCAGCACCGCGTCGGCCAGCGGCTCGGCAGCCCGTTCCGCCGCGGCGCGCACCAGATCGACCGACCACCCGCGCGACGCGCGGGCGCCCTGCCGGCTCAGGAACATCGACGGCCACGTCTCGCCGACCAGGTTGAAGAAGCCGAAGGCGAGCGTCTCGAACGGCCCGGTGGCCCCGGAGAGCAGCCCGACGTGTCGCAGGGACTCGCTGATGATCGGACCGCTTGCTCCAGACAGCAACGTGCGATCCAGGTCGAAGATGGCGGCGCCCCGGGTGCTCGTGCCTCGTGAGGTCATGCCCGGACGCTACTTCCGATGGTCCTCGGCCTGCAGCGCCGGCCGACCGTGCTGTGCCCCTTCGGTGCAGGACCTAGGATCGCCACCCGAAAACGGCCGAAGGACTGGCGGGGGGAGCCAGTCCTTCAGCAGGTTGCATCTCCGGTTCGGGGGGGTGATCCGGAGATGCTGGCTCGAGGGGGACATGGGGGGACGTCCACACCCTCGGCGTTTGTTAGGTATGACGATAGCCTCGAGCAAGCAATCTGACAAGCAAATTGTACAGATACTCGCTATCGTCCGGAGCGATGGACAGGAAACAGCTCAGAGCCCTGCTCGCCGTCGCGGATCACCGGTCGTTCTCGGCCGCCGCCAGGTCGCTCGACACGGTGCAGTCCAACGTGTCGGCGCACGTCGCCCGACTGGAACGCGAGCTGGGCGTGACGCTGATCGACCGGGCCAGCAACGAACCGACCCACGAGGGCCGCGCCGTCATCGAGCGGGCCCGCCGCATCGAGACCGAGTTCGACGCGCTGGACTCCGACGTCGCCTCGCTGCGTGACGTGATCACCGGATCGGTGCGCGTCGGAGTGATCGGCACCACCGCCCGCTGGCTCGTGCCGCCGCTGCTCGGGCACCTGAGCGAACGCTGCCCCCAGGTGTCGGTCGTCGTGCTCGACGCCACCACCAGCTCGCTGGTGCTGAACCTGGTGTCCGGCGCGGTCGACCTGGCCGTGGTCAACCTGCCCGTCGACGACACCGAGCTGACCGTCGAGGCCCTCTTCGACGAGGACCGGGTGCTCGTGGTGCCCGCCGGTCACCCGCTGCACGACCGCGACGTCGTCACCCTCGACGAGCTGATCGAACACGAGCTGCTGCTCGAGGCTCCCGGCACGGCGTTCCGGGAGTCGCTCGAACGCCTGGCCGCGGCTCGCGGGCTCCGGCTCCGACCCAAGGCCGAGTTCGACGGCATGCGGCTGCTCGCGTCACTCGCGTTCGGCGGGTTCGGCGCGGGCATCGTGCCGGCATCGGCCGCACCGGCGGGTGTGGCGGGCGACTTCCGGCGCATCCCCATCGAAGGCGCCCCCGGCCGCTCTGTGGGCCTGGCGAGACGACGCAGGAGCATGCTCTCCCCCGCCCAACGGGTCGTCGCCGAGGCGATCACCGAGGTCGTCGCGTTCGAGGCGGACGATCACTCCGGGGTCTATCCCGCTGCGATCCGGCCCCGAGTGTGAACACCCCGCGAATTCAGCGAGTGATCAGGGGGCGTGGGCTCGTGGGGGTCCTGAGAGGCCGTAGGATGATCATGGATCGCACATCGGGAGTAGACAGTTGGCCGACAGCATCACCATCACCGACAACCGCAACGGGGAGTCCGTAGAGATCCCCATCCTCGACGGCGGGGTCGACTCGAAGCCCTGGTCGAAGTTGCTGCCGGGCGTCTGGTTCCACGACCCGTCCTTCGGCACCACCTCCGGTGTCGCCTCGGCCATCACCGAGCTCGACGGCGAAGCCGGGATCCTGCGCTACCGCGGCTACCCGATCGAGCAGCTCGCCGAGCAGTCCAGCTACCTCGAGGTCGCCTACCTGCTGATCCACGGCGACCTGCCGACGCCGGAGCAGTTCGAGGACTGGCGCTACGAGATCACGCACCACACCTTCATCCACGAGAACGTGCGCAAGCGCTTCATGGAGGGCTTCCACCACGACGCCCACCCCATGGGCATGCTCGTGTCGACCATCGCCGCGCTGTCGACCTTCTACCCCGAGGCGAAGCAGATCGAGGATCCGACCATCCTGATGAAGCAGGTCGTGCGGCTCATCGCGAAGATGCCGACGCTCGCCGCCGGGGCCTACCGGCACTCGGCCGGCATGCCGTTCGTCTACCCGGACAACAGCCTCGACTTCGCCGCCAACTTCCTGTCGATGATGTGGAAGACCGCCGAGCCCCGCTACGACGCCAACCCGGTGCTCGCCCGTGCGCTCGACGTGCTCTTCATCCTGCACGCGGATCACGAGCAGAACTGCTCGACCACGGCCATGCGCACCGTCGGCTCGTCGCACGCCGATCCGTACATCTCGACCGCGGCGGCCACCGCCGGCCTGTACGGCCCCCGTCACGGCGGCGCCAACGAAGCCGTGATCCGCATGCTCAACCAGATCGGCTCGATCGACAACGTCGAGTCGTACGTCGAGGCGGTCAAGCGTGGCGAGACCCGCCTGCAGGGCTTCGGTCACCGCGTCTACAAGAACTACGACCCCCGCGCCCGGATCATCAAGAAGACCGCGGACGAGGTCTTCGAGGTCACCGGCAAGAACCCGCTGCTCGACATCGCGCTGAAGCTCGAAGAGGTCGCGCTGTCCGACGACTACTTCATCAGCCGCAAGCTCTACCCGAACGTCGACTTCTACTCCGGGCTCATCTACCAGGCGATGGAGTTCCCGATCGAGATGTTCCCGGTCCTGTTCGCCATCCCCCGCACGTCGGGGTGGCTGGCCCACTACATCGAGGGCCTCGACCGCAACTCCCGCATCGTCCGCCCGCGCCAGCTCTACGACGGCGAGGCCGTCCGCGACTACGTCGGCATCGACGAGCGCAGCTGAACCAGCCGCGCCGAGGCTCCTGGCGGCCGCCGCACGACCGTGCCAGCAGCCGCTGGTCCAGTGACGAGGGGCACTGAGCGACGCCCGCGCGCGCGCGCTCGTTCCGACCAGGCGCGCCGGTAGGGTGAAGCTGCTTCTCCAAGGCGGAGGGTCGGTCGGGCTCGCGAGTTCCGGCGGATGTGGTCGCTGCGGGTGAAGCCGTCGAGATGCCGCTCAGGTCGCAGACCAGATGCTTCGAGACAGAACCATCGGGCCAGCATCGGGGCTGGCGCGAGCTCCCCTCAAGGACAACCCATGGCCATCCCTGCGATCGTCGCTGGTCTCCTCGCCGGCTACACCGTCGGCGCCGTCGTCACCGCACTCGCGGTGGCCCACGATGATGCCCCGCTCGAGCGCTCGGCACCTGCCGCCGCCGAGCCCCACACGAGCCAGGCCGGCGCCTGCGCCCGTGGCCCACGTCGCGCTCGCGACATGTCGCGCTGCTGGCGCGCCCTCGATCGCAACCGGATCCTCAGCTCGCCACGT
>JALYWI010000174.1 GCA_030852785.1 Actinomycetota bacterium
GTCCCGCGTGGTGGCCGAGCATGCCGACCGCGCAGACGACGACGTCGATGTGACCGAGCACCCCGATCGACGCATCCACGAGCCCTTCGTGCGACGCGACGTCGACCGCGTCCCAGCGCAGCTGGGCGCACTCGACGCCGTCGGGCACCTCGAGCGAGTCCGACGGCTGCCGCAGCGCGAGCACCGCTCGTTCCAGGCCGAGGGGCACCAGGGACTCGAGCACCGCTCGTCCGATGTCGCTGGAGCCGCCCAGCAGCAGTGCGGTGCGGACCCGCCGGCTCCCGGGCTCAGCCACCGGCTTGCAGCTCGGCGTCCTGGGCGGCGGCGAACTGCTCGAGGGCGAGCTGGTCCTCGGCGAGCCGTGCGGCGAGGTACTCGTCGGCGACCGAGAGGATCCTGACCGCCATCAGTCCGGCGTTGCGCGCTCCGCCGATCGCCATCGTCGCGACCGGCACACCGCCGGGCATCTGGACGATCGAGTGCAGCGAGTCGACGCCGCCGAGGTGCTTGGTCGGGACGGGCACCCCGATCACCGGCAACGTCGTGAGCGACGCGACCATGCCCGGCAGGTGCGCCGCACCGCCGGCGCCCGCGATGACGACCTTGAGGCCGCGTCCGCGAGCGGTCTGCGCGTACTCGACCATGCGCAGCGGGCTGCGGTGCGCCGAGACCACCCGCACCTCGTGGTCGATGCCGAACTCGGTGAGCACACCGGCGGCCTGCTCCATGACCGGCAGGTCCGAGGAGCTGCCCATGATGATTCCGACGACGGGTTCGGTCATGGCCGTGATCCTGCCACGAACCTCGATCTTCCCGAAATGACACTTGTTTTTCCGGTGGTTGCCTCGAAAACAAGTGTCATTTGGCCGTTCGGGGGTGGGGCGCCGTTCAGGGGTGGGGCGCCGCTGGCTCAGGTGCCGGCGAGGGTGTCGGCGACGGTGTTGGCCGCACGTCGCGTCGCGGCCAGGTCGTCGCCGCCGAGCACCGTCACGTGGCCGATCTTGCGACCGGGTCGCGACGTCTTGCCGTACAGGTGGATGTTCGCGCCCGGCTCGACGGCCAGTGCCTCGGCCTGGCGATCACGGGGATCGGCCTCGGGCCCGCCGACGACGTTCGCCATGACGACGCTCGGCGCAGTCGGTTCGGTCGGACCGAGTGGCCAGTCGAGCACCGCACGCAGGTGCTGCTCGAACTGCGAGGTGCGCGACCCCTCGATCGTCAGGTGCCCCGAGTTGTGCACCCGCGGCGCGATCTCGTTGACGACGAGCTCACCGTCGCTCACGAACAGCTCCACGGCGAGCACCCCGACGGCGCCGGTCACCTCGGCCACCCGCTGTCCGATCTCACGCGCTCGATCCGCGAGCTCCGGCGCCAGCGACGCGGGCCAGAGCACCTCGTCGCACATGCCGTCGACCTGCACCGTCTCGAGGATCGGCCAGGTGACGACCTCACCGGACGGCCGCCGAGCAGCGAGCACCGCGACCTCGAGGTCGAGCGGCAGCCGCGGCTCGAGCACCAGCGGTGCACCCTCGTAGGCGGCGAGGAAGTCGGGCAGCTCCCCGGCGGTGAGCATCCACACCCCGCGGCCGTCGTAGCCACCCCGGCTCGCCTTGGCGACGATGCGGCCGTCGGCATCCGCGTGCGCGGTGGCGAAGCGCTGCGCGGCGTCGAGCGCGGCGGCAGCCTCCGCGCCGGGGTCGACGACCTCGAAGGGGGGCACCGGCAGACCGGCCGCTGCGAACTCGCGGCGCTGGTGCGCCTTGTCCGAGAAGCGCAGCGTCTCGACCGACGGCCGCACCGGAGTGCCGGCGGCCTCGATCTCGGCGAGCGCGCCGTGGTCGACGTTCTCGTGGTCGAAGGTGACGACGTCGACGCTCGCTGCGAACGATCGCAGCGATGCCGGATCGTCGGGTGAGCCGATCTGCACGTCGGGGATCACCTCGGCCGCGCCTTCGTCGCCCGGCGCTGCGAGCACCCGCACGTGCACGCCGAGCGGCGTCGCCGCCTCGGCCAGCATCCGAGCGAGCTGCCCGCCGCCGACGATGCCGACCACGGGCCCCGACGCGGGACGATCGGTCATGCCTGCGACGCTGCCTCGGCGATGTCGCGCCGGGTGAACATGCCGTCCCACCCGATGCGAGCGACGCCCTCGTAGGCGAGGGCACGAGCCGCGGCGATGGTGGGCGCGGTGCCGCACACGTCGAGCACTCGACCACCGTTGGTCACGAGCACGTCGTCGGACGCGGCGACACCCGCGCAGAACACGTCGACGCCGTCGAGCGAGCGGGCATCGTCGATGCCCGAGATCGGGTCGCCCTTGCGGGGCGACGCCGGATATCCCTCGGCGGCGCACACGACGGTGACCATCGCGTCGTCGACGAAGGTCGGTTCGTCGACGATGGCCCCCGCTGCCGCCTGCGCGAGCAGCTCCGCCAGGTCGGACGACAACCTGGGCACGACGACCTGCGTCTCCGGGTCACCGAAGCGCACGTTGTACTCGATCAGCTTGGGCCCCTCGGCGGTGAGCATCAGCCCCGCGTAGAGCACACCCCGGTAGTCGATGCCCCGCGAGCGCAGCTCGGCGAGCGTCGGCTCGACGAACCGGGTCAGCACGTCGTCGAGCAGCCCCTCGTCGAGGTCCGGAACGGGCGAGTAGGCGCCCATGCCACCGGTGTTGGGACCGTCGTCGCCGTCGCCGACCCGCTTGAAGTCCTGGGCCGGCGCCAGCAGCACCGCACGCTGGCCGTCGCACACCGCGAGCACCGACAGCTCGGGTCCGACCAGCCCCTCCTCGATCACCAGCGTCCGGCCGGCGTCGCCGAAGGCCTGTCCCGAGAGGTAGTCCTCGACGGCGTTGCGCGCCTCGGTCAACGAGTCGGTGACCACGACGCCCTTGCCGGCCGCGAGCCCGTCGGTCTTGACCACGAACGGAGGCGCCATCGTGTCGAGGAACTCGAGTGCGTCGTCGAGGTCGTCGAAGGTGCCGTGGCGGGCGGTCGGCACACCGGCGGCCCCCACGAGCTCCTTCATCCACGCCTTGGACCCCTCGAGGCGGGCACCGTCGGCACCGGGTCCGAACACCAGGCGACCTGCGGCGCGGAGCCGGTCGGCCAGCCCGTCGACGAGGGGCGCCTCGGGTCCGATGACGAACAGATCGGCGTCGATCTGCTCGGGAGGGGTGTCGACCGATCCGGGGATCCCGGGGCTGCCGGGGGTGACGACGACCTCGGCGGTCCTCGCCAGCACCGACGCGAGCGCGTGCTCGCGCCCGCCGCTGCCGACCACGCAGACCTTCACGGCGTCACTTCGCGGGTGCGTCGATGCGTTCGACCACCTCGAAGCCGAGGACCTCGGAACCCGAGGCGACCGGACCACCGTGACCGCCGCCGGGATGACCGCCACCCTCGGCGCCACCGGGGTGACCACCCGGATGGCCGCCGCCCTGCGCCGCGGCCTGGGCGGCGTTCTCCTGGGCGTGGCCCTTCGCGAAGTCCTGGCTGCTCACCCACGCCTGGAACGACTCCTCGGAGTCCCACCAGGTCATGACGAAGTAGCGGTCCTCGTTCTCGACCGGGCGCAGCAGCTGGAAGGCCTCGAAGCCGGGCGAGTTCTCGACGGCGCCGGCACGCGCGGCGAAGCGCCGCTCGAGCTCGGGTCCCATCCCCTCGGGGACGGTGATGGCATTGATCTTGACGACCGACATGGGGTGCTCCTCGGGGTGCTGGGTTCAGCGGGTGCTGGGCTCAACTGTTGCTGTTCAACTGTTGAAGTGGACGTACTGGTCGCGGCCGGGGCCGGTGCCGACGACGCCGATGGGCACGCCGACCTGCTCCTGGAGGAACTCCAGGTAGGTGACGGCGTTCGCCGGGAGCTGGTGCCGCTCACGGACCTCGGTGAGGTCGGTGTTCCAGCCGGGGAACTCCTCGTAGATCGGCACGGCGTCGAAGAGGTCGGACTGGTGGTACGGCAGGTTCTCGTGACGCACGCCGTTGACGTCGTAGGCGACGCACACCTTGATCGTCTCGAAGGTGTCGAAGATGTCGAGCTTGGTGATCGCCACCTCGGACAGCGAGTTCAACCGCACCGCGTGGCGCAGCATCACCGCGTCGAACCAACCCGGACGGCGGCGCCGCTTGGTGTTCACGCCGTACTCGTGGCCCAGGTCGACGATCCGGTCGCCGACCTCGTCGAAGAGCTCGGTCGGCATCGGACCGGAGCCGACGCGGGTGACGTACGCCTTGGCGATGCCGATGACCGAGTCGATGTGACGGGGGCCGACGCCGGCACCGACGCAGGCGCCGCCGGCGATCGGGTTCGAGGAGGTCACGAAGGGATAGGTGCCGTGGTCGAGGTCGAGGAACGTCGCCTGCGCGCCCTCGAAGAGCACGTGCTCGCCACGTTCGAGCGCGTCGTGGATGAGCGTGACGGTGTCGCTGACGTACGGGGCGACACGAGGGGCGACCTCGGTGAGGTACCGGTCCGCGAGCTCATCCGCGTCGAAGCCGAGGCGGTTGTAGACCTTGGCCAGCACCAGGTTCTTCTCGGCGAGCACCGCGGTGAGCTTCTCGCGGAAGATGTCCGGATCGAGCAGGTCCTGCACCCGCAGACCCACACGTGACGCCTTGTCGGCGTACGTCGGGCCGATGCCGCGCTTGGTGGTGCCCAGCTTGTTCTTGCCGAGGTGTCGCTCGATCAGTCGGTCGAGCTCCTGGTGGTACGGGAGGATCAGGTGGGCGTTGCCCGACACCTTGAGGCGTGAGCAGTCGACACCACGGGCCTCGAGGCCGTCGATCTCGGTGAGCATGACGACGGGGTCGACCACGACGCCGTTGCCGATGACCGGCGTGATGTGGTCGTAGAGCACCCCCGAGGGGATCAGCTGCAGGGCGAAGGACTCGCCGTTGACCACCAGGGTGTGTCCGGCGTTGTGCCCGCCCTGGTAGCGGACGACGAGCTGCATCTCCTTGGCGGCGAGGTCGGTGACCTTGCCCTTGCCCTCATCACCCCACTGGGTTCCCACCACGACGGTCGCTGGCACGCGGTCTCCTCGGTCAGCCCCCTCCGTCGGGGGACGGTCAACGATAGCCCCTTGCCCGAACACGCCCGACACCCGGGCGGCACCCGGCCGAACTCTGTCCGGACTCGCGGCCGAACTCCCGCCACCGTGCAATCCCGCGGATCGGCGGTACGGTCATCGCCATGACAGCACCGACCTCGGGAGGAGGCGGACTCCTCGCGCTGCTCCGGGCCGACCTGGCGGCGAACCGCGCCAACCCCAAGGGCCGTGTCGTGATGACCGCGTTCCGCCTGACCCACACCCTGCGAGGGACCGGTCGACCGCCGCTGTGGTCACTGCCCGCGGTCATGCTCTACCGCCTGGTGGTCGACTGGCTGCTCGGCATCGAGATCCCGCCCAGCACCCGGATCGGACCCGGCCTGTGCGTCTGGCACGGCACCGGTCTGGTGCTGCACAAGCGGGTGCAGCTCGGCGCCGGCGTGACGCTGCGACACGGGGTCACCATCGGTGTGCTCGGCGACGGTCGCGACGAGGCGGCGATGGCTCCGATCCTCGGGGATCGGGTCGACGTCGGTGCCGGCGCGATCGTGCTCGGACCGATCACCGTCGGCGACGACGCGGCGATCGGTGCCGGCGCCGTCGTGCTCTGCGACGTCCCGGCAGGAGCGACCGCCGTCGGCAACCCCGCCCGCATCATCGAGCCGGGGGACGGGAGCGACCGGGGCGACCGGGGCGACCGGGCACCACGCGAGGAGCGCTCGTGAGCGGCGGCACCGACGCGCCGGTCGAGTACACGGGCATCCGCGTCGTCGTGGTGGCCCACGGTCCGCCCATGCGCGGCGGCATCGCCACCGTGGCCCTCGACCTGGTCGAGGACCCGGTGCTCAACGCCGAGTTCGAGATGGTGTTCCAGAACACGGCGCAGAACGACGAGGCGAGGGGCAAGTTCGCGCTCGAGAACGTGCGACGTGCCGTGACCGACTCCTGGGACACCTTCCGCCTCGCACGCCGCGGCGCCGTGGTGCACTCGCACTCGGTGCAGTACCCGTGGCTGACCGGCTGGCGCCAGGTCGGCATCGCGCTCGCCGCGCGTCTGCGCGGCGCCAAGGTGCTGCTGCACAACCACGCGCAGCCGCCGTACATGGAGGGCCCCGGCGAGTACCGCGTCGACCGGCTCAACGCGTGGGCGTTCGCCGTGCTCGACCGGCTGGCCGAGGCCAACATCCTGATCGCCGCGGCGGGCGAGCCGAACCTCCGGCCCTACATGCCGACGGTCGACCTGCCCGTCATCGCCAACTCCGCGGTCGTCGACGACATCGTGCAGAGCTCGGCGGTGCACGACCCGCCCGTGGTCCTGTTCGTGGGCGAGATGCTCGAGCGGAAGGGCATCGTGACGCTGCTCGACGCGCTCGACCTGGTCGACGAGCAGGGCGTCGCCTACGAGCTGCGCATCGTCAGCGACAACCGCCCGGGGCTCGACCCCGACAAGGACGCGATGGTCGCCGAGATCACCCGGCGAGGGCGCGCCGACGCGATGACCGGCCCGCTCCCCCGCGCCGAGGTCTACCGGCACCTCTCGGAGTCGGACCTCTACGTGTTCCCCACGTGGACCGAGGGCCAGCCCTTCACGGTGATCGAGGCGCTGTCGTCGGGGGTCCCGATCGTCGCGAGCGACATCCAGGCGATCTCGGCGATGATCACCGGCCCCGAGAACGGCCGGCTGCTACCGATGACCGACAGCGCGGCCTTCGCCGCTGCGATCGTCGAGCTGCTCGGCGATCCGGACAGCCGGCGTCGCATCTCGGATGCCAACCGTGCGCTCGCCAGGCGCCGCTTCGACCGCGCCGTGTTCCGTCGCGACGTCGCCGAGCTGTACCGGCGTCACGGTCGACCCACCGGCTGACCCAACGGGTCACCGCCGGGATCGCGGGGACCGACCAACGAGCGCGGCAGCGACCAACGCTCGAGCGCGGCTGCCGGACGCCCCTCGGACCACCACCGGGCGCAGAGGGTCGCGGCGAACGGGAAGCACGGCCAGAAGAACCGCGGGGAGAGGTCCGCGGTGACCAGGATCCAGCCCAGCAGTCCGAGACCGCCGAGCACGCCGACGACGGCCGGGTCGACAGCGGCGTCGACCCAACCGACCGCCCGCACCCTGCGGGAGAACCACAGCCCGGCCGGCACCAGCAGCGGCGCGAGACCCGCCGCGAGCACCACGAGCCC
>JALYWI010000175.1 GCA_030852785.1 Actinomycetota bacterium
CCGCCGTCGGCCGGCGGCGCGCCGGCGATCGGCCCGGTCGCGGGCGGGTTCGCGCTGCCACCGGCACCGCCCGGCGCCGAGGGTGCCACGACCTGGCCCTGCGGGTTCGTGAAGTTGATCGGTGAGAACTGCTCGTTGGTGCGTGACGACTTGCCGTGGGCGCCCCAGGTGAGCACGCCGCACTGCACGACCATGCAGTCGACGGTGGCCGACTGACCGGTGACCACGTCGACGAAGGAGAACGTGGAGCCACGGATGATCAGCTCGGAGCGCCAGTTGCCGGAGCCGTCCATGTGGAACGGCGTCGCGTCACCGGACTCGCCGCCGGCGGTGAACGAGATCAGCCGGACGACACCGGTGCCGTCGTCGCGGGTCTCGGCCCCGCCGCCCTCACCCGGGTAGCTGTAGGTCTGGCCGAACAGCCCGGCCGCGGTGGTCGAGGTCCGCCAGCTCGGACCCCACTGCCCGCCGGGCTTGACCCACCCGAACGCGACGTAGATCCCGCCGAAGACGCTGGAGCCGCAGACGTGGGGCGGGACCAGGTAGTTCGAGCCCGTGACGGCGACGGTGGCCGTCTCGTGCTGGCCGATCGTCGTGCGACTCGGCGTGAGCGTCGGAGCGACCGACGTGTTCGCCCCGCACTGCTGCGCTCTGGCGCCGGGCGTTGCAGCAGCCGGCACGACGAGAGAGGTGGCCATCATCGTGGCGATCACCGCCCCGACGAGTCCCGTTCTGATCACCGATCGACGGAAGGAAGAGCGCATGAGCGGCGATGTTAGGAAGTCCTAACTCCGAGTGGCAAGCGCGAGATGGCGCGACCGGGTGACGGTGGTGCGCCCGATGCTCGGGGCACCCCGAGGCCGACGCCGCCGGAGCGCTCCTCGTCGATCAGCCGGCTACGGGGAACAGCCCGGCACGGGACAACAGCCCCGGTGTGGTGCGACCGAGCAGCTCGTCGGACTGCATCCACTCCACCGCGGCGACGAGCTCCGCGAGGTCGATGCCGGTGTCGTAGCCCATGCGCTCGAGCATGAAGGCGACGTCCTCGGTCGGCACGTTGCCGGTCGCGTTCGGTGCGAACGGGCATCCCCCGATGCCACCGAGCGAGGAGTCGACGACGGTCACGCCTGCCTCGACGGCCGCCGCGACGTTGGCGACGCCCGTGTTGCGGGTGTTGTGGAAGTGGACCCGGAGCCCCTGCTCGGCGCCGTGCGCGGCGATGGCGCTCCGGGCGATGTCGATGCGTGCCCGCACGTCGGTCGGCACCGCGACACCGATGGAATCGGCCAGGGCGATCTCGACCCCGCCGGCGGCCGCGCAACGCGTGACGACGTCGGTCAGTCGGGCGAGCGGGACCTCGCCCTCGTACGGACAGCCGAAGCTGGCCGCCAGGGTGACCGACGCCGGGACACCCGCGGCCGCGGCGTCGCGTGCGATGTCCTGCCACGCTGCGATGCACCCGTCGGTGTCGGTGCCCTGGTTCTTCGAGCTGAAGGTGTCGCTGACGACGACGACCGCGTTGACCTCGTCGCAGCCCGCGGCGAGTGCGCGATCGAGCCCGCGTCGGTTGAGCACGAGACCGATGAACGACGTCGAGCGCAGCGGATCGTCGGGCGCAGAGGCCGCTCGTCGACGCAGCAGCTCCGCCATCAACTCGTCCGCGTCGGCCATCTGGGGCACACGTGCGGGGTTGACGAAGCTGGTCGTCTCGATGCGTCGGATGCCCGAGGCGATGATGCGTGAGATCAGCTCGAGCTTCGCGTCGGTCGACACGACGGCACCGTCGCTCTGGAGGCCGTCGCGAGGGGCCACGTCGACGATGGTGATCGGGCTCATGCCGACGACGTTACCGTCGCCGACGGCGCGCGGACCGGTCGTGGCGGCGCTCAGATCACGCCCGCGGCGCGCAGCTCGGCGGCACGGGCCGCCGGGATGTCGAGCACCTCGGCGAGGACCTCGTCGGTGTGCTCGCCGAGCTCCGGACCGACCCAGCGCACCTCACCGGGTGTGTCCGACAGCTTCGGCACGACGTTCTGCATGGGGAAGTCACCGAGCTGCGGGTGGGCCATGGTCACGATCGCCTCGCGGGCCGCGAAGTGGGCGTCGGCGAGCATGTCGGGCGCCGTGTAGATCTTCCCGTTGGGCACGTCGTGCTCGTTCAGGACCGCTTCGAGCTGCGCCGAGCTGAGGGTGGCGGTCCACTCCGAGATCAGGGCATCCAGCTCCGCCTGGTGCTGGCCGCGAGCGTTGTGGGTCGCGAACCTCTCCTCGTGGCCGAGCTCGGCCCGACCCATCGCCTCGGCGAGGCGACGCCACACCGTGTCCTGGTTGCCGCTGATCAGGTGCTCGCCGTCCGCGGTCGGATAGGCGTTCGCCGGCGCGACGTTCGGCAGGATCGACCCGGTGCGAGGACGCAGGTAGCCGGCGATCGTGTACTCGGGGATGAGCGACTCCATGACGCCGAGCACGGCCTCGTAGAGCGCCGAGTCGACGACCTGACCGCGGCCGGTGCGCTCGCGGGCGTGCAGCGCGACCAGCGTGCCGACGCAGGCGAAGGTCGCCGCCAGGGTGTCCCCGATCGAGATGCCCGCTCGGGCCGGCGGTCGGTCGGGTTCGCCGATGACCGCGCGCAGTCCCCCCATCGCCTCGCCGATCGCGCCGTAGCTGGGGCGGGCGGCGTAGGGCCCGGTCTGTCCGTACCCGGAGACGCGCACGACGATCAGCCGGGGGTTCGCCGCCATCAGGTCCGCCGGGTCGAGGCCCCACTTCTCGAGCGTCCCGGGCCGGAAGTTCTCGACCAGCACGTCGGCCTCTGCGATGAGGCGTCGAGCGAGGTCCTGGCCCTCGGCCTCGCGCAGGTTGAGCGTGACCGATCGTTTGCCGCGGGCCACCACCGGCCACCACAGCGATCGGCCGCCCGCCTTCTCCCGGCCCCACTCGCGCATGGGGTCGCCCTGACCCGGCGGTTCGACCTTGATGACGTCGGCGCCGAAGTCGGCCATCAGCTGCCCGCAGAAGGGACCGGCCAACAACTGGCCCATCTCGACGACCCGCAGGTCCGACAACGCTCCCGGCATCTCGCTCTACCTCTCCCGTGCTGCGGTCCGACCGCGGGTGCGCTCGACTCGGCAGCCGGCCCACACTGCCACGACGGCGTCAGGCAGGTGACGGGCCTCCGCCGTAGGGCCGCGTGATCACCTCGAGGTAGTGCCCGTCGTTGGAGAGGAAGTAGACGCCTCGACCGCCGTCGTGGTGGTTGATCTCACCCGGGTAGCGCTGGCGCGGGTCCGCCCAGATGTCGTGGTCACCGAGCAGGAGTCGGCCGTGCACCTCGTCGAAGTCCGCCTCGCTGATCAGGAAGGCGTAGTGCTGCGGCGTCACCTCGGCCTCGCCGGGCATCGACGCGAAGTCCAGGTCGACGCCGTTCGCCAGCGAGACCTGCCAGAAGTTCCCGGCCCGGACCGGTTCGAGCAGGCCGAGCATCTCGGCGAACCAGCGTGCCGAGGTCTCGGCGTCGCGAGCGCCGACGATGGTGTGGTTGAGCGCGATGGCCACGACGCCAGGCTACGCGGCGAGCGACCGCGCGATCGCCGCGACGATGCGTTCGAGCAGCTCGCTCGAGGTGCCGAGGTTCAGCCGGACGTGCTGCTCCCACCCAGCGCCGAAGGGCGGGCCGTCGCTCAACGCGACGCGGCCGTGGTCGAGGAACTGCCGCGCCGGGTCGGCGAACCCGAGCGGTGCGCAGTCGAGCCATGCGAGGAACGTCGCCTCGGCGCCGTGCCAGGTGACGCCGGCCAGTTCGCTGCGGAGCAGGCCGTCGAGCAGCCGCCGGTTCTCGTCGAGCCGACCCCGCAGGGCGAGGAGCCAGTCGCCGCCGTCGTGGTAGGCGGCCGTCGAGGCCGCGATGCCCAAGGGTGTCGGGCCGTGCACGGCGAACAACGGCAGGCGACGCCACGCCGCGGCGTCGTCGTGGTTCGACGCGATCACCTGGGCGCACCGAAGTCCTGCCAGGTTCCATGCCTTCGACGCCGAGGTGATGGTCACCGCGTGGTCGGCGGCAGCGTCGCCGACCGAGGCGTAGGGCGCGTGGCGGACGCCCGTCGCGACGAGCGGCGCGTGCACCTCGTCCGCGACGACCCGGGCACCGTGGCGCTCGACGACCTCGGCGAGCGCGTCGAGCTCGTCGGCGCGGAACACCCGACCCGTCGGGTTGTGCGGACTGCACAGCAGCACGGTCCGGGCGCCCGCCGCCAGGTGTCGATCGATCCGTTCGACATCCAGGCACCACCGGCCCCGCTCGAGCACCATGGGTGCCTCGTCCACCGGACGACCGGTGAGCGCGACGACGTCGAAGAACGGCGGGTAGGCCGGCGTCGGCACCACCACCGCCGTGCCGGGTGGGCTGTACAGGTCGATCGCCGCGGCGATGCCGGTCAACACGTCAGCGACGGGGAACACCCGGGAGGGTGGGACCTGCCAACCCGTCGTCGCGTCGAGGAACGCCGCGCACGCCGTCGTGAGCTCCGTCAGATCGGCCGGTACGTAGCCGAAGTCCTCGCGCGCCACCGCGGCGAGCAGCGCGTCGCGCACGGGAGGGGCGACGTCGAAGTCCATCTCCGCGACCCACGCGGCGAGCACGTCGGGGCCGTAGAGCGACCACTTCACCGTTCGGCGCCGTCGCAGGCGAGCGAGGTCCACGTCGAAGGGACCCGCACCACGTCCCGCCCCCGTCGACTCCACCAACGGGAAGGTAGTCGGCACCGAGCGACGTCGACCGGAACTCGGGTGACGTCGCCGAGCGACGTTCGTAGCGTGGGCGCGGTGGAGATCACGTTCACCAAGCTCCGCGATGGCCGGGCCTGCCGCTGGTCGGCGCTCCGCCCGCCCCGCACCAGGGTCCCGGGTCCGACGATGGCCGTCGGACGGGACCTCCCCCACGACCTCACCACGTTCGTCATCGAGGACGCGCTGGCGCTGGAGTTCGGGTTCTGGGGCTGTGTCGCGGCGGGCGCCACCTTCCGGACCCTCGGACGTCGCCGCACACCGCAGGGCACCGCCGTGATCGCGGCCCACCGCGACGAGCTCGACGCCGCCGAGGCACGGGTGAACGAGGTGTACTTCCGATGGCGCGACGGCGACGCGACACCCGTCGACGACGCGCTGGCGGCCACGTTGGCCGAGTGGCGGGCGCTGCCCGACGGCGGCGATCTGGTACGCCGGTGGCACCGCTCGCCGCCGGCTCGACGAGCGGCGGGCCGTCGACGCTCGCGCGGCCGTCCGACACCGAACCGGTGATCCGCGGCAGGATCAGCAGCGACGGCTCGACATGTACGGGCCGCGGGTGCGCTCGCACACCTCGACACCGGAGACGACCATGACCGACCGACCCCAGCCGGAGCTCCTCGACCACGACGAGCAGGTCACCGCCGTGATCAGAGGGGTGGTCCGCATGGACGAGCTCCCGGGCTTCTTCGACCGCTCGTTCGGCGCCCTCGCACAGGTGCTGGCGGCACAGGACGTCGTGCCACGCTCCGCGGCGTTCGCGCTGTACCACGGCGCGCCGGCCGAGCAGGTCGACCTCGAGGTCGGCTTCGTCACCGGCGACCCGATCGAGCCCGACGGCGACGTGGTCGTCGGATCGCTCCCCGGCGGGCGGATCGCACGCACCGTGCACGCCGGCTCGTTCGACGACCTGGGTGGTGCGTGGGGTGCGTTGATGGGAGAGGTCGTCGCCCTCGGGCTGACGCCGGGACCCACGATGTGGGAGGTCTACCTGACCGAACCCTCACCCGACATGGACCCGGCCGATCTGCGCACCGAGCTCAACGTCCTGGTGAGCTGACCGCGTCGGCCAGCGGATCGCGCCGGACCGGTCGGCCGGCTGCCCGGACGCGAACCTCGTCCGAACGCGAACCTCGCCCGGACGCGAACGACGCGGACCCCCTGGACAGAGGGCCCGCGTCGATCGTCGGATCGGGGTGTGTCAGCTGGTGGTCGTGCCGTTGTTCCAGATGCGGAACAGGAGACCGGCCGGACCGTTGCCACCGGCAGGACCGGTCGCTGCGGCACCCGAGCTCGTGCCGTCGCCACCGGTGTCGTTGCCGAAGCCGCTGAGACCAGCGGTCGCCGGTGCGGAGAACGAACCGCCCGCGCCACCCGAGGCCGGCGAGATCGGCCGGTACTGGGAGCTGGCGATGACCGTCAGCGCGCCGACACCGTTCTTGAACACGGCGATCGACGGACCACCGGCGCCACCACCTGCGCCACCGCCGCCACCACCTGCGCC
>JALYWI010000193.1 GCA_030852785.1 Actinomycetota bacterium
CCTTCGGCGAGCGCATCGGCACACCGCGTGCGGTGCTGTGCATCTCGGCGCACTGGTTCATCGGCGCCGCGGCGGTGACGGCGATGTCGGCGCAGCGCACCATCCACGACTTCTACGGGTTCCCCGACGAGCTCTTCGCCGTCGAGTACCCGGCCCCCGGTCTGCCCGAGCTCGCCGGCGAGATCGCAGAGCTCGCGCACCCCACCTGGATCGGCGCCGACGAGGACAGCTGGGGGATCGACCACGGCACCTGGTCGGTGCTCACCCACATGTTCCCGGCGGCCGACGTCCCGGTGGTGCAGCTGTCGATCGACGCCACACAACCGCTCGAGTACCACCTCGGTCTGGCCGCACGGCTCGCGCCGCTGCGCGACGCCGGGGTGCTGGTGCTCGGCAGCGGGAACGTCGTGCACAACCTCCGCATGGTCGACTGGGGCGCGGTCGACCACGGCACCGACTGGGCGCACCGGTTCGACGATGCGGCGCGTGAGCTGCTGGTGCACCGTCCCGGCGACATCCTGGAGCTGGTCGGGCACCCCGACTTCGCGCTCGCCGTGCCGACGACCGACCACTTCATCCCGGTGCTCTACCTCGCCGGCCTCGCGGCGGTCGAGCAGCAGGGCTGCGCGACCCTCGTCGACGGATGCACCATGGGGTCGATCTCGATGTCCGCCTACGCACTCGGAGCGCCATGAGCACGCAGAGCAGCACGAACGACGGCACCACGTCCGGCCACATCCACCACCTCGCCCTGGCCCCCGAGTGGCACTCGGCGCTCAGCGGCGACCGGCTCTACCGGCGTTCGTCGATCGACCGGACGCTCGAGCAGGAGGGCTTCGTGCACTGCTCGTTCCCCGAGCAGGTGCAGCGCACGGCCGACAAGTACTACCGGGACCGGTCCGATGTCGTGCTGCTCACGATCGAACCCGCGCTGGTCGACGCCGAGATCCGCCACGAGAACACCAGCGGCGGCACCGAGCTCTTCCCGCACGTGTACGGACCGATCCCCGTCGACGCCGTCGTCGCGGCGCGGCCGGTCACGTTGCTCGAGGACGGCACGCTCGACATCGACGACGCGCTCGGCTGACGCCGGGCAGCCACCCGCGGTCGGTCAGCCGCCGGCGATCAGTGGCGGCGGTTCAGGCGAGCTCGACGAGCTCGAGCATGGACTCGTCGAAGTGGTCGATCTGCCCCTCGGGCATGGTGAGCGCACGGTCGGGCTGGAGCGCCCGCACGAACTCGGGGTCGTGGCTGACCAGGATGATCGTGCCGGGCCACCGGCTGAACGCCTCGCCCACGGCGGTGCGGGAACCCGGGTCCAGGTTGTTGGTGGGCTCATCGAGCAGCAGCAGGTTGTTCGCGCCGACGACGAGCTGCGCCAGCGCGAGGCGGGTCTTCTCGCCGCCCGAGAGCGTGGCCGCGTCCTGGAACGCCTTGTCGCCCTGCAGGCCGAACATGCCCATCACGCTGCGCGCCTCGCGGTCGCCGATGGGTGCGGTGGCGCGCATGTGGTCGAGCAGGGACTTGCCGTCCTCGATGCCCTCGTGCTCCTGGGCGTAGTAGCCGATCGTGGTGCGATCCCCGGGGCGGACGGTGCCGCGGTCGGGGGTGCTGGTGCCCGCCAGCAGCTTGAGCAGCGAGGTCTTGCCCGCACCGTTGAGGCCCATGATGATCATGCGCTCGCCGCGACCGATGTCGAAGCTGACGTCGGAGAAGACCGAGAGTGCGCCGTAGGACTTGGCCAGGTCGGACGCCTCGAGCACGGTGCGGTCCGACGGCGGCGGGTCGGGCAGACGCACCGCGATGCTGCGCTTGTGCTCGGGCGCATCGACGCGGTCGGCCTCGAGCCGTGCCGCGCGCACGTCGAGGCCCTTGGCCACCCGGGCGCGCTTGCCGCTCTGGCCGCGCATGCCGTCGGCACGCTCGGAGAGCCGCTTGATCTCTTTCGACTGCCGGCCGGCGAGCTTGGTGAGGCGCTCCTCTTCGAGCTCGCGGCTCGTGAGGTACTTGGTGTAGGTCCCGCGGTACTCGACGAGCGTCCCGACGGCGTCCTCGCCCTCGCGGTCGAGGTGCATGACCCGCGTGATCGACTCGTCCAGCAGACCGAGGTCGTGGCTGATCACGATCAGCGCGCCCCGGTAGTCGGCCAGGAACTGCAGCAGCCAGTCCCGCGCGTCGGCGTCGAGGTGGTTGGTCGGCTCGTCGAGCAGCAGGAGCTCGCTGCCGGCGAAGAGGATCCGGGCCAGCTCGAGGCGGCGGCGCTCGCCGCCGGAGAGGGCGCCGACGGTCAGGTCCAGTCGGTCCTCGGCGAGTCCCAGCCCCGCGGTCAGGCGACGCGCCTCGGACTCCGCGGCGTAGCCGCCGAGCGCCTCGAACTGCTCCATGGCATCCGAGAAGCGGGCGATGTTGCGATCCGAGGCGTCCTCGGCCATGGCGACGGTGAGCTTCTCGATGCGGTCCATCGCCTCGTCCAGGCCGCGACCCGACAGCACGTGCGACAGACAGCTCGTGTCCGGCGGCACGTGGTCGCTGCGAGGGTCCTGGGAGAGGTAGCCGGTGGCCTCGGAGCGGCTGAGCGTGCCGCGGTGCGGCTCGTTGGCGCCGCCGAGCACCCGGAACAGGGTGGTCTTGCCGGCGCCGTTGCGGCCCACCAGCCCGACCTTGTCACCCGAGCGCACGTCGAAGGAGACGCCGTCGACGATGGTCTTGTTGTCGATCTGGACCCGGAGGTCTCGTGCGATCAGGGTCACGGGAGTGCTCTCTGGGCGATCGTGGACGAAGTCACCAGGCTACTTCGCCGCGCCAGGGCTTCCCGAGGGACTTTCGTGTGACATCGGACGGGGTGGGGCAGGGCGCCGTCGGCCCACGGGGGCACGGTCGGGGCCGGAGCGCACCATCGCGGTGGACACGGCCTGCCAGACTGGACGGGCAGTGCGACGCGACGGGAGCCGGATGGACGTCATCGAAGCGATCAGGAACCGGCACTCGGTGAAGCGGGTCACCGCACCCGGGCCGACCGCCGCCCAGATCGACACGCTGCTCGAGCTCGGCGCGACCGCACCCGATCACGGCGGCCTGCAGCCGTGGCGCCACGTCGTGCTCGCCGGCGCCGAGCTCTCGGCGTTCCCCCTCGACGTGGGCGACACGCCGACGCTGATCGTGGTCGGCCTCGAGCCGGTCGGCGAGAAGATCACGCTCGACGACCAGGCCGCCGCGGTCGCCGCGTCGGCGCAGCTGATCCTGCTCGCGGCTGACGCGATGGGCCTGGGCGCGATGTGGCGCACCGGCTCCGCCGCCCGCGACCCCGCGGTGCGCACCGCAGCCGGCTTGAGCCCCGACGGCCGGATCGTGGCGTTCATCCACCTCGGGACCCCTGCCGACGGGTCGCGACCGAGCGGCAGCAGCACACCGTCCGCGACCCGGGCGGCAGCACCGCAGGCCCCGACACTTCCGGGCTCGACACCACAGGCCCAGCCGCAGCGCTCCACATCAGGGCGGACCGCCCGAGCCGGCGACGCCGCGTCGTCACCGGGGGACGGCGACCTGGGCATCGGCTCCCTACGCGGGCGCTGAGTCCCGTTCCGCGCTGAGCCGCAAGGTCTCGGCCGACACCGGCGCGGCGAGCAGCGCCGTCACCAGGTCGATCAGGTGGCTGGTGAAGAGCCGGTCGTCGGTCGGGCCGCCGTCGAGGCGGCGCGGGTCGCGGGCACGGCGTGCGAGCTCACCCAGGGTGAACTGCACCGCGGTGAACCGGCGGTGCAGACGCACCCCCTCCTCGGAGAGCAGGGGAGCGACCAGCGCGCGCCAGCGGTACGTGCTGTCGTTCGGGTCCTTGAGGCTCTGCGGGGAGAGCGCCGGCACCGGGCGGGTGGCCAGGTGGGCCATGACCTGCAGGTAGCCGGCGCCGCCGTCGGTGTTCGCCAGCTCGGCCGCCAGCGGTCGCACCAGTGCGCCGCCGAGGGTCCGCAGGTCGGCCTGCCCGTCGGCGTCGAACTGGTCGAGCAGCGCGTGGCGACGAGCCTCGACCGCCGGATGGTGCTTCGCCAGGATCGCTGCCACCAGCCCGGCCCGGCCGCCGTAGTGGTACTGCACGGCGCTGGCGTTCGCGACCCCGGCCTCGGCGTTGACCTCGCGCAGCGAGACCGCCTCGAGGCCGCGCCGGGCGATCAGTCGTTCGGCGGCGCTCACGAGCCGGCTCGGAACATCGGCAGCGGCGGTGTCAGTCATCTATATTCCATCGTAATGCGCGTGCATCACGCCGCCACCTCGGAAGGACCCCTGCGATGTCGATCGACTTCACCCTGACCCCGGAGCTCGAGGAGCTGCGCCTTCGTGTGAGGGCCTTCATCGAGGACGTCGTCAAGCCGGGCGAGGCCCGCATCGGCGACCCGGACGAGATCGAGCGCGACGAGTACATCAAGGTCCTCTTCGGCATGCGCGACCAGGCCAAGGCCGCCGGCCTCTGGCTGCCGCACATGCCCGAGGAGTGGGGCGGCATGGGCCTCGGTCACGTCGAGCTCGCCATGGTGCAGGCCGAGGCGGCCAAGTCGTACTACGGCCCGTTCGTCATGAACTGCCAGGCGCCCGACGAGGGCAACATGCACACGCTGCTGCACTGGGCGACCGACGAGCAGAAGGAGAAGTACCTCAAGCCGCTGTGCGACGGCTACGCCATGAGCTGCTTCGCCATGACCGAGCCAGAGGTCGCCGGCTCCGACCCGACGCTCATCCGCACCACCGCCATCAAGGACGGCGAGGAGTGGGTGATCAACGGGCACAAGTGGTTCATCTCGAACGCCCGTCGTGCGAAGTTCGCGATCCTCGTCGCGCGCACCGAGGACGACCCCGATCTGCCGCAGGCCGCCAACACGGCGTTCATCGTCGACATCCCCTCAGAGGGCTGGAACCGGGTGCGAGAGGTCGAGACCATGCACGGCGGGTCCGGCCACTCCGAGATCGTGATCGAGGACCTGCGGGTCCCCGAGGCGAACATGCTCGGCGGCCGCGGGCAGGGTCACCTGCTCGGCCAGTACCGCCTCGGCCCGGCCCGACTGGCGCACTGCATGCGGTGGATCGCCCAGGCCGAGACCGCCCTCGACATGATGGTCGACCGGTCGCTCAACCGGTACGCCCACGGCTCGCTGCTCGCCGAGAAGCAGGGCATCCAGTGGATGATCGCCGATTCGGCGATGGAGCTGTACCAGTCGAAGCTGATGGTCCTGCACGCCGCCTACCGCATCGACCACGGGCTGGACTTCAAGAGCGAGGTGTCGATGGCCAAGCACTTCGTCGCCAACATGTTGAACCGCGTGATCGACCGCTCGATCCAGGTGCACGGCGCGCTCGGCTACTCCACCGACACGCCGCTGGCCCACATGTACCAGCACGCCCGTTGGGCACGTTTCGCGGACGGCGCGGACGAGGTGCACCAGATGCGCATCGCGCAGCGCACCATCGCGGCCTACCGCGACTCGGGCAGCACCCGCGCCGCCACCGGCGACCTGCCCATCTGAGCCTGCACTGCCGAATTCCGATCTCCTTTCGGGGTGATCACCCCGAAACGAGATCGGAAAAGGGTGCGCGAGGTCAGGTCAGGGGCTGTCAGCGCACGTCGAGCCAGAGCCTCACCAGGTCGCGCAGCTTGTCGATGTTGACGTTCTTCGCCGCGCTCACCCACACCACGTCGCCCTGCTCCAGGTCGCACGCCTCGGCGAGCTCCTTCTTGCGCTTCTGACGCTTCGCGGACTTCACCTTGTCGTGCTTGGTCGCGATCACCGTGTGCGGCAACGTGTTCGCCCGCAGCCAGTCGAGCATCTGCAGGTCGAGCTTCGTCGGGCCGATCTCACCGTCGACGAGCACCATGATCATGGTGAGCTCCTCGCGTTCGAGCAGGTACCGCTCGATCATGGGTCCCCACGATTGGCGGACCTGCTTCGAGGTCGCCGCGAACCCGTAGCCGGGGCAGTCCATCAGCGTCGGGCCGAGCTGGCCCTCGTCGGGTTGCTGCCGGCGGCCCTGGAAGGTGACCTCGAACAGGTTGAGCAGCTGGGTCCGACCGGGTGTCTTCGAGACGTGGGCGAGGCCCTTGCGGTTGCCGAGCGCATTCAGCAGCGACGACTTGCCCACGTTGGACCGCCCGACGAACGCGACCTCGGCGGGTGACTCGGGCAGGCGCTCGGCATCGGTCTCGGACAGCACGAAGCGCAACGTCAGTGGCGGACTCATGGCCGCAGTCTCTCAGTCCCGACCACGGAGCCGGTCGATCTGGCGACGGTCACGCTTGGTCGGCCGTCCGGCGCCGCGCTCACGCACCGCGTCCCTGGTCGGCGCGCCGGCGGACGGCGGAGGCGGGGGAGCGAGATCGATGTAGCAGGTGACCGCGATCGCGGCACCGACGCGTTTCTCGACCGGTGCCACGACCTCGAGCTCGCGCACCAGCGAACCGACCCGGGCGGTGACTCGGTCACCCGCGACGACACGGGTCGCCGGCTTGGCGGTGCGACCGTTCACCTCGACGTGGCCGCCCTTGCACGCCGTCGACGCCACGCTGCGGGTCTTGTACATGCGGATCGCCCACAACCAGCTGTCGACCCTGGCCGCACGCTCGTCCATCACCGCAGTCTGCCGCGAGCACGGCCGCGACGCGACCTACGATTCGGAGATGGCGTCGCCCGTGTTGCAGACCGTGCCGATCGACATGCGTTGGCCGACGATCGACCCGTTCCTGTTCTGCGTGCACCACCTCGACGACTATCCCGAGGGCACCCTCGACCTGGGCCCGGACGCCTCGCTCGAGGGACGCCAGATGGGGTCGGACTTCGAGGGGCGTGACGGCTGGCGGATGTACCACGGCCAGGCGGTGCCCGGTTTCCCGCAGCATCCGCACCGCGGGTTCGAGACGGTGACCTACGTGCGCAGCGGGTTGATCGACCACTCGGACTCCCTCGGCGCCGCCGCCCGCTTCGGACGTGGCGACGTGCAGTGGCTCACCGCGGGACGGGGCATCGTGCACGCCGAGACGTTCCCGCTGGTCGAGCGTGATCGGCCGAACCCACTCGAGCTGTTCCAGATCTGGTTGAACCTGCCGCCCGACGACAAGCTGGCCGACCCGTACTTCTCGATGTTGTGGGACGGTGACATCCCGCGGATCGACGGCGACGGCGCGCAGGTGACGGTGATCGCCGGGGCGATCGGCGACGCGACACCACCGACGGCACCGCCGAGCTCGTGGGCCACTCGCGACGACACCGACGTCGCGATCTGGCACATCCACCTCGACCCCGGCGGCTCGTGGGACCTGCCCGTCACCCACCACGCCGACACCGTGCGGACCCTCTACTTCTTCGAGGGCGACGACCTCGACGTCGGCGACGAGACACTCGGATCCTCGACCGCCGCGGTCCTCAGCGGCGAGCAGCCGGTCACGCTGCGCTCCACCTCGGGTGCCGAGGTGCTGATCCTCCAGGGTCGGCCGATCGGCGCGCCGGTCGCGCAGTACGGCCCCTTCGTCATGAACACCGAGGCCGAGATCGAGCAGGCGTTCGCCGACTACCGCGAGACCGGCTTCGGCGGCTGGCCGTGGCCGACCGACGAGCCCGTGAGCCCGGCCGACCAGCCGCGGTTCGCACGCCGGCCCGACGGTTCGATCGAGTCCCCTGCGCTGGAGCAGCCCGATTCCTGACGCGAGCTCGATCCGGCTGGAGGGGGTCTCGAAGCGGTTCGCCGACGACGGCGTCGCCGCGGTCGAATGCCTGGATCTCGACATCGCCGCGGGGTCGATCGTCGCGCTGATCGGTCCGTCGGGCTGCGGCAAGACGACGACGTTGCGCATGATCAACCGGCTCGTCGAACCCAGCGCCGGCACGATCATGATCGGCGACGTCGACGTGACCTCGCTCGAGCCGACCGAGCTGCGTCGGGGCATCGGCTACGTGATCCAACAGGTCGGGCTCTTCCCGCACCGGACGATCGCCCAGAACATGGCCACGGTGCCCAAGGCCCTCGGGTGGGACCGTGCACGGATCGCCGGTCGGGTCGACGAGCTCGTCGAGCTCGTCGGGCTCGACCCGGCGCTGCTCACCCGGTACCCCGACGAGCTCTCCGGCGGCCAGCAGCAGCGCGTCGGCGTGGCCCGAGCCCTCGCGGCTGACCCACCGGTGCTGCTCATGGACGAGCCGTTCGGCGCGGTCGATCCGATCGTGCGCGCCCGCCTGCAGGACGAGCTGCTCTCGCTGCAGGAGCAGCTCCGCAAGACCATCGTGCTCGTCACCCACGACATCGACGAGGCGGTGCGACTCGGTGACCGCGTGGCGCTGCTCAACACCGGCGGCGTGCTGGAGCAGTACGCCTCACCCGACGAGATGCTCGCCCAGCCGGCCAACGCCTTCGTCGAGCAGTTCATCGGCGAGGACCGGGGCATCAAGCGCCTCCAGCTGCGCACCGTCGGTGAGCTCCCGTTCCACCGGGGCCCGGTGCTCGACGCGGACCGCAGCGCGGAGGACGCCCGCGCACTCGCGACGTCGACCAACAGCGAGTGGATCGGCCTGCTCGAGCACGACCGGTTCGTCGGATGGGTGCACCTCGACGAGCTCTCGCCGGGCCGTGCGCTGCACGACCTGCACCCCGAGCTGCCCGCCGCGGTGCTCACCTCCGACAGCACGCTGCGCACCGCCATGGATCTGATCATGGCGACCGACACCTCGGTCGCGGTGATCGAGGACCACGGACGCTTCGCCGGCGTCGTCACCCTCGAACAGATCAGGAAGGGACTACGGGTGCCGGCCGGACGCAGCGTGTCGGCGGTCGACGACGCACCCGCGGGTCAGCAGGTGGCGGACGCGTGAGCGTTCCCGGTCAGGCGAGCAACCCCATCGTCCGGTGGGAGTACTTCATCGACGAGTGGGACCAGATCAGCGAAGCGCTCGTCCAGCACCTGCAGCTGACGCTCGTGGCGGTCGCGATCGGCGTGGTGATCTCCGCGGTGCTCACCGCCGTCGCCCTGCGGCTGCGGTGGTCGGCCAGTCCGATCTCGGGCGTCACCGGCGTGCTCTACACGGTGCCGAGCGTCGCGCTGTTCGGTCTGCTCGTCCCGTACACCGGGCTCACCATCTGGACCGCCGTGATCCCGCTGGTCGCCTACACGCTGCTCATCCTCTTCACGAACTTCGTGGCCGGGTTCCGAGCCGTGCCGGCCGCAGTGCGCGACGCCGCGCAGGGCATGGGCATGTCACCGAGCCGACGGCTGCTCGGTGTCGAGCTGCCGATCGCCGCGCCGTACATCATCACCGGACTGCGCATCGCGACCGTCTCGACCGTCGGGCTGGTCACCGTCGCGTCGATCATCGGGCAGGGCGGCCTCGGCCGACTCATCCTCGACGGGCTCCGCCGGACGTTCTGGACGCCGATGGTCATCGGCGCCGCGCTGTCGATCCTGCTCGCGCTCGCGCTCGACCTGATCATCCAGCTGCTCGGTCGGCTCCTCACGCCGTGGCTGCGGAGGTCCCGTTCGTGATCCGGGTGCTCTCACAGCAGGCTGTCCCGCGTGACATCGGGGTGCTCGAGTGGCTCTTCGACCCCGACAGCTGGCGCGGCACGGCGGGCATCTGGAGCTCGCTGGTCGAGACCCTGCAGCTGTCGCTGCTCGTCGTGGCGCTCGCGGTCGTGCTCACCGTGCCGCTCGCGTCCGTGTTGTCGCACCTTCGTCGCGGAGAGTTCGCGGCGACCTGGGCGGTCACGCTCAGCCGGGCCATCCCGACGTTCGCCATCGCCGGTCTGCTCGTGCCCATCTCCCTGCGTCAGGGGTGGGGGAGCGAACCGTGGCCGATCCTGATCGCACTGCTGCTGTTGGCGCTGCCGCCGGTGTACCTCAACACCTACACCGCGGTCCGACAGGTGGACCCCTCGACCGTCGACGCCGCCCGGGCGGTCGGCTACAGCGAGCGCGGCATCCTGATGAAGGTCGAGCTCGCCCTCGGATCGGGGCTGATCATCAGTGGCATCCGGGTGGCGGCGGTCCAGGTCGTGGCCACCGAACCGATCCGCGCGTTCCTCGGCGGCGACGGACTCGGGCGCTACCTGCGCGACGGACTCGGACAGAACAACAACAGCCTCGTGATCGCCGGAGCGCTGCTCATCGCCACGCTCGCCGCGATCACCGGCCTAGCCTTCGGTGCGCTCGGCTGGTTCCTGCCCAGGGGCGTTCGCAGGCTCGGCCGGGTGGATCGACGATGAAGGCCGCACGGCTCGAGAGCAACCCGGGCCGCACGGCTCGACAACAACCTCGGCCGGACGGCTCGACAACCATCTCGGCCGAACGGCTCGACAACAACCTCGGCCGAACGGCTCGACAACAACAGGGAGCGGAGACATGCAGCACGCAAGCAACGGGCGAGGTCAGCATCGCGGACGGAGGTGGTTCGGACTGCTCGCACTGCTGGCGGTGGTCGGACTGCTCGCCGGCGCATGCGGCAGTGACGACGACGGTGCGTCCGGCGACAGCGAGACCAAGGACGGCTCCACCATCCGGATCCGTGGCCAGGACTTCTCCGAGTCCGCGACCATCGCCGAGGTCTACGGACAGTTCCTCGAGGCGAAGGGCTACTCCGTCGAGGTCCTGACCCCGGCCGGGTTCCGCACCGAGGCCATCACGGCGCTCGAGAACGACGAGCTCGACCTGATCATCGACTACATCGGCGGCACGCAGACCGAGCTCCTGCCCGACACCGAGACGTCGCAGGACGCCGCAGAGGTGATCGCCGAGATCACCCCGGCACTCGCCGAGAAGGGCCTCACGGTCCTCGAGCCCTCCGACGCCGTCGACGGCGATGCCCTCGTGGTGCGCGGTGACTCCGAGGCCGAGACGATCTCGGACCTGGCCGGGCTCGACTACCGCTTCGGCGGCGCAGCCCAGTGCTTCGAGCGTCCGCAGTGCTACATCGGCCTCACCGATCCGGCGATCTACGGCATCACGTTCTCCGGCACGAAGACCTTCGAGTTCGGGCCGTTGCTCGGTGAGAACCTCAAGGCCGAGGAGGTCGACGCCGTCATCTGGAACGACACCGCTCCCGAGATCGAGGCCAACGGCTTCAAGATCCTCGAGGACGACAAGGGCCTCTTCCCGGCGCAGAACATCGCTCCGATCGTGCGCGACGACATCCTCGAGGAGTACGCCCCCGGGCTGGCCGAGGCGCTCGACGAGCTGAGTGCGATCATCACGACCGAGGACCTGGTCGCGTGGAACACCAGCACCGACATCGACAAGGAAGAGCCCGACGACGTGGCCGAGGACTGGCTGGAGTCGAAGAACCTGATCTGACCCGTCGGTCGATCCTGAGTTGCACTGCTGGTCGGGGCGGTCACGCCGCCCCGACCGGTCAGGCCGGCCGGGACCGGTGAGACCGACCGGGGACCGGTCAGACGGGCCGGGGGATCTCGAACGACCCGGAGAGCCCCTCGCCCCACACGGCGAAGTCGGGCTGGCTCGGCAGCCCGAGCGAGGCGAGCTCGTCCGCGATCGTCGACGAGCCCAGCTCGATCGACACCGCGGACGGATCGATGAGACCCGAGCCGATCTCGATCGTGAGCGGCAGCTCCGTCGCCACACCGTCGAGGTACGAGTAGGTGATCGCCTCGGTCGCGGTGGCCGGATCGTCGCCCGCCACACGCGGGAAGCGCACCACGAGCGGCTCGTCGCCGGTGCGCAGCGTCACCACGATCTCGTCGTCGCCGTAGTCGAAGGTCAGGTCCTCGACGGTCTTGGGCAGACCCAGCACCTGGTTGCCGGCCTTCATGGTGAACTCCTGGTCCACCGGCATGCGGTACACGAACGCACCGGCACGCTCGGGCTGTCCGACGGGCTGGGCCAACAGCCCGAGGTTGACCTCGTTGTAGTCACCCCAGGGGTTCTCGACGTAGTCGACGAGCGCGACGATGAACGTCGCGCTGCCCGGCGCGGTCTCGAGCACCTCGAAGGCGTCGCCGGGCACGAGCGCACGAGCCGGCTCGATCGGCACGGTGAACGACAACGTCGCCTGGTTCATGGAGTCCACGACCATGGGGAAGTCGATGGACACCCCGTCGATCTCGCCCCAGTGGATGGTCTCGTTCTCGCTCCTCGTCACCATGGCCAGGATGGTAGCGAGTGCTTGACCCGCCGGAACAGCGGTACGAAACTCGTCATCATGTACCGCGCCGAGCCGATCGACCTGGGTCCCCGCTCGCTGTTGTGGAAGTACGCAGGGGACAACCGTCTGGGGTTCACCGGCCTGGCCGCCGGGATCCTGCAGCTCATGCACCCGGGCCTGGGCGCCGGGGTGACCGGGCACTCCGACTTCTTCAACGACCCGTGGGACCGGATCATCCGGTCGATGCCCGAGATCATCGGCGTCGTCTACGACGGGCCCGAGGCCGAGGCGACCGGCCTGCGGGTGCGCGACTACCACAAGCGCATCAAGGGGATCGACGACCAGGGTCGCCGCTACAGCGCGCTCCGACCCGAGACGTTCTGGTGGGCGCACGCCACGTTCCAGTTCTCGGTCGAGCAGCTCATCGACCGCTTCGACCGTCGGCAGCTGAGCGCCCGACGACGCGAACAGCTCTACGTCGAGGGCGTCGAGTGGTACCGGCGCTACGGCGTGAGCATGCGTCCCGTCCCGGACGACCGCACGGCATGGGGCGAGCAGTGGGACCGCTACTGCGCCGAGGTCCTCGAGATGACGCCGGCCGCCGAGCGTGCGGTCGACATGGCCCTGCACGACAAGATCCAGGACCTTCCGGGATTGCCCACCTGGAGTGCCCCGATCCAACGCGAGGTCATCACGCCGCTGCTCAAGCTCACCGCGATCGGTGGGCTGCCACCGATCGTGCGCGAACGCTTCGACATCCCCTGGGGCATCGTCGAGGAGACCGAGCTGAAGCTGCTCGAGCTCTGGGTCCGTGAAGCCTGGCGCTTCGTGCCGCGTCCGCTGCGCTGGGCACCACGGGCGTCCGAGGGTTGGCGACGCGAAGCCCGCACGCGGCACCGCGAGCTCGCGCTCGTCGGGTCATGAGACGCACCGTCGACATCGACGTCGCCGACCTGTTGCGCACCGCCGTCGCACCGCTCGACGGCGACGAGATCTCGGTCCGCATCCTCGATGCCGCATCCGAGTTGTTCCTCACCCACGGCATCCGCCGCTGCAGCGTCGAGGACATCGCGGAGCACAGCGGTCTGGGTCGCACGACCATCTACCGCCGCTTCGACGGCCGAGGCCAGATCATCGAGGCGGTGCTCGCCCGCGAGTGCCATCGCTTCTTCACGTCGATCCTCGAGAGCACCTCGCACCTCGACCGCTTCCAGGACATCGTGGTCGAGGGCTTCCTCACCGGCCTCAGGGCGGTCGAGACCTCGATCCTGTCGAACCTGGTGCGCGAGGAACCCGACCTGCTCCGGGTGCTCACCGTCGACGCCTCGCCGGTGATCGCCGCGGCTCGGTCGTTCCTCGTCGCCGCGTTCGGTCCCGTCGACTCCGCCGAGGACCTGGCGCAGGTCGCCGCGGTCTCCGAGGTGCTGGTCCGTCTCGCGATCTCGATGGTGCTCTCCGAGCAGACCGTCCTGCCGATCGACGGTCCGGACGCGAGCACCGCGATGCACCGTCTGCTCGATCCGTTGCTCGACCCCCTGGCAGCGCTCCGCATCTGAACCCGGGTCGGCGTCGTTGCCACACCCGGTTCGTAGGGTGTGTTCCAGGTCGTTCACTTCCCCAGATCGCCGGTGTGTTCGGTGGTGTCGAGCGCGCGCTCAGCCGGTGAGGACCGCCTGTGTCTGGGTGGTCTTGGTGACGAGCTTGCCGTCCTCGCGGCGGAGCTCGGTCTCGACCACGACGGTGGTGCGCCCGGCGTGCAACGGCCGGGCCACCGCGTGGATCGTGCCGCCGCG
>JALYWI010000147.1 GCA_030852785.1 Actinomycetota bacterium
TCGAGGGGCACCAGCGACCGCAGGTCGATGACCTCGGCATCGATGCCGGTCTCTTCGGCGGCGGTGGTCGCGACGTGCACGAGCGTGCCGTAGGTGAGCACGGTGAGCTCGTCGCCCGGTCGATGGATCCGGGCCGACCCGAGTGGCACGCGGTAGTGGCCGGTGGGCACGTCGTTCGACGGGTCCGCCGACCAGGGCACGATCGGTCGCTCGTGGTGCCCGTCGAAGGGGCCGTTGTACAGGCGCTTCGGCTCCAGGACGACCACCGGGTCGTCGTCCTCGATCGACGCGATGAGCAGGCCCTTCGCGTCGTAGGGGTTCGAGGGGATCACCGTCTTCAACCCGGCGACGTGGGTGAAGAGCGCTTCGGGGCTCTGGGAGTGGGTCTGGCCGCCGAAGATCCCGCCACCGGTCGGCATCCTGATGGTGAGCGGCACGGTGAAGTCCCCCGCGGACCGGTGGCGGATGCGGGCGGCCTCGGAGACGATCTGGTCGTACGCGGGATACATGTAGTCGGCGAACTGGATCTCGACGCAGGGCCGCAGGCCGTAGAGCGCCATGCCGATCGCGGCGCCGACGATGCCGCTCTCGTTGATCGGCGCGTCGAAGCACCGGTGGTTGCCGAAGCGCTCCTGCAGACCCTGCGTGCAGCGGAACACTCCGCCGAAGTAGCCGACGTCCTGACCGAAGACGACGACCCCGTCGTCGCGCTCCATGGCGACCGCGTGGGCATCTCGGATCGCCTCGATCATCGTCATCCGCGTCGCGGGCGCCGTCGACATCAGAAGCCGGCCTGTCGTCGTTGCCGCAGCAGCTCCGGCGTGGGCTCGGCGAACACGTCGTCGAACATCGACGCCGCCCGCTCCGGCGGTCCGTCGTCGTGCAGCGTCCCGAACGACGCGGCCTGAGTGACCGCTGCCTCGACCTCGGCCTCGACGGTCTCGACCAGCTGCTCGAAGTCCGTCGCGCTCCATGAACCCAACGCCCGCAGATGTGCGTCGAGCCGGTCGATCGGATCGCCGAGCGGCCACCGGGCGGGCTCGTCACCGGGGCGGTACGCGGCGGGGTCGTCGGAGCTCGAGTGCGCACCCACCCGGTAGGTGACCCACTCGATGAGCGTCGGACCCAGGTTCCTGCGCGCCCGTTCCGCCGCCCACGCCGTCGCCGAGTGCACCGCGAGCCAGTCGTTGCCGTCGACGCGCAACGCGGGGATGCCGAAGCCGTGCCCACGTGCGGCGAAGGTCTCGCCGCTGCCCCGGGCGAACCCCTGGAACGTCGAGATGGCCCACTGGTTGTTCACGATGTTGAGGATGACCGGCGCCTGGTACGTCGACGCGAAGACGAGCGCGCTGTGGAAGTCGGACTCGGCGGTCGCTCCGTCGCCGATCCACCCCGAGGCGAGGCGGGAGTCGCCCGAGAGCGCCGAGGCCATCGCCCAGCCGACGGCCTGGATGAACTGCGTGCCCAGGTTGCCCGAGATCGAGAAGAAGCCGTGGTCCTTCGCCGAGTAGAGCACCGGCAGCTGGCGGCCCTTCAGCGGGTCCTCGCTGTTGGAGAAGATCTGGTTCGCCATCGACACCAGCGGATAACCCGCCGCGATCAGCAGGCCCTGCTGGCGGTAGGTGGGGAAGCACATGTCGCCGGGGTCGAGCGCCCGCCGGTGGGCGCACGCCACGGCCTCCTCGCCGAGGGCCTGCACGTAGAACGAGGTCGTGCCCCGGCGTTGCGCTCGCAGCATGGTCCGGTCGAACACCCGGACCGTCAACATGTCACGCAGGCCGGTGACGAGCGTCGAGGTGTCGAGCGATTCCCGCCATGGACCGTGCGCCGTGCCGGCGTCGTCGAGCACCCGGACCAGCGAGTAGGCCAGATCGAGCATCTCGACCTCGGCACAGTCGGGCTCGGGCCGGCGCACGGCACCCGCGTCGCTCAGCCGGAGGTCACCGAACGACGCCGTCTGACCGGGCCGCGCGAGTGGCTCCGGGATCCGGAGGCTCAGGTGCTCCGAGGACGACTCCACGGGTCCACTGTGGGCAGGTGGTGGGCGTTGGTCAACCGCTCAGGAGCTGAGCGCGGCCCGCAATGCGGTCAGTCGCTCGGGCACCAGCCGGTACCAGGCCCAGCGACCGCGCTTCTCCCGGGTCAGCAGTCCCGCGGCGACGAGGATCGACAGGTGGTGCGACACCGTCGGCTGCGACCGCTCCAGCGGTTCGATCAGATCGCACGCGCACGCCTCGCCACCCTCGGCGTTGGCGACCAGCGACAGCAGCCGCAGCCGGGCCGGATCGGCGAGTGCCTTGAAGCCCTCGGCGAGGATGGAGGCATCGAGCTCGCTCAGGCCCTCGGTGGTGACGGGGGTGCAGCAGGCGTCCATCGCGTCGACGTCCATCAATGTGATCTTCGAGACCATCGGTTGACCTCCCGGCGCAGACATATTGACGTCGGTCGATACATCAGGCACGATGAACGTATCGACGTCGGTCGATTGATTGTACCTGCGGAGGTCCCCATGTCACGTGTGCAGCTCGCACTGAACGTCTCGAACATCGACGAGGCCGTCGCGTTCTACTCGTTGCTCTTCTCGACCCCGGTCGCCAAGCGCAAGCCCGGTTACGCCAACTTCGAGATCGCCGATCCGCCCCTGAAGCTCGTGCTGATCGAGGGCGAGGACGGCGGCACTCTGAACCACCTCGGCGTCGAGACCGACTCGGCGGACGAGGTCGTCGCGGCCGAGGCCCGGCTGTCCGACGACGGGCTCGACACCACCGGCGTCGACGACACCATCTGTTGTTACGCGGCGAAGACCGAGACCTGGGTCAACGACCCCGACGGCGCGCCCTGGGAGTTCTACGTGAAGACCGGCGACACCGAGCAGATGCGCAACCAGGTGCTCGCCGAGGGCGAGACCGCCACGTGCTGCGCGCCGGCGGCCATCAGCGAGACGGTCGCGATCGGCGTGGCGCCCGGCGCCGACGGCGGCTGCTGCTGACCCCACCTCGCACTCGCCGCACCATCCCTTCGGCCTCACCGCCACACCAGCCCTTCCACGCACCGGAGACCGATGTCGACCACCGCCGCACCGCCCGACGACGCCGTCACCTCGAAGCTCTCGACGCTCGACCGGTACCTGCCGGTCTGGATCGGCGCGGCGATGCTCGGCGGCCTCCTGCTCGGCCGGCTCGTGCCCGACCTGAACGAGACGCTCGAGCGGGTCGAGGTCGACTCGGTCTCGCTGCCGATCGCGATCGGCCTGCTGGCGATGATGTATCCGGTGCTCGCCAAGGTCCGCTACCGCGGCATCGCCGGCGAGCTGTCGGACCGGCGCACGCTCGTGCTGTCACTCGTCATGAACTGGCTCGTGGGCCCGGCGCTGATGTTCACCCTGGCGTGGGTGTTCCTGGGCGATCTGCCCGAGCTGCGCACCGGGCTCATCATCGTGGGCCTCGCCCGCTGCATCGCCATGGTGCTCATCTGGAACGACCTGGCGTGCGGCAGCCGTGAGCTGGGCGCGGTGCTCGTCGCGGTGAACTCGGTGTTCCAGATCGTCATGTACTCGGTGCTCGGATGGTTCTACCTCGACGTCCTGCCCGGCTGGCTCGGACTCGAGACCGAGACCCTCGGCGTCGGCATGTGGGCCATCGCGAAGTCGGTGCTGATCTTCCTGGGCGTCCCGCTGCTCGCCGGGTTCCTCACCCGGACCATCGGCGAGGCCCGCAAGGGGACCGAGTGGTACGAGCAGCGCTTCCTGCCGCGCATCGGTCCCGTCGCGCTCTACGGGCTGTTGTTCACGATCGTCGTGCTCTTCGCCCTCCAGGGCGAGCAGATCACCGACCGTCCGCTCGACGTGCTCCGGGTGGCCGTGCCGCTGCTCGTGTACTTCGCGGTGATGTGGTTCGGTTCGTTCGTCGCGGGCTACCGGCTCGGGTTGCCCTACGACCGCAACACGTCGGTGGCGTTCACCGCGGCCGGCAACAACTTCGAGCTCGCCATCGCGGTGGCCATCGCGGTGTTCGGCGTCACCTCGGGCCAGGCCCTCGCCGGCACCGTCGGACCGCTGATCGAGGTGCCGGTGCTCGTCGCCCTCGTCTACGTGGCGCTGTGGGCGAGACGCCGCTGGTACGGACCGGATCCGGCCCGCCCGGCCCGGCGCTGAGTCAGCGGACGGGGATCCAGACCAGCGACAGGTCGCTCACGGTGATGTCGGACTTCTCGAGCGGGATCTCGACGGTCTCGACCGCTGCGGCCTTGGCGTCCCAGTCGTCCGCGATGCTCGCGATCTGCTCGGCGAGCTCCTCCTCGAGCGCGGTGAGGGCATCGGCCTTCTCGGCCACGCGGTTGGTGGCCGTCTCGGTCCGCTTCGCCGCCTCGGCACTGCGCCCCCGCCGCCGGGTGACCGTGCCGACCTTGCTGGCGATGCTGCGCGCGCTCCTGCGTCCACCGAAGACCGCGCCGAGCAGGTCGCCGGCGCCGCTCAGCAGCTCGTCGTTGCGGCGACTCGACTGCGTCGCCTCGGCCTGGGCGACCTTGTCCTCGGCCGCGGCGAGCGCGTCGCGTGACCGGGTGATCTTGGCCTCGAGTCGTTTCGCGACGACCGCCGTCGCGGCGTCCGCACCGTCGTCGGCGGCCACCTCGCAGCGCGCGGCGAACGCCTCGGCGGTCTCGCCGGGTCGGCTGATGAGCTTCAGCTCCGGGTTCGACAGCAGCGACATCGTCCGGGTCCGGAACAGGTGGTCGATCAGGTCCCGGCGCACGTCCTTGTACAGCGACGCCGTCGACAGGGCGACCTCCGGCATCCGATACGTCGCCCCGGCCGGCGCCTCGGTGCGGAAGTCCCGCGGGTCGTGGTCGACGGCGATCACCTCGGCGGCGACCGGCGGATCGGAGAGGGGATGCAGCACACCCTCGTACTGCTCGGTCGCACGGAGCTTCGACGGCGAGTCGTCGAAGAGCAGGTCCACCGTGGCGACCAGCGCCGGTTCGTAGGTCGTGGACGTCGGGTCGGCGCCGATCTGCACCGCCCACGGCGCCGCGGGGTCGAGCCACCGCACCGGGACCGAGGCGGCCACGTTCGGCATGACCGGCGACGCGTCGCCGTCGAGCCCGTCGGTCGGGCTGCTCACTGCAGCCGGTGCGGCCGGAGCGGCGGTCTCGGTCGGTGCGACCGGCGTCGAAGCCGCCGCACCCTCGGGTGCGGGCGCTGCCTCGGGTGCGCGCGGTGCCGCGGGGGCGACCGCCGTGCGACCCGCCATGAGCGACGAGAGCTGCTCACGGGTGAGCGGACCGCGCAGGTACGACATCGCCCACCGACTGGTGAACCGGATCACGCCCGAGCTGCCGGCGCGACGCAGCAGGAACTCTCGCTTGGCGAGCCCGGCGATCGTCGCGCCCAACGATGCGGTGTCGACGGTGCCGTCCGCCGCGGACAACCCCTCGAGCAGGCGAGCGGTGTCCTGTTCGGTCTGCAGCCGCCCGACCATCCAGGTGCCCGCGTTCGACAGCGCCTTGTAGTCGACGTCGACGGGGTTCTGCGTGGCGAGCACCAGTCCGACGCCGAACGCGCGGGCCTGCTTCAGCAGGGTCAGGATCGGCTTCTTGGCCGGCGGGACCGCGGTGGGCGGCACGAAGCCCACCACCTCGTCGAAGTAGACGAGCACGCGCAGCTGGTCGGTGCCGGGCTGCCGGCGCATCCAGGTGATCAGCTGCGACAGCACGAGCGTGACGACGAACTGGCGCTCCTCGTCGGAGAGGTGAGCGAGTGAGACCACCGCGCACCCCGGTCGGCCGCCGGGGAACAACATCGAGTCGATGTCGAGCGGTCGGCCCTGACCCCAGGCGGCGAACGCCGGCGACGCGAGCAACCCGTTGAGCCGCATCGCCAGCTTGGTGCGGTCCGCCGGCGGGAAGAACTCGTCGAGCTGGAAGACCCCGAGCTTGCGGATCGGTGGGGTCTGCACCTGGCCGACGAGCGACGCGAGGTCCAGGTCGACGCCCTGGTCCCACGCGTTGCGGATGAGGTTGCTCAACAGGATGTGCTCGCGGCTCGAGAGCGGGTCGGCGTCGATGCCGACCAGTCCGAGCAGGCCGGCGACGTAGCCGTCGATCTCGTCGACGACGGTCTCGTCGTCGGTGCCCTCGGCGGGGCGTTGCAGCCCGCCGATCACGTTCAGCGGCACTCCCGAGGTCGACCCGGGTGTGTAGATCGTGAACTCCGCCGCGTCGCGCAGCGCCTGGAGGCGGGTGCCGTCGATGCCCCAGCTCGCCAGGCCCGCCGACCACGACGCCGCCACCTCGGCGGCATCGGCGCCGTCGACCCACGGTGCGAACGACGCGGCGCTCAGGTCCGGGAAGGTGAGCAGCAGGTTGCCGAGGTCGCCCTTCGGGTCGAGCACGAGCGTCGGGATGCCCTGCAGGAGTGTCTCCTCGAGCAGGGCGACGCCGAGCCCGGTCTTGCCGGACCCCGTCATGCCGACGATCACCCCGTGGGTCGTCAGGTCGGTGGGATCGACGAGGACCTGCTCACCCGTACGGGCGTGTGCGTCGTCGGTCGTCTCACCCAGGAACAGCCGGCCCGCAGGTGCGTCGGTCACGGCTCGGAGCGTAGACCTGCACGTCCGACCGGGACCCCACTTGTGCGGACGGGTCGGTCAGGCCGTGGCGACGACCGCCTCCTCGATCGCTGCGACGGTCAGGTCGACGTCGGCGGCGGTGGTCCGGTAGCCGGTGATCGAGATGCGCATGGCGTCGCGGTCGTGCCAGCGGGTGCCGGCCATCCAGCACACGCCGCCGTGTTGCAGGTGCTCGATGACCGCCGCGGTCCTGGCGTCGTCGTCGAAGCCGACGAGGACCTGGTTGTAGACGACCCGGTTCAGCACCTCGGCACCGTCGATGCGCTCGATCCCGGCAGCCATGCGACGAGCGTTCGCGCAGCAGCGGTCGATCAGCTCCTCGAGCCCCTGACGGCCCAGCGACCGCAGGGCCGCGTACAGCGCGACACCGCGGGCCCGCCGCGAGAAGTCCGGGGTCCAGTCGACGCCGTCGCGGCGTTCGTCGTGGCTGTGCATGAGGTAGTCGGCGTGCACACCCATCGCGGCCCGGTGTGCGTCGGGGTGGGCGCAGATCGCGATGCCGCAGTCGTAGGGAACGTTGAGCATCTTGTGGCCGTCGGTGGCCCAGGAGTCCGCGCCCTCGACACCCGCCACGAGCGGTCCCAGCGCGGCGCTCGCCCGGGCCCACAGTCCGAAGGCGCCGTCGACGTGCAGCCAGGCGCCGTGCTCGTGTGCGATCTCTGTCAGCTCCTGGACCGGGTCCATGGCGCCGGTGTTGATCTCGCCGAGTTGGGTGCAGACGATCGTCGGTCCGTCGTGCGCGTCGAGGGCCCGTTCCAGCGAGTCGACGTCCATCGCCCCCATGTCGTCCGCCCCGACCTCCTCGAGGCACGCCTCACCGAAGCCCAGCACGCGCAGGGCGCGGGCCACGGTGACGTGGGCGGCCGTGCCGACCAGGACGCGGACACGGGGCGCGCCGTGGAGCCCGTCGTGTTCGACGTCCCAGCCCCGCTCGGCGAGCACCCGGTGCCGGGCGGCGGCCAGACAGGTCAGGTGCGCCATCTGGCAGCCGGTGACGACCGCGAACGACGAGTCGCGCGGCAGGTCGAGCGCCTCGAGCACCCAGCGGCCGGCGGCGGCTTCGAGCGCC
>JALYWI010000017.1 GCA_030852785.1 Actinomycetota bacterium
CGCATGGCGCTGCTCGCCGAGACGCACCATCGTGCGGTGACCGAGCGCAAGGCGGGGCTGCGGTTGAAGGCCTACCTCGGTCACGTGCATCACGTCGCCGGGGCGACGTCTGCTCGTCAGGTCGCGACGGCGAAGAAGCTGCGGGTCCTGCCCGAGATCGCCGACGCGCTCGAGTTGGGGTTGATCAGCTTCGATCACGCCGCACTGCTCGCACGACTGTGTGTGCCTCGGGTCTCGGCGGTCATGGTCGAGCTGCAACCACGCTTCATCGAACTCGCACTGGTCGAGCGGTTCGACCAATGGGCCCACACCGTTCGCGGCCTGATCTCGTTGGCAGATCAGGACGGCCCCGGACCGGGCCCGCTGGGAGAACCGCAGAACCGCCTACGGATGACCGACGGCCTCGACGGCGCCCTGCACCTCGACATCGACCTCTACGGCGCCTCCGCTGCGAAGGTCCGCGCGTCGCTCCTGAAAGAGGGCGAACGTCAATGGCGGCACCAGACCCGCCAACCAGAACCCGACACCGACACCCACCGCGACACCGCGCAGGGCGACACCGAGGCCGACGACTCGGCCAGCGGCTCTGCCGATGGCGCCACCGGCTCCGACGCCGACGGCGGGTCGTGCTGTGAGCACGACGGGACGTTCGCGGAGTACCCGCAGCGCTGCCTTCTGCTGGCTGATGGGTTGGTGGAGTTGATCGGCAAGGGCATGGTCGACCGAGCCAACGGCAAGATGCCGGTCACCGACGTCACCCTGATCGTCCCGGCATCCGGGCCGCTGCGGGCATGGACACCCGACGGCGTGCGGCTGCAGGACGGCACCATCCGACGACTCCTCTGCAACGGGATCTTCACCCCGATGGTCGTCGACAACCTCGGCGTCCCCTTGGACATGGGGCTGGCCAAACGCCTCTACAAACCGAATCAGAAGAAGGCGATCCTCGTCCGCGACGGGGGATGTGGCCATCCGGGCTGCCCGGCGCCCGAGGACTGGTGCGAGATCCACCACGTCGAACACTGGGAACACGGCGGACCCACCGACGGACCCAACGGCTTCCCGGGCTGCTCGTTCCACCACGACCTGTGGCACTCCGAGGGCTGGTCCGTCGAACCGGATCCCGACACCCACCACCTCGACCAAGGGTTCATCATCATCAACCCTGACGGTGAGATCCTCCGCAGCCAACGCCACGGCGTCGCCCGCCCCCTCACCCTCGGACTCGACGACTGAGCCACGAGCACAGTCGGGGCTCGACGGCGACCACGCTCCCGCTCAGTCCAGGAAGGTGAAGAAGAACACCTGGGTCGCCGCGGCGACCAGGGTGGGCTCGTCCGCGCCCGTCGGTCCACAGTCCCAGATGGCCATGTCCGCCGATGCGTAACCGTCGCCCGCGTGCCGTGCGGTGTTGTGGCAGAGGACCCACTCCGATCGGCACTCGGCGAGCACGTGCACGGTCAGGTCGACGCTCGGTCCGAACCAGGGCTGCGACGCCGGGCCGTTGCCCCCGGTGCGCTCCCCCACCGCTCCCGGCATGAAGTCGCTCAGCACGATCAACGACAGCGGGTCGATGGTGCCGTCCGCACGCATCGGCGCGTCGTCGAAGCGGTACCAGCCGGCACGCTCCGCCCGGTCCGGTTCGTAGTGCTCCCAGAACGGGTGGCCCAACGCGGGCCGCCCGTCGACGTGGTCCCAGAACGGCATGGGCTCGAACGCCTCGACGCCCTCGGGCAACGGGTCTCGGAACGACGGGCAGTCGTCGGGGCCCGGCAGACCCTGCGGGAAGACCGCGTCGGTGAACTCGAAGCCGGCGCGAGGCGAGCCGAACACGGCGGTCGTCAGGTGCCCTCGTGCCGCGCCGGCCGGTCGCACCTCGGCGCGCAGGTGCGACATCGATCGACCGCGCCGCAGCGCCTCGACCTCGATGTCGACCGGACCGTGGGGCACCTGCGCGACGAACGTGGTGTGCAGCGTGCGGAGACGCTGACCGGGATCGTCGAGCTCGGCCTCCATCGCCCGCACCGCGAGTGCGGTGACGATGCCGCCCTGGGGCAGCGGCCGCAGGTTCCAGCCCTCGTCGACCGAACCGACGTAGCGGCCGTCGTCGGTCGTCGCGACCTGCGTGCTCTCCTCGAAGAAGCTCCCCACGGACCCACGCTCGCGGTGCACGCACGGCGCGTCAATCGGATTCTGCGGGGCCACGCAGCCCGGTCCGCCGGCACGGCCACGCGCCGCGAGCAACCCAGCCCCAGCCCCCGAGCAGCCCGGCCCCAGCCCGCGAGCAGCCCAGCCCCAGTCGCGATCAGCCCAGCCCCACCGCGCGGCCCGGGAGGGAGAGGAGGGAAGAGAGGGGCCGCGCGATGGGACGTCTGGGCTCGCCGACAGGCGGAGAGGCCGCACGTCACGCGCGACCGCTCACCAACAGCTTGCGACACGTAGGGTTGGGAGAAGGTTGGTCGCCGGGTGCGATCGACGGCCCACGACAGCCCGGGGGCGCCCGTGGTCGATCTGGAGCTCCGACGTCGACGTGAGCACATCGAGTCCACGCGGGCGCGCGGCGAGTCCGTCGTCGGGCCGATCGGCGAGTCCTGGTCGAGGTGCGCCCCGGTGCTCAGCGCCGCGATCGATGCCGCACCCGTCGACCTGGACCCTCCGGAGGCACGCGAGCGCTGGGCGGACTCGCCGATCCGACGCTCGGGGGTCGACCTCGAGGACCAGCTCGGTCGGGCCGCCTCGGCCGGTGACATGGTCGCAGCGGTCACCGACGACCAGGGCCGGATCCTCTGGAGCGTCGGCGGACCGTCGATGCGGCGGTCGGCCGAACGGGTCGGCTTCGTGCCGGGTGGTCGCTGGGACGAGGCTTCAGCCGGGACGAACGCGCTCGGTCTGGCGCTGCGCACCGGTGCGGTCTCGACCGTGTTCGCCGCCGAGCACTGGTGCGACGCGGTGCGTGACTGGGCGTGTTGGTCGGCGCCGGTCATCGACCGCCGCGGTAACTGCCTCGGGGTCATCGACCTGTCGGGTCGCTGGGACACCGCCTCTCCCCTCGCCGAGATCACCGTCGCCGCGCTCGGCCGCCTCGTCGCCGAGCACCTTCCCGACGACCTCGCCGTGTCGACCGACGGGTCGGCACCCCGGGCGACCTCGACCGGGCACGGCGTGGCCGGTCCGGCAACGACCTCGCCGATCACCCTCGGGGCCGCGGAGCCGTCGCTGGATGCGCTGCCGACGCTGCGGCTCTCGGTGCTCGGTGGCGCCGTCGCGACGTTCGGCGGTCGTCCGCTGCGCATCGGGCACCGACAGATCGAGCTGCTCGTCGCGCTCGCGGTCGAGGGCCCCTGTTCGCTCGACCGCCTGCAGGGGCTCGTCTACGGCGACCGCACGGTGAGTCGGGCGACCACCAAGGCGGACCTGTCGCACCTGCGCAAGCTGCTCGGCGGGGCGATCGCGTCCCGGCCCTACCGCCTGACGGTGCCGGTCGAGATCGACGCGTTGCAGGTCCGTCAACACCTCGAGGCCGGCGACCTGACCGCAGCGTCGGGTGTGTACCGGGGCTCGCTGCTGCCCGACAGCGACGCCCCCTTCGCCGCAGACCTGCGCCACGTCATCGACGTGTGCCTGCGGGAGTCGCTGCTCGTCGGGGGCACCGCCCGTGAGCTGCTCGACTTCGGCGCGCTGCACCCCTACGACGTCCAGGTCCTCGAACGCGCCATCGAGGTCAGTCCGGCGAGCGGACCGGCGCAGCACGAGGCGCTCGCTCGTCTCGACAACGCCCTCCGGGGCTGAACGCCGGGCTGCCCTCCGGGGCTGAACGCCGGGCTCGCGGCCCGCCCGGCACTCGGAGTCGCGGCCCGACGGCAATACTCGGGACATGTCCCTCCCCGACCAGAACGAGTCGAACGTGCTCGGTGCACCGCTGCAGCCCTGCGGCACCGAGCCGATGACCGGCTTCTACCGAGACGGCTGCTGCTCCACGGGCCCGGAGGACCTGGGCAGCCACACGATCTGCGCGGTGATGAGCGCCGAGTTCCTCGAGCACCAGCGCAGCATCGGCAACGACCTGTCCACGCCGATGCCGCAGTACCGGTTCCCCGGCCTGGTCCCCGGCGACCGCTGGTGCGTGACCGCCGCGAACTGGCTCCGTGCGCACGAGGCCGGCGCGGCGGCCCCCGTGGTCCTGGCGTCGACCCACGAGCGGTGCCTCGACATCGTGCCGCTCGACGTGCTGCGTCAGTACGCGGTCGACGTGCCCGACGATCTCGGCATGCTCGACGACTGATGCACTCCGTCGCACCCATCAGCGGCACGGTCCTGTCGATCGGGGCACCCGGCGACACCGTCGTCGCCGGCGCGCCGTTGGCCGTGCTCGAGTCCATGAAGATGGAGTACCCGGTGGCAGCCGAGGCCGACGTCCGGATCGTCACCGCCCTCGTCGCTCCCGGCACGGCGGTCACGGCGGGTCAGCCGCTGCTCGACCTGGCCCCGTCGGACGATGCGGCAGCAGCGGGCGGCCCAGCGGGCGGCGCAGCAGCTCAGCCGGCTGCGACGACTCCGTCGGCTGCGACGGCTGCGACGGCTCCGTCGGGTGACGGGTCGAGCAACATCGCTCCCGGCGGCGACCGTGACACCGAGCAACGCCGTGACGTCGCCGAGGTGATCGACCGACACCACCGGGTGCTCGACGAACGCCGGCCGGAAGCGGTCGAGCGCCGCCGGGGCCGTGGCCAGCGCACCGCCCGCGAGAACATCTCGGACCTCGTGGATCCGGGCAGCTTCGTGGAGTACGGCCCGCTCGTGGTCGCCGCCCAACGCTCGCGTCGCAGCACCGAGGACCTGATCGACCGGACACCCGCGGACGGTCTCATCGCCGGCGTCGGCACCGTCGACGGCGTGCGGACCGCCGTGCTCTCCTACGACGCCACCGTGCTCGCGGGCACGCAGGGCTACTTCGACCACCACAAGAAGGACCGGCTGTTCGACGTCATCGAACGCGAGCGGCTGCCGGTCGTGTTCTTCACCGAGGGCGGCGGCGGCCGGCCCGGCGACACCGACGTGCCGACGGTCTCCGGACTCGACGTCGAGGCCTTCCGACTGTTCGCACGGCTGAGCGCGCTCGTGCCGCTCGTCGGCGTGGCCAGCGGCCGCTGCTTCGCCGGCAACGCTGCGCTGCTCGGCTGCTGCGACGTGATCATCGCCACCGAGGGCTCGAACATCGCGATGGGCGGCCCCGCGATGATCGAGGGCGGCGGCCTGGGTGTGTTCACCCCCGAGCAGGTCGGACCGCTCGACGTGCAGGTCGCCAACGGCGTGGTCGACATCGCCGTGGCCGACGAGGCCGAGGCGGTCTGGGTCGCCCGCCGCTACCTGGCGTACTTCACGGTGCGGCAGCTCGGGACGTGGTCGGCTCCCGACCAGCGGCGCCTGCGTGACGTCGTGCCCGAGCAGCGGCGCGAGGTCTACGACGTGCGCACGGTGCTGCCCCTGCTCGCCGATGACGACTCGGTCCTCGAGGTCCGCGCCGGTTGGGCACCCGGCATGGTGACCGCTCTGGCCAGGGTCGACGGCACCGCGTTCGGCATCGTGGCGAACCAGCCGCTGCACCTGGCGGGTGCGATCGACTCCGAAGGTGCCGACAAAGCAGCGCGGTTCATGCAGCTCTGCGACGCCCACGACCTGCCGATCCTGTTCCTCTGCGACACACCCGGCTTCATGGTCGGACCCGAGGCCGAGGAGCAGGCGGCGGTGCGCCACGTGAGTCGCATGTTCGTCACCGGCGCCAACCTGCAGGTCCCGATCGGCACGATCATCCTGCGCAAGGGTTACGGGTTGGGTGCCATGGCCATGGCGGGCGGAAGCTTCCGGGCACCGCTGTTCTGCGTCGCCTGGCCGACCGGCGAGATCGGCGGCATGGGCCTCGAGGGCGCGGTGCGGCTCGGGTTCCGCGACGAGCTCGCGGCCATCGAGGACGACGACGAACGGGAGCGGACCTATCAGCACATGGTCGAGGTGGCCTACGAGCGAGGGCGGGCCCTGCACGCCGCGACCATGTTCGAGCTCGACGACGTCATCGACCCCGCGGACTCGCGCCGGTGGATCACGACGCTGCTGACCGCCCGTCGTGACCGGAGCAGCGACGGTGACCGGCGAGCGCGTCGGCCGAACATCGACACCTGGTGAACTGACGACGCCTCAGTCGTCGTGCACGCCGTCGAGGTAGACCCACCGTCCGTCGTGGCGGGTGAACCGGCTGCGTTCGTGCAGCTGCGAGGGCCGGCCGTCGACCTCGTACGAGGCGACGAACTCGACGGTGCCCGTGTCGTCGTGCGGGCGACCCCGTGCGGTCGAGATGATCTCGAGTCCCGTCCAGCGTTGGCCGTCACGGAACGAGATGGTGCCGGGCGCCGTGGACGGGTCCCAGGAATGCGCCAGGTAGCCGTCGAGGCGCTTGACGAACGCGCTGTAGCGCGACCGCATCAGCTCCTCGGCGGTCGCCGCATCACGAGTGCGCCGGTGCAGCGGCGCACAACAACGGGAGTACGCATCGCCGGAGTCGCACGGACAGGTCGCCGAGGTGGTGCCGCCTCGTGACATCAGAGGTCCAGGCGGCGCACCCAGCGCCGCTGCCACGGGGTCTCGGACGCCCGGGGCTCGTAGTGGGTGCGGGCCCACCTGACCGCCTCGCCCGGCGCGACCCCGCTGAGCACGGCGAGCACCGCCAGGGCCGTCCCGGTCCGACCGATGCCACCGTTGCAGGCGAGCTCGACGCGCTCGTCGGCACAACGAGCGTGTGCGTCGCGCAGCTGCTCGATCGCGCGCTCGGGGTCCTTCGGGAGACGGAAGTCCGGCCAATCGATCCAGTCCGTCGCCCAGTCGAACGACGGAGGCTCGCTCAAGAGGTAGAAGCCGACCTCGGGCGGCTGAGCCGGGCTCGGGTGGCGCAGACCCCGGCATCGCACCGACCGGCCGTCGGGCAGCACGACGACACCCGGGCCGGGCGGCCAGGCACGTCCGTCGGTCGCGGGCTGCGGTGCGTCGGTCATGACACGAGGATCCCAGACCCCGTGACGCCACGACAACGCACGAGGCCCGGTGCGGTGGATGGCATGACAAGCAGGCCTAACACGCGCTAGCAAGGAGGCATGATCTCTCCCATGCTCCCGCCGCGTCGTCGCGTCCGCCGTCCGCTGCTCGCTGCGCTCACCTCGATGGCCGTGCTCGCCCTCGTCGGCTGCAGCTCCTCCGATGATGCAACGCCTGCCGATGCCGCAGGCGGCGGGTCGGGTGGTGGTGCCGAGGGCGTGACGATCGAGCACAAGTTCGGCTCCACCGTGGTGCCCGACGCACCCGAGCGGGTCGTCTCCCTGGGCTACACCGAGCAGGACGCGCTGGTGCTCTTCGGCGTCGAGCCCATCGCCGTGCGCTACGCGTTCGGACCCGAGGACGACGTCTTCTTCCCGTGGGCGGACGAGGCCGCGGGCGACGCGGAGCCGGTGATCCTCCCGCGTGAGGAGATCAACTTCGAGCAGATCGCCTCACTCGATCCGGACCTCATCATGGGCATCACCGCCGGGTTGACCGACACCCAGTACGCCACCCTGTCGGACATCGCCCCGACGGTGGTGCAGCCCGCGGAGTACGTCGACTACGCCACGCCCTGGCAGGTCCAGACGATGGTGACCGGCAAGGTCTTCGGTCAGGAGGACCGCGCCCGGCAGATCGTCGCCGAGGTCGAGGACGACTTCGCCGCGGCGGTGGCCGAGCACCCCGAGCTCGAGGGCGCGACGCTCGCGCTGTCGGGTCCCAGCTACGAGGGGCAGTATCCGTTCCACGCCTCGGACGACACCCGCACGAGGTTCTTCGGGGAGCTCGGACTGGTCGTGCCCGCCGAGCTCGACGAGATCGCCGGCGACCAGTTCTACGGCGGCCTCAGCCGGGAACAGGCGTCGATGCTCGACACCGACGTGCTCGTCTGGCAGTCCGGATCGGACGCCGAGCGTGCGGAGATCGAGGCCGATCCGGTGCTCGCCGCGCTGCCCGTGGTGCGGGAGGGTCGCTCGATCTTCATCGAGGGCGACGACTACGCCGCGCTGCAGTTCACCAGCGCGCTCAGCCTGCCGTTCCTGCTCGAGAGCTTCGTGCCGAAACTGGCCGCCGCGGTCAGGGGCGACTGAGCGGGCTGTCGGTCGATGGCTCCGCCAAGCAGTGCAGCCACCGGACAGTGCAGCCACCGGACGGTGCAGCCGTCAGGCCGCGGGTGCGGTGTCGGGCGCCGATTCGTCCGCCGCCGCCTCGGGAGGTGCCGAGAGCCGACCCAGCGCGATCGTCGCCACGCCCATCGTGATGATCGCCACGAGCAGCGCGAGGTCACCGAGACCGCCGACCTTCAGGTGCTCCTGGTAGATGGTGAGCCCGAGCGCCATCGCGATGATCGGCTTCAGCACCGTCACCGCAGGGAGGCTCGTCTGGACGTCGCCGGCCTGGTAGCTCGACTGCTGCCAGAAGGTGCCGAGCGATGCCGTGATCGCCATCAGCCACAGCTCCCAAGCCTTCAGCCCACCGCCGAGCCCGTGGTCGAACGCGTGCACGGCGGTCTTGGTCAACGGCGCGGAGAGCCCCAACAGAACGCCGGCGACGACGGCGAGCACCAGCGACCGGCGCGTGCCGTGGGCCAGTCCCTTCGCCGCGTAGAGGCAGCCCGCGAGGAGCGGTGTGACCAGGATCAGCGTGGGGATCCACGAGCGGAACGTCGGCTGCTCGATGCCGGCGGTCGGTTGACCCAGCACCACGAAGGCGACGAGCGAGGCCACGAGCACACCGGCCCAGGCCCACTCCTTGACGGTCAGGTGCCGCTTCTGGGTCCATGCGGCGAGCGGCAGCGCGAAGAGCAGGGTCGACACGAGCAGCGGCTGCACCAGCAGCAGGCTGCCGACGGCGAGCGCCCAGGCCTGGACGGCGAACCCCGCGATGTCGGCGCCGATGCCGAGCAACCACACGGGCCGCTTCATCAGCGACGCCAACATCCCGGCGCCGAGTGCGTCGTCGTCATCGACGGTCGAGGTCCCCCGCTGCTGCAGCACCGACGCGACCGCGAACAGCAGCGCAGCGAGCAGCGACAGCGCGACCGCGGGCCCGACGTTGTCGAGAGGAGCCGCTGTCGCCTGACCGATGGTGCTCAGCTGTTCGATGGTGCTCGCGTGACCGACGGTGATCACTTGATCGGGGTGCCGTCCCACGACACGTCGTAGAACTGGGCGGCGGTGAGGTCCAGGTGGGTGTGGTGGTCGATGCCCATGACCTTGCGGTACGAGTGCACGTGCTTGAGCGACATCGCGGCGAAGAGCAGCGGCATGAGGTCGTGCTTGTCGGCGTACACGCCGGTGCCGCCCTTCGCGGCCTTCAGATCGGCGGCGAACTTCGACGGGTGCTCGACCATGTCGCGGACCACCGCCACCTTGATCTCGCGCTTGCGGTCGCCGGGCACCACGACGGGGGCGCTCGGCCGAGGACCGAACAGCGCCGCGTGGAACTCCTCGGGTGTGGCCAACGTGCAGCCGGCGGTGGGCCGGGGGTTGCACTCGACGAGGTGGTGCACGCCATCGGCGGTGCGCAGGAAGTCGAAGCTGATCTGACCGTTCCAGCCCAGCTCCGCGACCAGCTTCTGCACCGTGGCGAGCGTCTCGGGGGCCTCGACGGCCTGGAAGACGATGCCGCCGCGGTCATCGATCTCGAGCGCGTGCTCGTAGGTGGAGTGCAGCACGACCTGGCCGTCGTGCACGACGGACCAGCTGCACATGTCGACGCCCTCGAGGTAGTCCTGGATCAGCCACGGGTCGTCGGGGGTCGGCTGCGCGGACGACACCGGCGCCTCGTCGGCGAGCGGTCCGGCGTTGGTCAACACGTTGAGGCCGCCGCGTCCGTAGGCGGCGCGGGCGAACCACTTGTCGAAGCCCTTGATCGCGGTGTCGAACTCGTCCTGTGAGGTCGCGGTGACCATGCGGGCGACCGGCAGGTCGAGACGCTCGCAGAGCTCGGTGAAGGTCACCTTGTCGTGGACCTTGTGGAGCGTCTCGAAGTCCGGGAAGAAGAGCTCGCAGCGTCCCTCGAGCCGGTCGCGGTGCGCGGCCAGGAAGAAGACCTCTTCGAACATCGGCAGCAGCCACTCGATCTGGTGCTCGTCGACGATCTTCACGATCGCGTCGATGAAGGCCTCGGTCTCCTGCGTGGGCGCGGGCACCTCGATGTGCCGCGCGGCGAACTTCGAATGGCTGCCCGGCGCCTCGGCGAAGGTGTCGACCGCGGTGACCTCGTTGCCCGTCTCGCCGAGCTTGCGGATCTCGTCGACGGCGAAGGGCATCCGGGATGTGGTGACGAGGGTGCGCACGGAGATCTCCTGCAGTGTCGGGCTGGTCGGCCGGGCGGCCGGTGTCGGTGGGTGGGCCGGGTCGGGCGGGATGGCGGGTCGGGCGGGATGGCCGGATGGCGGGACGGCCGTCGGTTGCGGACGCTAGCAACGCGTGCCGGACCGGCGAGGCACCCTCCCGGCACCTCCATCGACCGCTCCGCCCGCGGGGTGAGGAGTTCTCCGACATCGCGCCGAGTGGTGGTGCGAGACTCGGCGTGAGCGTCGCGCCACCGGTCGGCGTCGCATCACGAGGAGGCCGCCATGCCCGCCATCGTCGCGAACCTCTGGTTCGACACCCAGGCGCTCGAGGCCGCCGAGTTCTACGTGTCGATCTTCCCGAACTCGTCCGTCGACGCCGTCAGCCACTACACCGAGGTCGGTCCCGGACCCGAGGGGTCGGTGCTGACCGTCGACTTCGTGCTCGACGGCACCCGCTTCACGGCGATCAACGGTGGGCCGCAGTTCACCTTCGACGAGGCGGTCTCGTTCCTGATCGAGTGCGAGGACCAGGCCGAGATCGACCGCTACTGGGACGCTCTGCTCGCCGACGGCGGCGCGCCGTCGCAGTGCGGCTGGCTGAAGGACCGTTTCGGGCTGTCCTGGCAGGTGGTGCCCAAGGGCATGGACGCGGTGTTCGCCGGGCCGGACACCCAGCGGGCGAACCGTGCGATGGCGGCGATGCTCGACATGGTGAAGATCGACATCGCCGCGCTGCAGGCCGCCGCGGACGGCACGTGAGCGCCGCGGCTCACGAGAACTCCAGGCCCTCGAACTCACCCGAGCTGCGCCAGCGGTCGATGTACTCGAAGTAGGCGACCGGTCCGGCGGGATAGCCGCTGAGGTTCAGGCGCTCACGGCGGCCGGCGGGTCGCCCCTCGTTGTTGTAGTAGCCGGGTGTGCAGTCCAGGTCGCCGATGAACGAACCCGGGCTGCTCTCGAGCATCTCGACCCACGCCGACTCCGCGGCGTCGCTCACCTCGACCTCGTCGGCGCCGAGCTCGGTCGTGTGCGCGATCACCGCGGCGATCGTCGTGCCCGCCTCGACCAGGTTGTGGGTCACGTTCGAGATCAGGTTCGCACCCTGGCTGAAGCCCACCACGAACAGGTTGGGAAAGCCCCTGACGTGGATGCCGTGCAGGGTCTGCATCCCGTCGGCCCAGCGCTCGCTCAGGGTGACGCCGTCGCGCCCGGTCGTCTCGTAGCCCGCCCGTCGGGAGAACTCGGTGCCGACCTCGAAGCCCGATGCCACGACCAGGCAGTCCAGGTCGTGGTGCACGCCGGCGACCACGACGCCGGTCTCGTCGATGCGCTCGACGCCGCGCCCGTCGGTGTCGATCAGGTGCACGTTCGGCCGGTTGTACGCGTCCAGGTACTCGTCGTGGAAGCACGGCCGCTTGCAGAGCTGGCGGTACCACGGCTTCAGGGCGTCCGCGGTGCGATCGTCGGCCACGATGGCGTCGACCCTGGCGCGGATCTCGGTCATCTTCTCGTCGTCGCTGTCCTCGAAGGCGCGCCTGATCGTCGCCGGCGTGAGCGCCGCGCCCGGCACGCTCATCTCGGCGACGACGCGGTCGCGGATGCGTTGGGCGATGTCGGTCCAGCCGTCCTCGACCAGGTCGACGTCGGTGAAGCCGCCCGTCTGCAACGTGGCGAAGTTCAGCTGCCAGTCGCGCTGCCAGCCCGGACCCAGCGCCGCGAACTCGTCGGGGTCGATCGGTCGGTTGGCGCGCACGTCGATCGCCGAGGGGGTGCGCTGGAAGACGAGCAGCTCCCCCGCGTCACGCGCCAGGTGCGGGATGCACTGCACGGCGGTCGCGCCCGTGCCGATGATGCCGACGCGCCGGTCGTGCAGTCGCTCCATCGGTGCGCCGGTCGCGTCGCCGCCGGTGTAGGCGTAGTTCCACCGACTCGTGTGGAACAGCTCGCCGCCGAAGGTCTCGATGCCGGGCACGCCGGGCAGCTTCGGTCGGTGCAGCGGCCCGGTGCCCATCGTGACGAACCGGGCGAGCAGCCGGTCGTCGCGGTCGGTGAGGACCTCCCAGCGGTGCACGTCGTCGAGCCACCGCAGCGATCGGACCTGCGTCGAGAGCAGCGCTTCGTCGTAGAGGCCGAAGTGGGTGGCGATGCGCTGTGCGTGGGCGTGGATCTCGGCGGCCGGCACGTACTTCGCGCTCGGCACGTGGCCGGTCTCCTCGAGCAGCGGCAGGTAGATCATGGCCGCGGTGTCGCACATCGCTCCCGGGTAGCGGTTCCAGTACCACGCGCCGCCCACGTCGCCGCCGCCCTCGATGATGTGCACGTCGTCGACACCCGCCTGGCGCAGGCGTGCCCCCGTGACCAGGCCGGCGAACCCGCCGCCGATGACGGCGACCTCGACCTCGGCGCGGACCGGGTCGCGCGGCACCCTGGTCGTGTACGGATCGTCGAGCAGCGACGCGAAGCGGCCGGTGGGCTGCAGGTACTGGTCGTTGCCGTCGGACCGCAGACGTTTGTCGCGCTCGGCGCGGTAGCGCGCTCGCAGCCCCTCGCTGTCCGGGCGGTCGGCGCGCTCGGTCGCGGCGCTCATCGCAGGTCGGGGCCGACCGGTCGACCGTCGACGATCTGGTCGAGGTACTCGCTCATGCCGATCCCGGTCCGGTCACCGCAGCGGTAGCGGGTCATCGCCTCGGTGATGCGCGTGACGAGCTGCTCGCCGTCGGGGGTCGTGCGCCGGTTGCGCAACGGGATGAGCGAGATGACCTCGCCCTCGACCTCGTAGCTGCGGTCGTCGGTGCGCACCGTGGCCCGCATGGCGGTCTGGTAGCCGTGTTCGTCCCAGTCCGACTCGATGCTGCACTCGCGGATCAGGTGGTACTCGCCGCCTTCGAGGACCATGCCGCCCTGGCGCGGCGGCCGCTCGGGGTCGTCGCCGCCGATCACCGAGAGCATCATCGCGAAGTCCGGACCGAACACCATGGGCAGCCAGCGGTACCAGTGCACGGCCTGCCAGAAACGCGGCCCCCAGGACTTGTCACGCAGTCCGAGGCCGTCGATCTCGAGCACTTCGTCACCGACGACGATCGTGCCGGTCATCGCGACGTGCTGCTCGTAGTGCGCCTTGGCGAACGACTTCTCGGCGTCCTGTTCGATGTCGGAGCCGTCGGGGTTGACGGGACGCCCGCCGTACATGGGTGAGATGCCGAGCACGTCGAGGTGCACCGTGCAGTCGACCATCGGGTTCTCGCTGAACGCGGTGCGGGGGTTCGCCATCTGCAGCGGGTCGTCGAGCAGGCAGACCTGTCCTTCGTAGGAGATCGTCAGCTCCTCGAACGGCGTGACGACGTCGATGCGCAGGCCGCCCGCGTCCATCGCGTCGTTCGAGGTGATCTGCGGGCGCCCGTAGATGAAGCCGACCCGTCCGCCGGGCAGGTAGATGCACACCGACATCTCGGCGTATCCCTCGTTCACCCGGTTGCCGAGGCGGAACCAGCCGCCGACCTCCTTCTCCGCGTCGAAGACGTTGAGGTACATCGACTCGTTGTAGTTGGGGGCGTCGTCGGGCTCGTGGGGGTACTCGTCGGTCGGTTCCAGGACGGTCGTGATGCCAGATGCGGCCATGCGCTGCTCCTTGGTGAGGACCGCGACGCTAGCTGTGACAACTGCCACGGAGGGCGCGATCCGTCACCGGCGGTGCGACAGCGCCAGCGGCGACGGGAACCGCGGCATGACCCGTCGCCCGTCGAACCACTCGGTCAGGGCAGCGGCCCGCTCGTCGACCGCGGCCGTCGCCTCGGCGCCGATGTCCTCGAGCAGCTCGGTGCGGACCGTCCCGTCCTCGAGCTGCCACCAGCCGCCGACGATGGCACCGTTGCACCAGATCGTGGCTCCGCCGTTGCCGGCGCTGTCGTAGAGCTGTGCCCGGTGCTCCCCCACGTACCAGTCGCGGTCCTTCCACCCCATCGTCGTCGGATCGAGCACCGGCAGCAGTGCCACCCAGGGCTCGGGGGCTGCCACGACGTCGAGGTCGTCGGGCAGCAGGTACCCCGTGGCGCCGTCGAGCGCGACGCTCACCGCTCCCACGCGTGCCAGCGCGCCGCGCACCCGGGCCCTGGTCGATCCGAGCCACCAGACCAGGTCGTCCTCGGTGCCGGGTCCGAACGAACGCAGCCACGCGGTCACGAGTTCGTCGACCGCGTCCTCGACCGACAGCGCTGCGTCACCGGCCGCGTCGTCCGGCACCGCCTGGTTCGGCACCGCATGGCCCAACCAGTGCTCGGTCACCGCGTAGCGCGGGCGTGAGAGGTGCCAGCCCCCGTCGTTGGTCGCCCGCAGCACCCGGCCCTCGGCCGACAGCACGGTGAGCACGCGTGGTGCGATCGGCGTGGTACCACCCCAGGACCTGCCGGCGCCGTGCTCGAGCGTGCCTGCGAGCAGCGGTGCCCGCTCGCGCAGCTCCGTCGAGGTCAGCTCCTCGGTGCCGAGCACGTCGAGCACCTGCGTGCACGCCGCGTCGAGCCAGGTCGTTCCGTCGTCGTGCAACCCCGCCCGCTCGACGTCCCTGATCAGGCGGCGCCGTTCCGCTCCTGCGACACGGTCCGAGGCACCGGCGAGCACCGCCGGCAGGAGCTCCCGGGGTATCACCCACAACGTGCGGCGCATGGCCATCACCCGGATCAGGGTGCGGTCGTCGTGCAGGGCGGACTCCACCGAGGCCGGGGTCAGGTGGTCGGTGCGGGCCCCGGCGCTGAGCACGACCGTCGGTGGGTCGGTCGCGTGCAGCGCGACCAGGCTGCGGGCGACGTCGACGACGTCATCCGCGTGATGTCCCGGCGCGAGTCGGTGACGGACGGCGAGGCGGGCACGACGCTCGGCGGTGTCGACGGAACGCATGCCCCGAGACTGTCACGCCTCGGCCGACCGCCTGGCCAGCAGGACCGCGTCTCGTATCACCGTGTCGTGACCGTCGGGATCGACGGTGCCGCGGGACCGGGCGTCGGTGACCAGCACCTCCCAGCCCTCACCCAGCGTGTCGGCCAGCTGCTCGGCGGTGAAGTACATCGAGGCGACCGTCGGGCGGTGCATCGACGTGGACATGTCGTCGGGATGGTGCCCGACGATCAGCAGGTGCCCGCCCGGCGCCACCGCCGCAGCGAGACGCTCGTACAACGGCAGCCGGTGCTCGGGCGGGAGGTGCATGAACTGCGCCGAGACCAGGTCGTAGCGGGCCGGCGGCACCCAGCCGTCGGTGAGGTCCGCCTGGACCCACGCGATGCGACCGGCGATGTCGGCGCCGCGTGCCTCGGACTCGACACGGCCCTTGTCGAGCGCGACCGAGGAGATGTCGACCGCGGTGACCGTCCAGCCCTGCGTCGCCAACCAGATCGAGTCGGCGCCCTCGCCCGCACCGACGTCGAGCGCCGTGCCCGGGGTGAGCTCCGTGGCCTCGGCGACGAGCTGCGGGTTCGGGTTGCCGCTCCACACACGATCGCTCGCCGAGTAGCGCTGCTCCCAGAAGGCGCGGTCCATGACCGGGATGCCGCCGTCGTGGCGGGCCGCTGCGACGGCGGCATCGGTCTCCTCGGTCACCAGATCCGCGTTGATGTGCGCGCCGGCCATCGACCCGGCCGCCGCCGCGTGGCTGACCTGCAGCATCGGATCGGTGACGTTGCCGGCGAGCCAGACACCTGGCACGCTCGTCGTCCCGGCCATCTCGGAGGGCACGAAGGTCCCGAGACCCGTCGGGTGCTCGACGGGCACCAGACCCAGGGGCGCCAGGAACGAGGCGCGGGTCTCGAAGCGGGGACCGACGACCACGGCGTCCGCGGCGACGGTGGAACCGTCCGCGAGACGGACTCCGGTGAGGCGGTCATCGGTGATCTCGAGCGAGGTCGCCGGCCCGGCGAGGATCGTCACGCCCCTCGCCGAGAGGCGCTCGGCGTCGACCTCGCCGGGCCCGTCGCCCCGGTGCACGACGACGGTGACGTCGTCGGTCAGCTGGCGGAACAGCCCGGCGGAGTGCGCCGCCATCGGCGAGGTGGCGAGCACCACGACCGCCGAGTCCCGTACCTCGAAGCCGTGGCAGTAGGGGCAGTGCAGCACGTCGCGCCCCCACCGCTGCGCCACGCCGTCGACGTCGGGCAGCACGTCGGTCAGGCCCGTCGCCACGAGCACCCGGCGCGCCCGGATCGGCTCGCCGTGCGCGAGCTCGACGGTGAAGCCGTGCTCGACGTCGCCGTCGATGCGCTGCGCCCGGTCCTCGACGAGCTGCACGCCGTAGGAACGGACCTCGTCACGTGCGGCCGCCAGGAAGTCGGCCGGCGACATGCCGTCGCGGCTGAGGTAGCCGTGCATGTGCGCAGCGGGTGCGTTGCGCGGATCGCCGTCGTCGACCACGACCACGGACCGCAACGATCTGCCGAGCATGAGCGCGCCGGCCAGACCGGCCGCACTCCCTCCGATCACCGCGACGTCGACCGTGCCGGGCCCGTCGCTGCGCTGTCCCTCACCCGCTGCTGCTGCTTCGTGCGTCATGTCGACGACCGTACGACACCCAACCCGTTTCCGCATCCCCCCTTGCGGCATTGGCAAGACGACGGCAGGCTGGAGCGATGGACGCTCCCGAACAGCCCGCTGCACCCTCGGCCCACGGCGATCTCGAGTCGGTGGTGCGGGCACGACTGCGCGGCATGCGTGTCTCGTACGGCTGGTCGCTCGACGAGCTGGCGTCCCGCACCCACCTGAGCGCATCGACGATCAGTCGGCTCGAGACCGGCAAGCGGACCCTGAGCCTCGATCTGCTGCAGCCGCTCTGCGCGGCGCTGCAGGTCGACCTGTCGACGCTGCTCGACGTCACCTCGGACGACGACGACGTCGTGATCCGGCCGGTCGAGACCGCCGCCCACGGACTGACCTCGTGGCCCCTGACCAGGAACCACGGACCGAACGGCGTCGTGGCGGCCAAGTTCCGCATCGAGACCCGCCCCGAGGACATCGACCTCGACGAGCGCCGGGTGCACCCGGGCCACGACTGGTTCTTCGTGCTGTCGGGGACGGTGCTGCTGCTGCTCGGCGACCGCAGGATCGAGGTCCAGGCCGGCGAGGCCGCCGAGTTCTCGACCATGACGCCGCACGCGTTCGTCTCGATCGGCGGCCCTGCGGAGCTGATCACGATCTTCGACCGCGACGGCCAGCACGCCCACCTCTCGGGCAGCGCCGGATCGAACGGTCAGGCCGAGAGCACGGCTCCTCAGACCGACAGCACGAGCAAGAACTGACCGCCGCCGGGTTCGACCGAGGCGCGCACCGACAGCGCCGGGGTCAGACGAGAGAGCCGATCGACCAGCCACGCGGCGGCGTCCTCGGCGTCGTCCGCGGTCGGGCAGCGCGCCATGATCTCGCGGCCACCCTTGCGGTCGAGGCGTTCGACGCTCGCGAGGATCGGGGCAGGATCCACCACGAAGAGCTCGTCGGCCCAGGGCACCTCGGGTGCCACGGCCCCCTTCTTCGTGTTGCAGGCCCGGTGCGCGAGTCGTTCCTCACCGACCGGCGAGACCCGCCCCTTGTGCTTGGCGCCCTTGGACTTCGCGGCGGTGATGATCGCGTCCGCGCTGGGGCCCCGCGGATCGTTGACCGACATGTCGGGATCGACCGGCTGGTCGCAGAGCCAGCACCTCCACCCATCGGCGTCGCCCAGGTCGTCGAGGCGTCCCATCAGCGCAGCAGCCCGGCCACGTCGACCCCGGAGAGCGTGGCGCCCAGGTCGAGCTGGTCGAGCTGCTCACCCGAGGGGAGCCGCCCTCCCGGGGTCAGCGCGTCGACCGCGCTCGGGATGATGCGAGCGAGCCCGTCCGCCGCGACCTCGGGAGTCACCCCGAGTCGCCCGGCGATCGCCTCGAGGCGGGTCCGGCCGACCGCCCGTTCCACGCCACCGATCTCGGTGGGCTCGTTGGCGCCGTTGCCGACCCAGCTCTGCACGTGGGACGCCTCACCCGCGTCGTCGAACCCGGCGAGCAGGTCCTGGAGCCCGTCGGTCCGCAGCAGCTCACCGAGTGCCTGCACCAGGGGCGCGCCGTCGCCGAAGTGTTCCACCAGGTTCATGACGTCCCTCGCTGTGTCGTGCTCATCGGCGGTGACGCTACCGGCGCCGCGTGTCGTCGGCCGCGGCCCGGCGTGGGCCGGCCCGTCGTCGCTCCTCAGACGATGAGGCCCAGGCCCTTCTGGCAGTGCGGACCACCCCAGTGCTCGACGATCTGACCGTCCGCGATCCGCAGCACCGCGGTGCCGTTGATGTGCACGGGCTCGCCGCTCGGGGGGACGTCGAAGAAGGCGGTGCCGGTGTGGGTCCCGGTGAGCGACCAGTTCGAGACGATCAGATCGTCGGACTCGATGAGCAGGTTCACGTCGAAGGACATGTCCGGGAACGCCGAGCGGGCCTGGTCCCACCACTGCTGCTCGTTGCCGCGCACGTCGGTGCCGACCGCGGTCGGGGTGACCCGGTCGGTGACGTGGCTCGTGAAGTCCGGCGACCAGAAGTCGAAGACGGCCGAGGTGTCGCCGGCGAGCATCCGGGTGCTGTAGTCGCCGAGCATCTTGAGGTTGTCCGAGGCAGTTCCCATCGACGAGAAGCTAGTGAGCCGCATCACGCCGCGCCGCGGATCGGTACCGGCGGCCGCCGTCGGCTGCAGGGCGGGCCGGTAGCCTCCGCGCCGTGAAGTGGACCGTGCACGGCGAGCGACCGATCTACCGCAGCGAATGGGTCGGCCTCTCGCTGGTCGACGTCGAGATCCCCGCCATGCCGGGACATCCCGCTCGACGCTTCGAGCACCACGTGGTGCGCAGCCGGGGACCTGCGGCGGGCACCGTCGTGACCCGCGGCGACGAGGTCCTGCTGCTGTGGCGGCACCGCTTCATCACCGACACGTGGGGCTGGGAGATCCCCGCCGGGGGTGTCGAGCCCGACGAGTCCTCCGTCGACGCCGCAGCACGTGAGGTGCTCGAGGAGACCGGTTGGCGGCCGGGTCCGCTGGAGCACCTCTTCGAGGTGCACCCGGTGAACGGCGCGGGTGACCACCGCTTCGACCTGTTCCGAGCCCGCGACGCCGAACACGTCGGTGACCCGTCGGACCCCTCGGAATCCGAGCGGATCGAATGGCTGCCGATCAGTCGTGTCCGCACCGAGATCCGCGCCGGGCACGTGCACGACGGCTTGTCGCTCGGGGCACTGCTGTGGTGCCTCGCCTTCGACGAACTCTGAGCGGGCTCGGCCGGGCCAGCAGCGCACCGGTCAGGCGCGCGCCGCGTCAGGCGCGTGACGGATCGAAGTCGAGCACCTGGGTCAGGCGGATGTTGTTGCCCGACGGGTCGCGGAACGACGTGTCGATGCCGTAGGGCTGTGCGGTCGGCGGGTCGTTGAAGACCACTCCTCGTGCCGACCACGCGTCGTGGTCCGCCCGGCAGTCGTCGGTCTCGAGGAAGAGCGTGCCGCCGGCTCCCTTGCCGACGAGCTCCGCCAGCTGTCGGCTCGAGGCCTCGTCGAGCATCGGTGGACCGGGCACCGACATCAGCACCAGGCCCACGTCGTCCTGGTCGGCCGGTCCGACGACCAGCCAGCGGAAGCCCCAGCCGTCCATGGTCACGTCCGAGCGGATCTCCCAGCCCAGCTTGGTCGTGTAGAACTCCAGCGCCTCGTCCTGGTCGTGCACCCAGAACTGCGCGTTCGCGATCCGTGCCATGTCGATCCTCCTGCTGTCGGTGGGCACTGGTGTCGCTGGGCCCTGCTGTCGGTGTGCCTGCTGCACGCTACGGACGCGTCGTCCGGTCGACTTCTCGAAACGTGCGGTTCTTCGGACGTCCGTGCGCCAGTGCCACACAGGCGGGGATGCGGATCAGTCGCTCGGCGGGTGGGAAGCTCGCCCGGTAGCGCGCCGGCGATTCGCCGTACATCCGGGCGAAGCTCGTGGTGAACGACGGGAGGCTCGACAGGCCGACGTCGAAGCAGATCCCGGTGACGCTGCGGTCGGTGTTCCGCAGCAGCGTGGCAGCCCGTTCGAGGCGGCGGGTGAGCAGGTACTGGCGTGGTGACTCACCGAAGGAGCGGCGGAACTCGCGACTGAAGTGCGCCCGGGAGAATCCCGCAGCGGCTGCCATGTCCGCCACGCCGATCGGGTCGCGGTAGTGCGCGTCGGCGAAGTCCTTCGCACGGAGCAACTGGCGCGACGCACTGACGACCACCCACCGAGTGTCGCAGCCCGCGGGCGGACGAACGAACCGTTGGCGGACCTGCATCACAATGTTAAGGTCGCCTACCAACTGCGCCCACCAACTGCGGCGACCCACCGCCGCAGCTCGATCTCCGCTCTCGGGAGAACACCCATGCCGCGCCGTGCACGCCCCGTTCTGTTGCCAGCGCTGCTGGCAGGTCTGCTCGTCGCCGCTGCCTGCGGCGGGAGCGACGGGGGGTCCACCGCCTCGTCCGACGCCGCCGCCAGCGGGTCCGGCGACTTCGACGCGATCACGGTGGAGCACCGCTACGGCACCACCGAGATCACCGAGCGTCCACAGCGCATCGTGTCGCTCGACACGCAGTGGACCGATGCCCTGCTCGCACTCGACGCGCCGCCGGTCGGCTATCTGGCCGACTACAACGTGCCCGAAGGTTTCCCCTGGCGGGGCGACCAGCTCGCCGGATCGACCGAGATGAAGGCCACCGACGCGATCCCGCTCGAGCAGGTGGCCGCGCTCCGGCCCGATCTGATCGTGGTCACCTACTTCGCCCAGGACCAGGCCGACTACGACCAGCTCGCAGCGATCGCGCCGACCATCTCGACGCTGAGCGACAACGAGGTCGACACCTGGCAGGAGATCACCTCGGCCGCGGGCCGGGTGCTCGGCGAGAACGAGTCCGCCGCAGAGGTCGCCGCCGAGGTCGAGGGTCAGGTCGACGCCGTGGCCAGGGACCTCCCGGGTCTGGCGGGCAGGACCTTCGCCTTCGCGAACTACGTCAAGGGCGACGCGATCTACGTGGTGTCCGATCCCGAGGACGGCGCGGTCGGGTTCTTCTCGCAGCTCGGCATGGAGATCTCCCCCGCCATCATCGAGGTCGGCGCAGGCGAGTCCGGGCGCGTCGAGGTCGGCTTCGAACGGATGGACCTGCTCGACGCGGATCTGCTCGCGTTGCTGACCAACGGCGAGGACCCCTCGTCGATCCCCTCGTACGACTCGCTGCCGGCGGTGAAGAGCGGCGCCGTGGCGGTGCTCGACTACGCGACGGCCGTGGCGCTCAACACGCCGACGCCGCTGTCCATCCCCTACGGCATCGAGGAGCTGCGCCCCGCACTCGAGGCGGCGGCCGGCTGACCCGCGACGTTGACACGATCCGGAGTGCGCGGCTGCGGCAGCGGGACGAGACTCGTCCCATGGCATCGTCGACCGTCACCACCGGGTCCCCCACCGGCAGCACGAACGCCCGGTACGAAGACGAGGTGCGGCACGCCTGTCGTGTGCTCGAGGCGACCGACCCGACACCGAGCCTGGCCGAGCTGGCCGACACGGCGTCGCTGAGCGTCTCGACGTTCCGCCGGGCGTTCACCGCGATGACCGGACTCTCCCCCGCCGCCTACGCACGTGGCGCCAGAGCTCGCCGAGCGGAGCGAGCGCTCGCCGCGACGACGTCGGTGACCGACGCGATCCACTCGGCCGGGTACGGATCGAGCGGTCGGTTCTACGAGACCTCGACCGCCCGGCTCGGCATGAGCCCGACCGAGTGGCGCGCCGGCGGTGAGGGCAACCGGGTCCGCTTCGCCGTCGCGGCGACGTCGCTCGGGGCGCTGCTGGTCGCCGCGACGGACCGCGGGGTGTGCGCCATCGAGTTCGGCGACGACCCCGACGCGCTCGTCCGACGGCTCCAGGATCGCTTCCACGCCGCCGAGCTGAGCGGCGACGACCCGGACTTCGATCGGCTCGTCGCACAGGTCGTCGCGCTCGTCGAGCACCCCGAGGTGCCGCCGGCGCTGCCGCTCGACATCCACGGCACCGCCTTCCAGGAGCGTGTCTGGCAGGCGCTGCGCGAGGTGCCGCCCGGCACGACGGTGACCTACGGCGAGCTGGCGGAGCGCATCGGCGCACCCGGCGCGGTGCGCGCCGTGGGCAGCGCGTGCGGCGCGAACCGGCTCGCCGTCGCGGTGCCGTGTCACCGGGTGGTGCGTCGCGACGGCACGCTGTCGGGCTATCGCTGGGGCGTCGAACGCAAGCGGGCGCTGCTCGAGCGCGAACGCTGACGCCGGTCGCGGCTCACAGCTGGCGGATGACCCGAGCCGGGTTGCCGACCGCCAGCACACCCGCCGGCAGGTCCTTGGTGACCACCGAGCCGGCGCCGACCACCGTGTCCGAGCCGATGGTGACCCCCGGCAGCACGACCACGCCGCCGCCGAGCCACACGTTGTCGCCGATGGTGATCGGCTCCGCGGCCTCCCACTTGTCGCGTCGCAGGTCGGCGTCGAGCGGGTGCGTCGGCGTGAGGAGCTGCACGTTCGGACCGATCTGCACGTCGTCACCGATGCGGATCTCGGCGACGTCGAGCGCGACGAGACCGAAGTTGGCGAAGCTGCGAGCACCGACGTGGGTCTGGTAGCCGAGGTCGCAGTAGAACGGCGCACGGATGTGGGTGCCCTCACCGATGCTGCCCAGCAGCTCCGAGAGGATCTGGTCCTGGCGGTGGTGTTCGGCAGGCGTGCAGCGGTTGAAGTCGTCCTGGAGGCGTCGGGCGTGGCGTGACTCGGCGGTGATCTCGGGATCGTCGGCCAGGTAGAGCTCGCCGGCCAGCATGCGCGCCCGCATGGACGGCTCCTCGGTGGGCGTGCTGCCGGGCGTCGCGTCGGTCATGGTGCCGAGTATTGCCGCGCCGCCGTCGGCGTGGATCGGCAGGATCTCGTCGTCGGCCCCGATGTCGGCCGTTCCGTCGGCAGTGACGGCTCGATCAGGGGCCGCGCAGCTCGACGCTGATCTGCGCGGCGTCCAGGCGCTCCAGTGCCGCCTCGAGCAGCTCGGCGTCGAACAACCCGTCGTCCCGCGCGTCGAGCAGGGCGTCGCGCTGCGCGTCCAACACCCGCAGCGACAGCGTCGGCGGCAGCGTGACGTGACCGGCGACGATCTCGGGCGGCTCGACGGGCACTCGCTCGTCAGGATCGGTCGACGCGATCAGGTCGTCGCGCACCCGCACGAGGATCGCGGTCAGCTCCTCGGTCCGACCGGGGTCCGGCGTGGGCTCGGTGGGACGGATCCAGCGCACGAACGCGCCGAGTGTGCCGCCCTGGATCAGCAGCGACGAGGCGGCGACGACGAACGCGATCAGCACGAGCAGGGAACGCTCCGGGGCGTCCGACGGCAACGTCTGGGCGGCGGCCAGCGTGACCGCTCCACGCATGCCCGCCCAGACCAGCACGGCGCCGTCACGCCAGCCCAGCGGTGCGGCGAGCAGGTAGTCGATGTCGGCGAGGGAACGCCGGTGGCGTGGATCAGAGGTGACCGTGGTCCGCTGTGTCCGCCGCCGGGCGCCGCGGGCGAGCCCGGCCAGCAGCGGGGCGACGTAGGCGGCGCGCACGACCAGCACCAGGGCGAGCGCGGCGAGCGCCACCACGAACGCGGTCCCCAGGCCGACGTGCTGGTCGTTGACGTCACCGACGATCGCGGAGAGCTCGAGACCCATCACCAGGAAGATGGCGCCCTCGAGCACGAGCTCGACGGTGTGCCAGTTCTGGGTGTCGGACTGGCGGTGGCGCGGCGGCAGGACCCGCGGCGCTCCGTGACCGGTCACCAGGCCCGCCACGACCGCGGCGACCAGGCCCGAGGCGCCGAGCAACTCGGCGGGGATCGATGCGAGGAACGGGACCGTGAACGAGATGATCGTGTTCACCGTCGAGTCCGCGACCTTCGCTCGGACCCAGAGGTTGAGCCGTCCGACGACGAGTCCGAGCACCAGCGCCACCGCGACGGCCCAGGCGAAGTCGAGCGCGATGTGGCGCAGGGTCATCGTCGCTGCGGTGCCGGCGATCGCGGAGCGCAGCAGCACCAGGGCGGTCGCGTCGTTGAGCAGGCTCTCCCCCGCCAGCACCGACGACACCCGTCCGGACACCCCGACGCTGCGGACGATCGAGGTCGCCACGGCGTCGGTCGGGCTGACGATCGCTCCGAGCGCGATGCCCCACCAGATGCTCAGGCCCGGGATCGCCCAGGAGAAGAACACGCCGAGCACGACTGCGGACAGCACGACCAGGGCGACGGCGAGGCCGCGGATGGCGGTGAACTCGCGGCGGAAGTTCATGGCGGGCATGGCCACCGCGGCGGAGTACAGCAGCGGAGGAAGTACACCGGCCAGGATCCACTCGGGGTCGATCTCGATGTCCGGCACGAACGGCAGGACGCTGATCCCGATGCCCATCACCACGAGGATCAACGGTGCCGCGATGCGCAGTCTCGGGGCGATCGCAGCGGCGCCGGCCACGGCGAGCAGTCCGGCGACGACGACGATCAACAGCTCCACGACGGGCACTCCTTCCTGGCGGGCGGGCCACAAGCTACCGGGCCACGACCCCGCATCTGACGGCCCGTCAGCTCGGGTGCTCGACCGGTCCTAGGTTGTGGGCCGGCGCGCGCATCTCCGGCGGGCGTCATGCAGCGAGCCAGTGAGCAGCGAGCAGAGGATCCCGCGATGACCGACCACGAACCCGACGACACCCCGGCACTCGAGGAGGCCAGGCGTCGGTACCAGGCGGAGCGCGCCAAGCGGCTGCGCGGCGACGGGCTCCAGCAGTACCAGGAGATGAAGGGCGACTACGCGGACTTCGACCGGGACCCCTTCGTCGAGCCCGGCTTCACCCGTGATGCGCTGGTCGAGTCCCCCGACGTCGTCATCGTGGGTGGCGGGTTCGCCGGCATGCTCACGGCGATCAACCTCAAGGCGGCGGGCGTACAGGACATCCGCATCGTCGAGAAGGCCGGCGACTTCGGCGGCACCTGGTACTGGAACCGGTACCCGGGGTGCATGTGCGACGTCGAGTCGTACACCTACCTGCCGCTGCTCGAGGAGACGGGCTACGTCCCGACCGAGAAGTACACGAGCGCGACCGAGATCTTCGCCTACTGCCAGCTGCTCGCCCGCCACTTCGAGCTGTATCCGCACGCCCTGTTCCAGACCGAGATGCACACCGCGGAATGGGACGACGACGCCCAGCGGTGGCAGATCCGCACCTCTCGTGGAGACGAGCTCTCGGCCCGGTTCCTGGTCACCGCGGGCGGCATCCTGCACAAGGCGAAGCTGCCGGGCATCCCCGGCATCGAGGACTTCGAGGGCCACTCGTTCCACACGAGCCGATGGGACTACGGCTACACCGGCGGCGCGCCCGGGGTGCCGATGGACGCGCTGCGCGACAAGCGGGTGGGCATCGTGGGCACCGGTGCGACGGCGATCCAGGCGGTGCCGCAGCTCGCCGAGGCCGCCGAGGAGCTGTTCGTCTTCCAGCGCACTCCCTCGCCGGTGGGTCAGCGCGACAACGGACCGACCGACGTCGAGTGGTTCACCAACCAGGAACCGGGCTGGCAGGCCGAGCGGATCCGCAACTTCACCCAGGCCGTCACCGGCGCCAAGCCCGAACGGGATCTCGTCGGCGACGGGTGGACGAAGGTCATGTGGGAGGACACCCAGACCGCCACCGACGATCCCGAGCGTGCCGCCGAGATGGAGCGGTCCGACTTCGAGACCATGGAGGAGCTGCGTCGACGGGTGGACTCGATCGTCGAGGACCCCGACACCGCTGCCAAGCTGAAGCCCTGGTACGGCAAGCACTGCAAGCGTGTCTGCTTCCACGACGGCTACCTGCCCGCCTTCAACCGCCCGAACGTGCACCTGGTCGACACCGACGGCCGGGGCGTCGAGGCCATCACGCCCAAGGGCGTCGTGGTCGCCGGCGAGGAGTACCAGGTCGACCTGTTGGTGTTCGCCTCGGGCTTCGAGGTGACCACCGACCTGGAACAGCGCCTCGGCTTCGACCCCCGTGGCCGCGGTGGCGTGGCGATGAGCGAGCGCTGGCACGACGGCGCCCACACCTTGCACGGCGTGCTGTCGGCCGAGTTCCCGAACCTGATGATGATCAGCCTGGTCCAGGCCGGGTTCGGGACGAACTTCCTGCACTTCCTGTCGGAATCGGCGAAGCACGTGGCGTGGCTGATCGCCGCCTGCATCGACGAGGGTGTCGCGACCATCGAGGCGACCGCCGAGGCCGAGGAGGACTGGCACGCGCTGCTGCTCGGCGTCGCCATGGGCATCGCGGAGTACTCCACGACCTGCACGCCCGGCTACTACAACGGCGAACAGGGCCACAACCCCAAGGCGGCCCGCAACCTCGTCTACACCGGCAGCCTGCTCGACTACGCCGGGTACCTGGAGCGCTGGCGCGTCGAGGGCGACTTCCCGGGCACCCGGGTCGTGCGCGCGGACTGAGCCGGCGCCGCCTCAGCCGGCCGCCGCGGTCCCGCAGTGGTCCGTCGGCGTCCCGCCGTCGAAGCGGGCGTCGACCCACGTGGCCACCAGCTCGGCGGTCGCGGGGATGACCGATCCGTGGTCTGCGCCGTCGATCACGTGGAGCTCGGTGACCTGCCCGGCGTCGCACATCCGGGTGAACAGGTCACGCACCCGGTCGATCACCACGCGGTCGTCGACGGTGCCCGAGGCGAGCAGGACCGGGACGTCGTCGACCGCGACGCTGCCGACGTCGTTGGCCCCCAGCATGCTGGCCGCGGGCTCGGTGGTCCGAGGGTCCGCGGTGAACGCACCGGCGAGCGCGACGGGGATCAGCGTCTCGGTGATCTCGTCCAGGCATCCGGTGTCGAAGATGCTCGCCGCGGCCTGCGCGTCGGCGGTCAGGTAGTCCGACGGCTCCAGATCGGGATGCTCCGAGGTGCCGCCGTAGAGCGCCATCATCGTCAGGACCGACGTCACGATCGGGTCGATCCCGCCGTACACCTTCTCCAGCATCGCGGCCGGCGCGAGCGCGACCGTCCCGACGAGCTCGAGTTCGGGGGCCCGCTCCGCCGCGAGCTCGTGCGCCGAGAGGGCGCCGTGGCCGCCCTGGGAGTGACCGATGCTGACCCAGCGGCGCCCGGCGTGGGCTGCGGGGAGCTGACGGACGGCGGTCACGGCGTCGATGACCGCGTTGCCCTCGCTCGGCTTCGACAGGTAGGGGTGCAGCTCGCCCTCGGGACCCATGCCGACGTAGTCGGTCGCGACGGCCACGCCGCCGTTCCCCCAGTCCCGAGCGGGCGCTCCGGTGCGACTCGGCGCGCAGCGAGCGGCGATCCCGGTGGTGCCGTGGGCGGTCGAGACCACCGGCCACCCGTCCTCGGGTGCCGGACCGGTGGGGTGGGTCACGACACCGGTGACCGCTCGGTCACGCCCGCTGGCGTCGGTCGAGTGGTACATGATCCGAGAGGTCACACGACCGTCGACCTCGTCGAGGCGCTGGATGCGGATCAGGTCACCGGGCGCTCCGGCGGGCAGCGGGTCCGGCACGACGTAGAACTCGTCGAGCGTGCCGGTGAACTCCTCGACGGCTGCAGGGACCGCCGCCTCGGTGCTGGACGTCGGGCCGCCACGATCCGGAGGCGCGGCCGTGTCGTCGGCGTCGCTCGTGCACCCGGCGAGCGCGACGAGCACGGCGGCGGCGATCAGGACACGGGCGAACGGGACACGGGCCATCGGCCGACGGTACCCGGCCGTCTAGCATCCGCGGGGATGGTCATCGTCGCAGGGTGGATCAGGGTCGGAGCAGCGGATCGGGCCGACTACCTGGCGTCGTGCCGGGCGGTCGTCGAGGCCGCACGCTCGGCACCCGGCTGCCAGGACTTCTGCATCTCGGCCGACCTGGTCGACGCCGAGCGCATCAACGTCTTCGAGCAGTGGGACACCGTCGAGTCGGTCGAGGCGTTCCGCGGCAGCGGTCCCGATGGTGCACAGCAGGACGTGATCATCGACGCACACGTCGCGCAGCACGAGGTCGCGTCGTCCCTCGACCTGACCTGACTGACCTGACCTGACTGGACGGAGCGGGCCGACTCGCTCGGCTCGTCGCGTCCGACCGAGGATCCTTCATCCCGGACCGCTCCGGCCGATGGGTCCACATGGCCTCCCATGTCGTCGACGAGGTGCAACCCGACGGACCCGACACCGGCGTAGATCCGGACGGCTCCGGCAGTGACCGGCCGCGGCGCCGACTGCGGACGGTGCTCATCGTCGTCGCGGTGTTGGTGGCCGTGCTCGTCGCCGCCGGCGTCGCGTGGTTCGTGTTCGGCAGGGAGCAGGCCGAACCGCTGAGCGACGACCAGGCGCTGCTCGAGTTCCGTGCCGCCCAGGGATCCTCGGGCGACGCCGAGGGCCGACCCGCGGCGGGCGTCTACGCCGCCACCGCGTCGGGCACCGAGTCGATCGGCGTGCCCGGCTTCGACGAGGACCTCGGCCCCAACGCCCCGTTGACGTTGACCTACGGCGAGGGTGGTTGCTTCACCTCACGGGTGGACTTCAACAGCCACCACTGGCGCTCGTGGACCTACTGCCCGAGCCCGACCGCGACCTTCGCCCTCGTCGGCCTCGAGACGTGGACGCAGCGCAAGGCCCCGGGACTCGACCTGACCACGCTGTCCACCTACACCTGCGACGAGCCACTCGACGTGGTGTGGTCCGACGCGACGGCCGGTCAGACACGAGCGGGGTCCTGCACGGGCGTGACCGACCTGGACGACGCCGTCACCGCGGATCGTGCCGCGGCCGAGGTCGTCGGCTCCGAGACCCTCGAGATCGACGGCGAGCGCGTCGAGGTCGTCCGGGTGCGCACGACCGACGACTTCTCCGACGCGCAGAGCGGCCGGGAGTCCGGCGAGTGGTGGTTCGACGCCCGGACCGGTCTTCCGGTCCGATTCTCGGTCGACGCCTCGTTGAGCGGCGGATCGGGTGACTACGCCGAGGACTTCGAGGTCGAGCTGACCTCGACCCGTCCGGCGACCTGATGCCGACCCGTACGGCCGAGGCCCGCTACGAGGTGGTCTGCGAGCTCGACCTCGCCAACTTCGACGACGTCCGCGTCGGCCACCGGACCGCGAAGCGTGCGCACACCGAGCTCCGGCGCCTCGCCCGCCGTGACGGGCGCATCGCCTCGACCAGGTTCCGGCGTGCCGGCCGCTCGAGCGTGGAGATCTCGGTGACCGTCGCTGCGTCGACCTCCGACGATGCGTTCGACCACTGCCACGCCATGCTCCGGACCGCGGTGCACGCGACCGGCGGCAGCACACACGGCTGGGAGGCCCTCTGCTCCCAGATCCGCTCGAGCACACCGACGCCCGACGGGACGCGCCGCGCCGGTGCCGCCCCGTCGACGGCGCCCGGATGGACACCGGCGCGGGTGCCCGACGTCGCAGACCCCGGTCTGACTCGGGCCGGGACTCGCGAGTGGGGTGCTGGTCGGGAGCGCACCGACGCGCCCGGCTGGGCCGGCGCGGCGGCGACCGCCGCGCGACGAGGAGCGATCCCGGAGTGGCTGCCGCCGCTCACCCGCGGTCCCGAGCGGGACACCGTCATCGACCTGCGGGTCGACTGAATCGCGCCGCAGGTCGGTCGGGGTGACGCACCACGACCCCGTGGATGTGCTGGGATCACGTCATGACCGACATGACCTGGTCCAACCCCTCACCCGCGACCTTCTCGATCGGCGGTGACCTGAGCGTCACCCGACTCGGCTTCGGCGCGATGCGCATCACCGGTGCCGGCGTGTGGGGCGAACCGGCCGACCCCGATCAGGCACTCGCCGTGCTGAGGGCACTGCCCGAGCTCGGCGTCGATTTCATCGACACGGCGGACTCCTACGGTCCCGAGGTGTCGGAGCGACTCATCCACGAGGCGCTGTCGCCGTACGAGGACGTGGTCGTCGCGACCAAGTGCGGGCTCACCCGCCACGGCCCGGACGTGTGGGCACCGGTGGGGCGCCCCGAGTACCTGCGCCAGGGCTGCCTGCTGAGCCTGCGGCGCCTCGGCCTGGAGCAGATCCCGCTCTTCCAGCTGCACCGGATCGATCCGGCCGTGCCCGCCGAGGAGCAGTTCGGTCTGCTCGCCGAGCTCCGTGACGAGGGGCTCGTGCGACACGTCGGTCTGTCGCAGGTCTCCGTCGACGAGATCGAGGCGGCACGGGCCGTGGTGCCGATCGTGACGGTGCAGAACCTCTACAACCTGGGCGACCGTTCCTCCGAGGACGTGCTCGAGCACTGCGAGGCGAACCAGATCGGGTTCATCCCCTGGTTCCCGCTCGCCGCCGGGCGACTCGCTGGGCCCGGTGGCCCCGTCGCCGAGATCGCGGCGGAGCACGATGCCTCTCCCGGGCAGGTGGCCCTCGCGTGGCTGCTGCAGCGCAGCCCGGTGATGCTGCCGATCCCCGGCACCGGCTCCGTCGAGCACCTCCGCGAGAACGTGGCGGCCGCGACGCTCACCCTGAGCGACGACGACATGGCACGGCTGAGGAGCGCGTCCGACTGACGTGGGTGCTGCAGGCCGTGATCAGTGCGCGGGCTGAGCGGCCGACGGGTTCCGACGCTGCTGCACGAACGTGACGATCGCGACGATGATCCCGCCGACGACGAGGCCGACCAGCGCCGACATCGCGGTGTTGACGAGCCACGACAACACGCCGCCGATCCCGCCGACGTCGTGCACGCCCTCTTCGAGGTGGTGCACGAACTCGTAGGGCCCGTGCCATCCGAGCTCGTCGGTGCCGGCCAGGAGGATGTGGCCGCCGACCCACAACATGGCGGCGGTGCCGACGACCGAGAGCGTCGTCAGCACCTTCGGCATCGCCGACACCAGACCCCGACCCATCCGCTGCTGTGAGGGCGAGGTCCGCTGTGCGAGGCGGAGCCCGACGTCGTCCATCTTCACGATCAGGGCGACGGCTCCGTACACGACGGCGGTGATGAGGATCCCCACGATCACCAGGATCAGGCCGCGGCGCACCAGCGGTTCGTCGATGACCTCCTTGAGGGCGATCACCATGATCTCGGCCGACAGGATGAAGTCCGTGCGGATCGCGCTCGAGATCGTCGCCTTCTCGGCATCGGCGCCCTGCAGGACCACGGGCACGTCGTGGGAGTGGTCGTCGGCCTTGAGCTTGTGCCAGACCTTGTGGGCACCCTCGTAGGCGAGGTACGCACCACCGCACATCAGGATGATCTCGACGACCGTCGGGGCGACGGCGCTGAGCAGCAGCGCGACCGGCAGGATGAACAGGAGCTTGTTCCGCAGGGAGCCCGTGGCGATGCGTCGGATGATCGGCAGCTCGCGGTCAGCCGCCAGGCCCTGGACGTAGGCCGGGGTGACGGCCGCGTCGTCGACGACGACGCCGGCAGCCTTCACGGTCGCCTTGCTCGCCGCAGCGCCGATGTCGTCGACCGACGCGGCGGCCAGCTTCGCGAGTGCGGCCACGTCGTCGAGGAGTGCCGCCAGTCCTACTGCCACCTTCGAGTCCTCCTGGGACGCCATGGTCGGTCGCCGAAGACTACCGGCCCGCAGCCCCGCGCTGGATCCAGGGGTTCCGGGACCGGCACACGGCCACGGGGCGCCCGACGGGGCCGTCGACACCGCCACAGCGGTCGACCTCACCACTACACATCGTGTTTCTACAACCACTGTCCGGGGTATTGATACGCCGTGCCGTCTCCCCAGCATTCGCCCAGTGCGCCGACGAACGCCCGTGCCGGGCGATTCGCGTGTGCGGTGACGCGGGTGGTGCTGGCACTGTTCGTCGGGCTCGGCGTGATGTGGCTGACGAGCGCCGGAGCCTCCGCTGCGGACGGGGCCGATCACCCGACCCTCGAGCTGCAGGAACGAGCCGCCCCGCTCCTCGAGGCGCCCGGCCGGGTGCTCCGTGCCGCCGAGCCCGCCCTGCAGCCGGTCGAACCGGTGCTCGCACACGTCGCACAGGCGACGCAGCCGACCGTCTCGGCGCTGGAACCCGTCGCGACCCCCGTGGTCCGAGCAGTCACCGCCCAGCCGATCGTCGCTCCGGTGATCGACGAGGTCGTGGCCCCCGCCCTGACCGCGATCCCCACACCGGCGCTTCCCGGTCTGCCCCCGACGCTCGTCCCGGAGTTGCCGCTGCTTCCCGTCGATCAGGTCGCACCGACCGTCCCGGTCCCGGTGTCGGACGCGCTCGACGCGGCAGCGCCGGGCGAGGCATCGCGACCTGGCACGGCCGATGTGCACGAGCACGCCGAACCAGCGACGACTGCCCCGATGATGGACGGGCGGCGCGATCTGCGGACCGCCTCGGGTGACGACGACACCACGATCAGCGCCGAGCTCGACGCCTCGGTGACCGCCCGCGACGACGCACCGACTGCTCCTCGTGGCCCCGTCCGCCCCGAGCGGAGCGCCGGTGCGGTGCCGGCGCCGACGGCCGGTGGATCGGGAGCCGATCGCCAGCCGACGCTGGGTGTGCTCTCGACCGAACCGCGAGCGGGGCGGTGCCACAGCGTGCCGCTGCACGCGGACGCAGCCGATCCACGATCGCAGCCCTCTCCACTCCCTCCTGTCGCTCCCGACTGACGACGCTCCCGACCGGCCACGGGCCGGTCCGAGGAACCACGACGACCCGGTCGTCGTGCTGTCAGAACGTGAACGACAAGGAGATCGAGAACCATGAACCAGCCAATGCGTTGGGCGATCCGATTCGCCCTCTTCCTGACCGCGCTCTTCGTGCTCGGCACGGGCGCGGCGAGCGCCCAGGAGCCCGACCGCGTCGACGTGCAGCTGCCCGTCGATGTCTGCGGCATCGGTGTCGGACTGCTGGGCGACAGCAGCGCCGAGTGTGCCGCTCCCGCGCCCGCTCCCGCACCCCCTGCGGCACCCGCTCCCGAGTCGACGGCGAGCGAACCCGACCCCTCCACGCCGGCCACGGCGATCACTCCGATCGTGGGTGACGTCACGGTGGACGCCGATGCACCGATCCGCATCTGCGGCGTCGGCATCGGCTCGACCTCCGCGGACTGCGGCGGGTCAGCGGCACCGGCACCGGCAGCCCCGACATCCGAGCCAGCGGCGCCGTCGGCTGTCGCCGACACCGGCGTGCTCGGTCCGGTCGACGCGGACGTGGCCGCCCCGTTGGG